>JAIXSA010000068.1 GCA_027484915.1 Paracoccaceae bacterium | reverse complement strand
CCGGTGGCGGGCCCACCCATGTAGGACATGTCACGGCCGGTGAAGAACTCGGCGATGTCTTCGTAGGCCGACCAGTTGACTGGAACGCCCAGCTCGTAGCCGTACTTGGCCTTGAAGTCGTCCTTGGTCTTCTGGTCCGAGAACCAGTCGTAGCGGAACCAGTACAGGTTCGCGAACTGCTGGTCGGGAAGCTGGTAAAGCTTGCCGTCCGGCCCGGTGGTGAAGGAGATGCCGATGAAGTCGGCGAGGTCCAGCCCCGGGTTGGTGACCGCAGCGCCTTCGCCGGCCATCCAGTCGGTCAGGTTGCGGGCCTGCTGATAGCGCCAGTGGGTGCCGATCAGGTCCGAGTCGTTGATGTAGGCGTCGTAGATGTTCTCGCCGGTCTGCATCTGCGTCTGCAGCTTTTCGACCACGTCGCCTTCGCCGATCAGGTCATGGGTGACCTTGATGCCGGTGATGGCTTCGAATGCCGGGGCGAGGACTTTGGATTCGTATTCGTGCGTGCCGATGGTTTCCGACACGACCTTGATTTCCATGCCCGCATAGGGCTTGGCGGCGTCGATGAACCACTGCATTTCGGCTTCCTGGCCAGCGCGGTCCAGCACCGAAAGATCGCCGATTTCGCTATCAAGGAAGGCTTTCGCCGCCTCGATATCGGCCCAGGCGGGGGCCTGCATCGCCATCAGCGCAAGCGCCATGGCTGTTGCGGTTGAGCGTAGTCTCATGTGATTCCTCCCAGAATGTTGAGACGTTTCAGGTTTTTCGTTTCCTCGGGCCGGGTCTCCTTTCCCGCCCCAAGGCCGTCGTTGCCCCCTTACACCCAGCGAAAGACCGCAAAAGCGTAGGCGAGGGAGAGGATTAGCGCGCCCCAAAGTGCGTCGGGGCCCGCAAAGAAGAGCCAGCCCAGATGGATGAAGGCCGAGCCCAGAAGGGTGATGAACAGCCGGTCGCCGCGCGTCGTCTCGATCCGCAGGATGCCGACGCGCGGGGTTTCGGGAAACCGGATGGCAAGCAGCGTCATGACCATGAGTAACGCCACGATGCACCAGAAGAACAGCGCGACCGGGAAGGTCCAGGCCATCCAGAAGCCGGGGATCAACTGCCCTGTCCAGTCGCGGACGCCGTCTTCGTCGACGGGCACGGCCCAGAAAAGCAGCGCAAGGATTCCGCCCATGATCGCCGCAAGCGTAAGGTAGATCGGGGTCCAGCGGGTTCTGGTCATCACACCCTCCCCAGGGCGAAGCCCTTGGCGATATAATTGCGGACGAAGTAGATCACCAACGCACCAGGCACGATGGTCAGGACCCCGGCGGCGGCGAGGACACCCCAGTCCATGCCGGAGGCGCTGACCGTCCGGGTCATCGTCGCGGCGATGGGCTTGGCGTCGGTGGTTGTCAGGGTGCGGCTCAGCAGCAGTTCAACCCAGCTGAACATGAAGCAGAAGAAGGCCGCGACGCCGATGCCGCTGGCGATCAGGGGCATGAAGATCTTGATGAAGAACTTCGGGAAGGAGTAACCGTCGATATAGGCTGTCTCGTCGATTTCCTTCGGAACGCCGCGCATGAAGCCTTCCAGGATCCAGACCGCGAGCGGGATGTTGAACAGGCAATGCGCCAAGGCCACGGCGATGTGGGTGTCGATCAGGTTCATCGCCGAGTAGAGCTGGAAGAACGGCAGCGCAAAGACGGCTGGCGGGGCCATGCGGTTGGTCAAGAGCCAGAAGAACAGGTGCTTGTCGCCCATGAAGTTGTATCGGCTGAAAGCGTAGGCAGCAGGCAGCGCCACGGTAATCGAGATGACCACGTTCATCGTGACGTAGATCATCGAGTTGACGTAACCCATGTACCAGCTGGGATCGGTCAGGATGACGACGTAGTTCTGAAACGTCAGGTTCGCGGGGAAGATCGTGAAGGTCGACGTGATCTCGGTGTTGGTCTTCAGGCTCATGTTGATCAGCCAGTAGATCGGGATCAGCAGGAACAGGATGTAAAGCGTCATGACGACGGCAGAGGGACGGATGCGCATCAGCGGTTCTCCTCACGGTCGAGGTTGGTCATGACGGTGTAGAAGACCCATGAGATCAACAGGATGACCAGGAAGTACATGATCGAGAAGGCGGCGGCGGGGCCAAGGTCGAACTGGCCGGTCGCCATCTTCGCAAGGTCGATGGACAGGAAAGTGGTGGAGTTGCCCGGGCCGCCGCCGGTGACGACGAAGGGCTCGGTATAGATCATGAAGCTGTCCATGAACCGCAGAAGAACGGCGATGAGAAGGACGCCCTTCATCTTCGGGAGTTCGATATAGCGGAAGACGGACCAGCGGGTGGCCTGGTCGATCTTGGCGGCCTGATAGTAGGCCTGCGGGATCGACTGGAGGCCGGCATAGGCGAGGAGGGCCACAAGCGAGGTCCAGTGCCAAACGTCCATCACGACGACGGTGATCCAGGCGTCGATGGGGTCGTTGGTGTAGTTGTAGTCGATCCCCATCGCGGCCAGCGTATGGCCCAGAAGCCCGATGTCGACCCGGCCGAAAATCTGCCAGATCGTGCCGACGACGTTGAAGGGGATCAGCAGGGGCAGCGCCATCAGGACCAGGCAGAACGAGGCCCAGAAGCCCTTCTTCGGCATGTTCAGCGCGATGAAGATGCCCAAGGGCACCTCGATCGCCAGGATGATCAGCGAGAACAGCGCCTGGCGGCCCAGCGCCTCGTGCAGGCGGTCGGAGTGGACCATCTCGTCGAACCAGTCGATCCCGGCCCAGAAGAATTCGTTGTTCCCGAAGGTGTCGTTGAAGGCGTAGTTCACCACCGTCATGAGGGGCAGGATCGCCGAGAAGGCAACCAGCAGCAGGACGGGCAGGACGAGGAACCAGGCCTTGTTGTTCTGGGTCTTTTCCATCGGTCAGGCCCCCTGCGGAGAAACGCGCCAGTCGTTGGCGTAGACGTTGATCTTGCCCGGCGCGAAGGCGACGCGGGGGTCGGCGGGGACGGACATCCCTTCGGCCAGGATGGCGTTCAGGGCCTGGCCCTGGAATTCGGCCCGGACGATGCGATGGCGGCCCACGTCCTCGACCCGCTTGACAGTCACCGGCAGCCCCTGGTCCGAGATCGTCACGTAGTCCGGGCGGATGCCGATCTGGGTGCGGCCCGTCGTTTGCCCGTACCCTGCACCCAAGGGCACAGAGACGCCGCCAAGCCGCGCCTCTTGTCCGGCGATTTCGGCGTCGAAAAGGTTCATGCCGGGCGAGCCGATGAAATAGCCGACAAACGTATGGGCCGGGGTCTCGAACAGCTCTTCCGGGGTGCCCATCTGGACCACGCGGCCTTCGTGCATCACGACAACCTTCTGCGCGAAGGTCAGCGCCTCGGTCTGATCGTGGGTCACGTAGATCATCGTGTGGCCGAATTCGCGGTGCAGGTCCTTCAGCTGGGTCCGAAGTTCCCACTTCATGTGGGGATCGATCACCGTCAGGGGTTCGTCGAAGAGGATCGCGTTCACGTCCTCGCGCACCATCCCGCGCCCCAAAGAAATCTTCTGCTTGGCGTCGGCGGTCAGGCCGCGCGCCTTCTTGGACAGGATGTCCTCCATCCCGATCATCTTGGCGATCTGGCCCACGCGCTTGGCGATGTAGCCCGCGTCCATCCCCCGGTTCCGCAACGGAAAAGCCAGGTTGTCGCGCACGGTCATCGTGTCGTAGACGACCGGAAACTGGAACACCTGGGCGATGTTGCGTTCGGTGGTGGCGGCGTCAGTCACGTCGCGGTCGCCAAACAGCACACGGCCCTGCGACGGGCGCACCAGCCCAGAGATGATGTTCAGAAGCGTGGTCTTGCCGCAGCCCGAAGCGCCAAGCAGCGCATAGGCGCCGCCGTCCTGCCAGACGTGGTCCATCTCCTTCAGCGCATAGTCAGCGTCCGAGGTCGGGTTCGTCAGGTAGCTGTGGGCAAGGTTGGAAAGGGTGATCTGGGACATGTCACACCGCCATCGCGTAAGGGGCGGGCGCGGCGAGGCGACCCGTGCTGTCGAACAGGTAGACATGGGCAGGGTCGACGTAAACCGAGCAGGCCACCCCCGCCGACATCGGGTGCACCCCATGCACAAGGCCCACCCAGCGGTCGGACCCGTGGTCGAGATGCAGGAAGGTTTCCGAGCCCGTGATCTCGGTCGCGCCGATGGTGCAGCGGAACTCGACCGCATCGCCGGAATGGCGGTTCAGTGTCACATGGTTCGCACGGAACCCGGCCATGTAGGTGCCATCGGGCAGATTATACCCTTGGCCCGTGGCCGGGGCGTGGGCCGCTTCGCCGAAAGTGAGGCGACCGGCTTCCTTGCGGGCAGGGACGAAGTTCATCGGCGGGTCCGAGAAGACCCGGGCAGTCTGGGCATCGGCAGGCAGGCGGTACACCTGCGGGGTGGGGCCGAACTGGGTCACACGGCCCTCCCAAAGGGTTGCCGTGTTGCCACCCAGAAGCAGCGCCTCTTCCGGTTCCGTCGTCGCATAGACGAAGATCGCGCCCGAGGCTTCGAAGATGCGGGGGATCTCGATCCGCAGTTCTTCGCGCAGTTTGTAGTCGAGGTTCGCCAGCGGCTCGTCCAGAAGCACCAGCCCCGCACCTTTGACCAAGGCGCGGGCCAGTGCGCAGCGCTGCTGCTGGCCGCCGGACAGCTCCAGCGGCTTGCGGGTCAGCATCGGCGTCAGGCGCAGCATCTCGGCTGTCTGGCGGACGGCCTTGTCGATCTCGGCGCTGCCCTTGCCCATCAGGCGCAGGGGCGAGGCGATGTTCTCATAGACCGTGAGGCCGGGATAGTTGATGAACTGCTGGTAGACCATCGCCACCTTGCGGTCCTGGACGCGCTGACCGGTGACGTCGACACCCTCCCACAGGATGCGCCCCGTGGAGGGCTTGTCGAGCCCGGCCATCAGCCGCATCAGCGAGGTCTTGCCCGCAAGCGTTGGGCCAAGCAGCACGTTCATCGTGCCGTTCTTCAGGGTCAGGTCGGTGGGGTGGATATGCACCCTGCCCCCGACCGACCGTGAGACCCCCTGCAGTTCCAGCGTCATTCCATCCCCCCTATTCCGCTGCCGGGCTGACGGCCCGGGCAGCGTCCGCCCCGGCCTCGTGCGCCATGAAGCGGTCAAGTCGTTCGATCTGGTCCGCGGTCATCCGCAGCCCAAGCTTGGTTCGCCGCCAGACCACATCGGCGGCGGCGGTGGCGTATTCGTAAGTCATCAGCCAGCGCACCTCGGCCTCGGTCAGGGTGGCGCCGAAGTCCTGGCCGAGGGCGTCGATCGTCGTGGCCTGACCCAGGATCGCCTCGGCCTCGGTCCCGTAGGCGCGCACGAGGCGGGCCGCCCAGTAGTCGGTCAGGAAGGGGTGGTTCGCCTTGAGCCTTGCGGTCAGGGCGGCCACCCCGTCATGCGGGAAGTTGCCGCCGGGCAGCGGGACCCGGGCGGTCCAGGCGGGCTTCGCCTGCGGAAAGAACGGCGTCAGCTTGGCGAGCGCGGATTCGGCGAGGCGCCGGTAGGTGGTGATCTTGCCGCCGAACACGTTCAGCAGCGGCGCGCCGGTCTGATCCAGCGACAGGACGTAGTCCCGCGTCGCAGCCGTCGCCGACTTGGCCCCGTCGTTGTACAGCGGACGGACGCCGGAATAGGTCCAGACCACGTCATCCTTCGTCACCGGTCTGGCGAAATACTGGCTCGCGAAGGTCAGCAGGTAGTCGCGCTCTTCATCCGTGCAGTGGGCTTCCTTCGGGGCACCCTTGTGGTCCTTGTCGGTGGTGCCGATCAGGGTGAAGTCCTGCTCGTAGGGGATGGCAAAGATGATGCGGCCGTCAGACCCCTGGAAGAAGTAGCAGCGGTCGTGGTCGAAAAGCTTTTTCGTCACGATGTGCGAGCCGCGGACAAGCCGCACGCCTTCTGACGAGTTTATGCGGGCGACGTTGCGGATCACATCCTCGACCCAGGGGCCGCCGGCATTGACCAGGGCGCGGGCCTGGTGATGTTCGGTGCCGTGCGGGCCTTCGGTGGTGACGTGCCACAGCCCGTCGCGGCGTTCGGCGCTGGTGACGCGGGTCCGGGTCAGGATGCGCGCGCCGCGTTGGGCCGCGTCGCGGGCGTTCAGCGCGACAAGGCGCGAATCCTCGACCCAGCAGTCGGAATATTCGAAGGCCTTACGGAATTTGTCCTTCAGCGGCTTGCCGGCAGGGTCGCGCGTCAGGTCCAGTGTCCGGGTCGCAGGCAGAATCTTCCGGCCGCCCATCGTGTCGTACATGTAAAGACCGAGGCGGATCAGCCAGTCAGGGCGGCGGCCCTTGGCCCAGGGCATGACCCAGCCAAGGAGGCGCGAGGTCGGCGTATCGCTTTCGAACCGCATGTCCGGGGACAGCGGCAGGACAAAGCGCATCGGCCAGCTGATGTGCGGCATGGCGACAAGAAGGGTCTCGCGTTCCTCAAGCGCCTCGCGGACAAGACGGAACTCGAAGTATTCCAGATAGCGCAGCCCGCCGTGGAAAAGCTTGGTCGAAGCCGAGGAGGTGCCCTGCGCCAGATCGCCCTGTTCGGCCAGAGTGACCGTCAGGCCACGCCCGGTGGCGTCGCGGGCGATGCCGCAGCCATTGATGCCGCCACCGATGATGAAGAGGTCGGATACAACCCCTGCGGTTCCGTTGGTCACGTTGGGTTCCTCCCCCCGGGCAGGAAGCTGCGATGTTTGTCACGGGTTCGTCAACAGAAATTTTCGCTTTTGCGCGATTGCGGCGAAAGCGAACATTTCTGGCAGTAAGATTGCGCAACTGCAGCGCGATATTCTGCAAACGCAAAACATCGCGCACCTGTGAAAGCGAAAAAAGCGCTGACAGCGGGCGGACGGCGTGGCAGAAAGCGCAAACGCGGATTGCGAAGGAAACCGAACCCGTGGCGCTGAACTTCCGGCAGACCGAGATCCTGGAACTGGCCCGGGCCGAGGGGCGCGTAGTGGTCGAGGACCTTGCCCAGCGATTCGACGTGACGCTGCAGACCATCCGCCGTGACCTGTCGGACCTCGCGGATGCAGGGCACCTGGACCGGGTGCATGGAGGTGCGGTGCTTCGGACGGGCGTCGCGAACATCGGCTACGAGGCGCGACGGCGGATGAACGAGGGCGCCAAGGCCGCCATCGCCCGGGCCTGCGCGGCGGCGATCCCGGACAATTGCAGCCTGATCCTCAACCTTGGAACCACGACCGAGGCTGTTGCGCGTGAGCTTTTGGGGCACCGCAACATCACGGTGATCACCAACAACATGAACGTGGCGAACATTTTGGTCGCCAACCCTGGCTGCGAGATCGTCGTCGCGGGCGGCGCGCTGCGGCGGACGGACGGGGGGCTCGTCGGAGAGCTGACGACGCAGTTCTTCGAGCAGTTCAAGGTCGATTATGCGGTCATCGGGGTTTCGGCGCTGGACCGGGACGGGGACCTTCTGGACTTCGACCTGGCCGAGGTGCGGGTGTCGAAGGCGATCATCCAGCAGTCACGGCGCACCTATCTGGTCTGCGACCATTCCAAGTTGGATCGTTCCGCCCCAGCGCGGCTCGCGTCCTTGTCCGAGATCACCACGCTTTTCACCGACGTCGCCCTGCCGACCGAACTGATGCGGAAGTGCGAGGCCTGGGGGACCGGGGTGCAAGTGGCGGGGTAGGCTCGTCGTGCGCCAATGGCTTCTTCTCGCCGCGTCCCAAACAAGGGGAGACCGAAAGCCGCAAGACAAGGGCCTTAGAACTCGGCGGCCAGGATCTTGGGGTCCAGAAGCTCGATCCTCTGCCGGGCCGTGCGAATCGCACCGCGCTTGGCCAGGGCGCTCATGATCCGGCTGACCATCTCGCGGTTCGAGCCGATCGTGGCGGCGATCTCGGCGTGGGTCGGGGCCTCGGTGATCACCCCCCCGGCCCGCAGCTGGCCCCGATCCACGGCAAGCCCGAAAAGGTATGAGGCCACGCGCTGTTCGACGCTGTAGGTGGTCAGCTCCAGGTTCCGGGCGGTCAGCCCGCGGATACGCGAGACCAGGCCGTGGGTGATCCGCCAGCGCAAGGCGGGCACATGGTCGAAAAGCTGGCGGAAGACCGCTCCGGGCATGGTCAGCACCGCCGCCTCGCTGCGGGCCACCACGGCCAGCGAGCGGTCGCCGTCGTCCAACGCGGCAAGTTCGCCGAAATGGTCGCCAAGGCCGAAGCGGGTGAAGATCACCTCGCGCCCGTCGGCGGTCCAGTACAGCGCGATCAGCGTGCCAGAGAGCAGGAAGTGCACATCGCGGCTGCGGTCCTTCTGGTGAAACAGGATTTCCCAGGGGCCAAGGCGGCGTTCGGTGAACGGCACCTCGATCCCGGCGAAATCCGCAGGGGTCAGGCCCTGGAAAAGCGGCAGGCCGTGCGCCAGCAGCGCGTCGAGTGTCACGACACGGCCAGGTGGGTGCGCGCCCGGGCCAGTTCGGGCAGGGCAGCCCCGTTAGGGAAGCGGGCCACGGTCTCGGCCAGGCCCGTCGCCGGTCCGCCCAGGTCGATGCGGTCAAGGAGCGCCCGCACCAGCCAAAGTGCTGCGCCCTGCCCGGTGGCCACCTTGACCGCCTGGTCCAGGGCGGCCCGCGCTTCGGTCGCACGTCCGGTGGCCTGGCAGTTGGCCGCATGCAGGCGCAGGATCTCGGCCTGCCAGCAATGCAGCGCTTCGGCCTGGGTCTCTACCAGCGCGCGGGAAGAAAGGGCATGCGCCTCCTCGGCGCGGCCAGCCGCCAGAAGACGGGTCGAATGGACAGCCGAGAAATAGGGGACGCCGACATTGGCCCCGATGGCCCGCAAGGTGTCGATCAATTGGCCAAAGCCCGCGATACCTTCGGGCGTTCGCGCCAGATCGGGGTTCATCACGCAGGCCCAGGTCTTGCCGATGAACTGCCAGAAGAGCGCGCCCTGCGCCACGGCAGCCTCGATCCCGCGGTCAAGCCGGGCAAGTGCGTCATCCAGATGACCTGCATAGAACAGCGGCACCGAGCCCCAGACCAGCGCATAGGGCTGCATCACCGGGATCGACAGCGCGGCCTGATGGGCGTCGGTTTCCGCCACCAGCGCCGGAATGCGGTCCGTTTGCCCCAGGATCGCGCGGGTCGGGCCTTCGAACATCTGCGCGGCGGCGAACATGTCCATGCCATAGCGGGCGATCATCCCGGCGTGCTTCTCCAGCCGGTACAGCGGGCGGATCTGCGCGATGCAGTCCAGCTGTTCGGCGAAGCGGCCCTGGTAGAAGCGGGTCCCGTTGCGCGCGGCAAGCGCGACAAGCCTGATCTCGGTGCCCTCGGGGTCGTCGCCCGCGGCTTCGGCCATACGGTCCATCAGCGCGCCCAGACGGTTGGCCCGCGCCTCCTGCGCCGAGATGATGGCGTGGGTGTGCGCGCCAAGAAGCGCGGGGGCGGTGTTCGGCCCCAGCGCGGCCTGAGCGCTGGAGATGTCGAGCACGGTGTCGAACTCCTGCCGGACGGGTTCGGCTGTGAAGCCCTGCACCTGCATCAGGACCGAGCCGATCATGGTATGCGCGGCGATCTGCAGTTCGGGCTGGCTTTCCTCGGGCAGTTCGCTACACAGCGACCGGGCGGTGCGGGCCATGCTTTCGGCGTCGCCGAAGGCACCCTGCATCAAAAGCTTCTGGCTGGCCTGCAGGTAGCTTACGATGGCAGGCAGGATCTGGCGCGCCTTGTGTTGGTGGTCGGCCAAAAGGCCCGGCTCGCGCGCAAGGACCTGCGGAAACTGCGCCTGCAGCATGTCGGCGATGCGGGCGTGCAGCCCCTCGCGCGTGCGGCGCAGCATCGACTGGTAGGCGGCCTGGGCCAGCAGGGCGTGGGCGAATTCCCACGCGTTGTTCGGGCGCGCGACGACGACCCCGGCCCGGGCGGCGGCACGCAGGTGCGGCAGCGGGTCCTCGCCGTCCAGCGCGCGCAGCATCTCGACCCGGAAGCTGCGGCCAAGGGCGGCGGCGCGCTGCAGGACAGGCTTCGCCTCTCCAGTCCCGTCGATCCGTTCGCCCAAAAGGTCCATCAACGTGGCCGGAAGTGCCGCATCCGCCCGCGCCCCGCGCCGCGCCAGTTGATGCAGGAACAGGGGCACCCCGCCCGCGCGCTGCAGGACCTGGGCCCGGGTCTCGGGCGGCAATTCGTCAGGGGCCAGCCGGTCGAGAAGCACGCGGGCGTCTTCCTCGGGCAATGGATCGAGGGGCAGGGTCAGAACGCCATCGGCGGCAAGATGGCGGCCGAGCTTGGCATCCTCGCGGCTGGTGAGGATCAGGGTGAACTGCCGGGCTTCGGGCGCGGTGAAGATGTGGTTGATGACGCCAAGGCTGGCGACGTCGAACCAGTGCAGGTCTTCGAATAGAAGCAGCCCGCGCTGCTGACGCGCCAGGATCGCGCGCCAGATCGCGCCCTCGATCAGGCCCTTCAGGGCCAGGCTGGACAAGGTGGCAATCAGGACCTGCCCCTCGGGAAGGCCCAGGATCAGCGCAAGCGCCTGGCGGTCCTGGGTGACCAGCGTCGGGAAGGCCTCGGCCAGGGTGGCATAGTCGGGGTTCGGGTTGCCGATCCGGTCCAAGAGCCAGTCGCGGAACGGCAGGAAGGACGAGCCATAGCCGATCGCGTCGCCCTGAAACACCGATTTCGCAGTGAACTGGCTGGCGACATGGCCGACGAAGGCGGTCTTGCCCACCCCGGCCTGCCCGATGATCAGCACCGGCCCCTCGGCGGCGATCAGCTTGGCCATCTCGCGCGCGCGGCCGACGAAGGTCTCGGGCTGGTCGATCCCGCCGGCGGGCAGGCGGGCGGTGACTTCGAAAAGCGGGACTTCCTCGGCAAAGCCCTTCAGGCGGCGGGGACCAAGGGCGCGGGTCTCGAACCGGCCCCGGCAGAGGGCGCGGGTCTCTTCGGCAATGACGACGCTGCCGGGGGTCGCCTCGGACTGGATGCGCTCGGCCAGGGTGGTGACGCCGCCAGTGAACCGGGGCAGGCCGTCGGCGGCGGCGGCCAGGCGGACCACGACCTCACCCGTCGCCACGCCCGCACGCAGCCGGACGGTGATGCGGTTGAGATAGCTGAGCTTGATCGACTGCACGGCACGCAATGCGGCATCGACAGCGCGGTCGGCGGAAAGTTCCTCGGTCCGGTCAAGGCCGAAGATCGCGACGACCCCGTCACCGAGATATTCGGTGATCTCGCCCCCTGCCGCCTCGATCAGCAGGCGGGCTTGCCGGTAGTAGTCGTCAAGCCAGGATTGCAGGTCCTCGGCATCGGCCTGGCTGGCAATGGTGCTGAAGTTTTCAAGATCGATGAAGACGGCCGTCACTTGCCTGCGCACGCTGCCGGTTTCGATTTCTCCCTTCACCATCAGTGATTTCCCCCCCAGGATGCCGTCACGGTAGCCTAGTCCGGGCTGCTTCTAAATGGGCAATTCGCCGCGAGTCCAACGGATTCGACAACGTCCAGGCGGTCCGGATGCGGAAGGCGCCCGGCAGTCCCTTGCGATGGCGGCGGCCATCCTGCGGCATGGCCAGGGGTTGTGCGGTCAGCCGGCCGGCGGGAAGCTGGGCCAATGTGGGGTCGTGGATCTGGATCTCGGCGGCGACGGGTGTGACGGAGGCAGAAGTGAAGTCGAAGTCGAAGGCCGAGAAGTGCCAGCGCGACAGCTTGCCCTGCGATACGATGGTCTGGCCGCAGATCGTCTGGACGACGCCGCAGTCGGGGCTGTCCATCAGGCTGTGGGCGAACCCGCGCGACTGGTAGCGGCCGGACCACACCGGACGGCCATCCGGGGTGGCGACCGAGTAGGACCCATTGCCCATCGTCAGCTTCCCCATCCGTTTGTTGTAGCCGTAGAACAGCAGCCCGGCGAGCTGCGCGGACTGGTTGGACAGGTAGAGGTTCGGCAGGTAGTTGAAGATCCCCGGCTGGCCGTCCACCTGCACGCAGGCGACCGAGACGATGGCCTCGAAATAGGGCGGGAAGCCCAGCAAGCGCGGGAGGGCCGAGGGGCGGACACCGATCTGCTGGTTCGCCAGCAGCGTGACGGGGTGGGTGCCGGGCGGCGTAAAGCTCTGCGGGTGCAGCGACATGCCGGGCGGCAGGATCGCCTGCACAGCATCCGCATCGACGGCATGAAAGCTGAAGAAGCCGTCCATCGTCCCGGTCCCGAAGAATGGGGTCAGTGGCCAGTCGGCGGTCTGGGCATAGGGGCTTTGCAGCTCGATCGCATCGGCGGGGGTGCCGTCGGGGGCAAGATCACCCTCGCCAACCACCTGGAACGGATGCCCGGTCAACCCGCGCGCGGCGACAAGGCCCGAGATCGTCGCAGCCTCGACGCAGCCCGCGTTGATCCCGCAGCGCGTCCAGTCGCCGGCGATGTACAGGTTCTCGAACCCGCTGTCGTCGGGCGGCAGCCGGTACTGGACCGAGCCGGGGACCGAGAGGACATAGCGTTCGGACCCGTAGAAGTTCTGCCGGAAATACTGCGATTGGAACCGCTGTTCCGGGGTCTGGCCTGGCCCCCACAGAAGCGAAAGGTCAAAGCGGCCGTTTTTCGCGGCACCCGGCCACATCCGGGTAAGGTCGCGGTCGGCCCAGTCGCGGACCCGGTCGGTGAAGGGCCCGGGCTCCACGCCTGCGTCCTGCGCGGGGCTGCAGAAATAGGCCAATTGCACCGGCGGATCGTCCTTGGGCCAGGCCTCGCGCGGCAAAAGGTCGGACATGTCGGCCCAGGTATCCAGCGGCTCGGTGAAGCTGGTGATCACGGTCTGCAGGTCGGTCTGCGGACCGGGGTTGTGCGCGGCGACCAGCGCGTCCCAGCCAAGGTCGGTCGCGGTCCGGTTCAGCCAGAACTGCGCGGCCTGGGTCGCCACGGTATGGACATTCGCCACCATCGCCTTCCAGCGCGGCTCGGCGGCGATCAGGTCCTGCGCCAGATAAGGGATCGACCCCAGCGAGGCCCCAAGGATCACCTGGTCGAAGTCCTGGCCCCGATGCAGGGTGTAGGCACGGCCCTGCGGCGGGTTCTTTTCGGATTCAAAATCGGTGCCGGCGGCGTAGGACGCGGGATCAAGCTGGTCCCACAATGGCGCCGAGGGCCAGGACAGGAGGTCCTCCACCGGAACCAGCGGATCATAGTCCCCGGCCCCAAGGACGCGCGCCTGTTCGACCATCTCGATCGACGTGATGCCCAGCTTCTGGTGGTCCAGCCGCAGCGCGGTCGCGGCGTTGAAGAAGCGGAATTTCACGCCACGGGATTTCAGCACCAGGTAGTAGGGGGCAAAGATCGCGTCGCCCATCCCAGCCTGCATCTTGTAGAAAAGATTGCCCTTGTAGGTGAAGGCCAGCCGCAGAAGCCCCCGGATCGCCGTCCCCGCGCCCACGCCCCGGTCGTTGGTCACGCCGCCCGGATAGCCGAAGACATAGTCGTAGCAGCCCCGGAACAGTGCCGAATAGACTGCCTCCTCACTGGCGCCGAACTGCAGCAGCCAGGCACTGATCTCCTGGTCGTCAATGGCGTCGAACCCGGCGCGGAAGAGGCCGGTATCGATCGCGCCCCGGAAAAAGGCCGTGGCGAGGCTGACCATGATCCCCAGCCGCCGGGCCTCATCGCCATCATCCAGCGTCCGCATCCGGGTTTGGTGCCATTCCTGCGCATGGGCGGCCAGCGCGGAAAGCTGCAGCGTCTCGTGCGTCCGGTGGAGGTGCGGGTTGTCGGGCAGCCGCGAGGCCAGGGCGTGAAGCTGGTGGAACGGGGTCGGTGCCGCGACCGGCAGCCCCAGTCGGCGCAGGCCGGGGTGAAACCGGTCGGGCAGGACCTGGGGGGCGTCCACCGCCCCGACCATGCCTTGATCGAACATCCGCGCCATCGTGCCCGCCAACATCTGGAAATAGGCAAAGGGCGTGGGCAGCATCTCGTCGGTGCCGTCGGCATTCGGGACGCCGGGCACATTGTCATTGGGCTGGAAATCGATCCGCCAGGGGTGCATGACAGGTGCGCCGTCGGGACCGGGAAGGTCCTCGGCGATGAAGAAATGCGACAGGCCATTGAACGCCTTGTCGATGGTGCCCAGCGGATCATCGGGCGAGCGGATGCCGCAGTCGTTCATCTGCTGGTAGCAGTCGCGCATCAGGCGGAAGGCGTTCTCGTAGAACCCGGCCCAGATGTGCAGACCGTGCTCCTCGATCCGGCCATGTTGCGCCAGGTTGCGACCCGAGGCCCCCTTGCCGCCGCATCGCCAGCCCATCTGGTAGACGGTGATGTCGTAAAGCTTTTCCCAACCGGGGATCATGGTGATCGCATAGGTCGCGGTCATCGCCCCCACGCCGCTGCCGATCACCGCGATCTTCTGACGTTGTGCAACCAACCCACTATCCCCTATCTCAATACCTATTCCGAATTCGTTAACCATATTTTGCAACTTGTGGAAGAAAAGCATCTGCGAAGGGTTCAAACTTCCTCCAAAGGGCCGAAAATGTGCAGCCACGCACCAATCCATCCCGAAAACGAAGGGGGCTGGACCCCTCCCACAGTGTGCGTTTTGCCACAGATGAACCCAGCCCGCCCCGGCTAGGACTGCAGCAACGGCCATCTCTCCGGATGGTCGTGGTGAATCGGTGCGGAAGCGATGGAACCCCTCCTTGGGTCGATCATATTGTTCGGAGGCAACTTCGAGCCGCGCGGTTGGGCGTTCTGCAACGGCCAGTCGCTGGAGATCGCCCAGTACTCGGCGCTCTTTTCGCTGCTTGGCACGACGTACGGAGGGGACGGGATCAACACCTTCCGGCTGCCGGACCTGCGTGGACGTGTCCCCGTCCATGCCGGGTCCGGGGCTGGGCTTTCGCCGCGCTCTCCGGGCGAGGCGTTCGGGACCGAGACCGTCAACCTTGCGCCGGGCCAGGTGCCACCACACAGGCATGACCTGGTTGTCGCCGATGTAACGAGTGCTTCTGATCGCGGGCAGGGCGACATGCTCGCGCGATCACAAATTTATTCTGACACCAGTGGGCCGACGCTGACGCTGAATCCCCTGTCCATTGCTTTGACCGGAGGCGGCCAGCCGCATGACAACATGCAGCCAAGCCTTTGCGTAAATTACATTATCGCGCTGGAGGGGATCTACCCTTCGCGCAACTGAACCCCGCAATGTCCCTGTTGCGGGCTACTGGCTGGTGTCGACCCCCTCGCGCCGGCCCGGACCTGCAAGCCTCCCCGTGGCTTGCAGGTCCACTTCTGTCCGGGCAACGCAGGATCAAGCGAAAGGGCCAGGATGTCAGCATGGAACTTCGAAGGAGGGTGGGGAAACACTGCTACGTGGCTGTCGCCTAGGAGGCGAAACCGAAGCGGCATTCGCTTTAGAGGCCGCACATGCGCGAGGACGGCGCGGCCTAAACAGAACGGGTCATGAAGAACGCGGTCATTGGTGGAGCAGAGGGGGATCGAACCCCTGACCTTATCATTGCGAACGATACGCTCTCCCAACTGAGCTACTGCCCCATCCGCGCCGCCGTATTCATCGCAATTCGGGGGCGGAGTCAAGCCGGTGCAAAGGCGCGTCAGCGGACGTGCTGGCGGACGAAGGCGACGATGTCCGCCGCGGGACGCGCACCGGCCAAGCGGGCGACCTCGCGGCCGCCACGATACAGGATCAGTGCCGGGATGCCGCGGATGCCCGCGCGCGAGGAAATCTGGGGGTGGTCCTCGGTGTTCAGTTTCATCAGCCGGGCTTCACCCGCCAGGGCGCTGGCTGCCTTGGCGAATTCCGGGGCCATCATCCGGCAGGGACCGCACCAGGGCGCCCAGTAGTCGACCAGGACCGGCAGGCTGTCGCCGCGCGTGACCTTGTCGTGGCTGGTGGCGTCCAGCGCATGCACCGCACCGTCCACCAGTACCGCACCGCAGACCCCGCATTTCGGGGCATCTGCCAACCGGGCGGCAGGGACGCGGTTGGCCTGGCCGCAGGTGGCACAGGTCAGTTTCAAGGCATCGGTCACGGGCATGGTGTACCTAACATCTAGCAGAAGTTGAAGATGTGTAGTGGCTTCGGGCCGCGCAAGGGGCTAGAGGAAATCCTCTTCCTCCCCGCTGACGTCCACCCCCAAGGCCTCGAGCCCGCCTTCCAGGTTTTCGGCCAGATGCGGCATGCCCATCAGGTAGCTAGCGGTGGGGGTCGTCGCCTCGGCGGTTGCTGTTGCCACGGCCTCGTCGAAATCCTCAGGCTCGAAGGCCCCGCGCCCGACCCAGGCAACGGCGGTCAACTGCGCCTTTTCGTCGTCGTTCAGGGCGTCGATGAAGGCATGCAGCTCGGCATCGCCGACACCGGCCTCTCGGGCCAGATAGATCACGTGCACCACTTTCTGCGGGCTGATCTCAAGCATGGCGGCTTCCCCCTTTTCCGGCATCGTCGCGCAAGGCGGCGCGGGGCGCAAGCGTTCAGGCCATCAGCCAGACGGTCAGGCCATGCGCGACGGCCCCGGCCAGCGTGGCCAGGACGACCGAGCGGCAGGCGATCCACGTCGCCAGCACCGCCGCCGTGCCTGTCAGGACCGGGAGCAGGCGGGCAAGGTCGGGCGTCAGGGCCGGCAGGATCGAAGCGACGAACAGCGTGGCAATGGCCGCGGGGCCGGTCGCGGACAGGAACCGCCCCAGCCAGCCGCCCACCGCCATCCGGTCCATCCGCGCCAGGATCGGCAGGGCGCGGAAGCCCCAGTTCGCCACCCCGGCAAGAACCGCGACGGTCAGAAGCTCCCAGTTCATCGGCGCACCAGCCCGGCAACCGCGCCTGCCAGCATGCCCAGGAGTATGCCGCTGGTCGCGCCAAGGACCAGCGTCCCGGCGACGGTCACCAGCCCGGCGACCGCGATGACCGGCACCTGCGGGCGGCTGAGAATCGACAGCAGAAGCGCCAGGAACAAGGCCGGCAGCATGAAGCCAAGCCCTGCATTCAGCGCGGGCCAACCTTCCAGCGCGCCACCCCCGGCGAAGGCCCCGACAACCGTGCCGGCGACCCAACTGGCATAGGCCCCGAGACCCAGGCCGAACATGTGGGGCTCTGAGAAACGTTGCCCCCGCGCCAAGGCACCCAGAGCCTGCCCGAAAACCTCGTCCGTCAGGCCCCAGGCCCAGGCCCAGGCATGCCGTCGCCCGGCCTCGGACCCCGCCTCGCGCATCAGCGCCGGGCCGTAAAGGACGTGGCGCAGGTTCATCGCGATCAGCGTGAAGGCCGCGACCAGGACCGGCGCGCCCGACGACAGAAGTGCCAGCGCCAGGAATTGCGAGGCGCCTGCGTAGATCACCAGCGACAGCGCAAAGGCGTCCCAAGCCGAGAACCCGGCGCGGGTGGCGGCGACCCCGAAGGAAAAGGCGATGGGGAAATAGCCCAGGACGATCGGCAGGCTGGCGATCAGTCCGTCAAGGAAAGGCGGGCGGGTCCGGGTCATTGCGCGCGAGCGGTAGCTTGCGGCCGTTGCCGGGTCAATCCGCGACAGCGCGACGGAAAGCCTGACTTGCACAGGCGGGGGCGGGACTGGCATGGTGGTGCAAGGGTTGTCCTTGCAGGAAGGGTCCATGCTCAGGTTCGCTTTCGCCGCCGCGCTGGCTACGGGCGCAGTTTCCCCTGCTTTGGCCGAGCAGATCCAGGGTTCGACCTTCGGGGTCGGCAACTGGGAAGGGGCCGCCTACACCGACGACCAGACCGGCGATTTCCTCTACTGCGACGTGTCGGTCGGCTATGTCACCGGCGAAGTCGTCTGGCTGGGACTTTACAGCAACGACATGCTGGCGGTGCTCATGTCGCATCCTCAGGTGCGCTTCCAGACCGGGCAGACCTTCGACGCCTGGCTGATGTTCGAAACCGGCCTGCCGATCCGCCAGGTGGCCGAGGCTTGGGACCAGTCCTATGCCGGGATGTCGCTGGCGGGGATCGACAGCTCGATCCAGTTCCTCTCGGGCGGCCAGTACATGCGCCTTCTGGGGATCGGCATCGACGAGGCCTACGATGTCACCGGGATGACTGATGCGCTGGCGATGGCCCGCACCTGCCACGCCAAGTATTCGGGCAGCAATCCATTTGCGACCATCGCCCCGCCGGTCGAGCAACCCGTCGAGGCGCCGGTCGAAGCCCCCGCCGTCGAGGCGCCGCCCGAGACACCCAAACTGGGGACGCCGATGCCCACGGTGCCGGACCTGACGAAGCCCAAGACGAGCGGGGTCGGGACAGGCGGCGGGCTGGGCACACGTCCGGGTGGGGCCTTGGGAACACCCGCGCCAAAGCCGCAGCCCTGACGCGAAAGAGCCCCGAGGTCTCCCCCGGGGCCCAAATTTCTCAAGCCTTGTCAAAATCCTTGGCGAAAGGATTTTGGCGCCTCATTCCGCCGCCTGAGCGTAAGCCTCCACCGGCGGGCAGGTGCAGACCAGGTTCCGGTCGCCATAGACGTTGTCGACACGCCCGACCGGCGGCCAGTACTTGTCGACCTTGAACGCCCCCGGCGGGAAGCACCCGGCCTCGCGGCTGTACTTCCGGTTCCACTCACCGACCAGCGCCGCCACCGTGTGCGGGGCATGGCGCAGGGGCGAGTCCTCTGCCGCGATCTCGCCCTTCTCCACCGCCCGGATCTCGTCGCGGATGGCGAGGAGCGCGGTGATGAAGCGGTCGATCTCTGCCTTGGTCTCCGACTCCGTCGGCTCCACCATCAGCGTCCCCGCCACCGGCCAGGACATGGTCGGCGCGTGGAAACCGTTATCGATCAGGCGCTTGGCGATGTCGTCCACTGTCACGCCCGCCTCGGCAAAGGGCCGGGTGTCCAGGATGCACTCATGCGCCACGCGGCCCTTGTTCCCCATGAAGAGGATCGGGTAGTGTCCCGACAGCCGGGCCGCGATGTAGTTCGCGTTCAGGATCGCCACCCGCGTCGCCTGCGTCAGCCCCGGCCCGCCCATCATCAGGCAATAGGCCCAGGAGATCAGCAGGATCGAGGCCGACCCGTAAGGTGCCGCGCTAACGGTCCCCTGGTCGGTGCTTTTCAGGCCGCCACCTTCCGGGTTGTCCGTCTCCGGATGCCCTGGCAGATGCGGCGCAAGGTGAGCCTTGACGCCAATCGGCCCCATCCCCGGCCCCCCGCCGCCATGCGGGATGGCGAAGGTCTTGTGCAGGTTGAGGTGGCTGACATCCCCGCCGATCTCGCCCGGTTTCACCAGACCGACCAGCGCGTTCATGTTTGCACCGTCGATATAGACCTGGCCGCCGTGGTCATGGGTGATCTGGCAGATCGTCCGCACCGTCTCCTCGAATACGCCATGCGTGGACGGATAGGTGATCATGCAGGCCGCCAGCTTGTCGCCCGCCGCTTCGGCCTTGGCGCGGAAGTCCTCGACATCCACGTCACCGTTGGCCGAGGCCTTGACCACGACAACCTCCATCCCCGCCATCTGTGCCGAAGCCGGGTTGGTGCCATGCGCCGAGGTCGGGATCAGGCAGACCGTCCGCTGGGTGTCACCCTTGCTGCGGTGATAGGCGAGGATGGTCAGAAGCCCCGCATATTCCCCCTGCGCGCCACTGTTCGGCTGCATCGACATCGCGTCATAGCCGGTGATCTCGCACAGCTTCTGGCTCAGGTCATTGATCGCCTCGTGATACCCCGCCGCCTGGTCGCGCGGCGCAAAGGGGTGCAGCGAGCCGAACTCCGGCCAGGTGATCGGCATCATCTCGGCCGCCGCATTCAGCTTCATCGTGCAGGACCCCAAGGGGATCATCGCCCGGTCCAGCGCCAGGTCGCGGTCCGACAGGCGGCGCATGTAGCGCATCATCTCGGACTCGGCCCGGTTCATGTGGAAGACCGGATGGGTCAGGTAATCGGTGGTCCGCAGCATCTCCTCCGGGAAGCCCAGGGTCGCACGGTGCGGCGGGACCCCGTCGATCCCGAAGGCGCGCAGGACCTTGATCAGGACGCGCTCGTCCGTCGTCTCATCCAGGCTGATCCCCACCCTGTCATTGCCGATCTTGCGGAAGTTTAGGCCCTCGTTGCGGGCGGCCGCAAGGATCCCCGCCTGCCCCACGCCGACCTCTATGGTGATCGTGTCGAAGAACGCCCGCGGGTCAACCTTCGCGCCCGCCGCCTTCAAGGCGCGCGCAAGCCGCTGGGTCAGGAAATGCACCCGTTCCGCAATCGCCCGCAGGCCCTTCGGCCCGTGGAAGACGGCGTACATGCTGGCCATGACGGCCAGCAAAGCCTGCGCCGTGCAGACGTTCGACGTCGCCTTCTCGCGCCGGATATGCTGCTCGCGCGTCTGCAGCGACAGCCGATACGCCTTCCCCCCTTGAGCGTCGATAGACACCCCCACGATCCGCCCCGGCATCTGCCGCTTGTGGGCATCCTTCACCGCCATGAAGGCCGCATGCGGCCCGCCGTAGCCCATCGGCACGCCAAAGCGCTGCGCGCTTCCGACCGCGATATCCGCCCCCATCGCGCCCGGTTCCTTCAGCATGCACAGCGCCAGCAGGTCCGTCGCCATGATAGCGATGGCGCCGGCGGCATGCAGCGAGGCAATCCGCTGGGTGAAGTCGATCACGTGGCCGTAGCTGGAGGGATACTGGAAGATCGCGCCGAACACCGTCGTCGGGTCCAGCTTGCGGACGTCATCCTCGATGATCTCGATCCCCAAAGGCAGCGCCCGGGTCTTGATCACCGCGATGGTCTGGGGGTGGCAGAAACGGTCGACGAAGAAGGCCTTGGCCTTCGACTTCGCCACCCGTTCCGCCATGGTCATCGCTTCCGCCGCCGCGGTCGCCTCGTCCAGCAAGGACGCGTTCGCCACGTCCAGACCGGTCAGGTCGCAGACCATCGTCTGGAAGTTCAGCAGCGCCTCAAGCCGCCCCTGAGCGATCTCGGGCTGGTAGGGCGTGTAGGCCGTGTACCAGGCCGGGTTCTCCAGGATGTTCCGCTGGATCGCCGGGGGGGTCACCGTGCCGTAATAGCCCTGCCCGATCAGTGAGGTCATCACCCGGTTCTTGGCACCGACCTCCTTCATCTTGGCCAAAAGCTCATGCTCTGCCAAGGGAGCCCAAGGCAGCGGTTTCGACTGGCGGATCGACGGAGGCACGGTCTGGTCGATCAGCTCGTCCAGGGTACGGACACCGACAGCGGCCAGCATCTCCTCCATCTCCACGGGGGACGGGCCGATATGGCGGCGGTTGGCGAAGTCGTAGGGGTTGTAGTCGGTCGGCGTGAAGGTCATGGCACAGCCTCTGGCATGGGGCGGACAAATTCCGTCGAAGGAATTTGCAAAACTTTTCGAAAAGTTTTGCCCGGCGCGAGACCGGGCGCGAGAGATCAGCCGATCAGGTCCTGATACTCGTCCTCGTCCATGAACTGGTCGAGCACGCTCAGGTCGTCGAGCTTCATCTTGAAGAACCAGCCGGCCCCCGTCGGGTCCTCGTTCACCAGCGCGGGCGCGTCGACCAGCTTGGTGTTCACCGCGACGATCTCACCGTCGACCGGGGCCAGGATGTCCGAGGCCGCCTTGACGCTTTCGATGACGCAGACCTCGTCCCCTTCGGCGACCATCGTGTCGGTCTCGGGCAGTTCGACGAAGACCACGTCGCCCAGCTGGGTCGCGGCATGTTCGGTGATGCCGACGACCACGAGGTCACCCTCGACGCGCAGCCATTCGTGTTCCTTGGTGTATTTCATCGGTCTGTCCTCAGCGCTTGTAGGTTGTCGGTTGGAAAGGCATCTCGGCGACGGTCACGGGCAGGCGCTTGCCGCGCACCTCGCCCAGCAGAGTCGTGCCGATGGTAGCATGGGCGCGGGCCACGTAGCCCATCGCAATCGGGGCGTTCACCGAAGGCCCGAAGCCGCCGGAGGTCACTTTTCCGACAGGCGTGCCGTCTTCGGCGAAAAGCTCCACGCCCTCGCGCATCGGGGCACGGCCTTCGGGGCGCAGGCCCACACGGAGCCGCTCCGGCCCCTCGGCCAACTCCTTCAAGACGCGCGCGGCACCGGGGAAGCCGCCTTCGCGCGCGCCGCCGGCACGGCGGGCCTTCTGGATCGCCCAGACCAGGTTCGCCTCGACCGGGCTGGTCGTCGTGTCGATGTCATGGCCGTAAAGGCAAAGCCCCGTCTCCAGCCGCAGGGAATCCCGAGCACCCAAACCAATAGGCGCTACCCCGGCCTGGGCCAGCAGCTTCCGCGCGAACGCATCGGCGTGCACCTCCGGCACCGAGACCTCAAATCCGTCTTCGCCGGTATAACCCGACCGGCTGACCCAGACATCCCCGAACACCCGGTGGTCCATGAACCGCATCGCGGCCACACCCGGCACCACGGCCTCCAGCGCCGCCTCGGCCCCCGGCCCCTGCAGTGCCAGCAGCGCGCGGTCGGTCACCGGTTCCACCGAAACCCCCGGCATGCCCTTGGTCATATGCGCGATGTCCGCCGCCTTGCAGGCCGCGTTCACCACGACATAGAGGTGATCCCCCCGGTTGGTGAACATCAGGTCATCCAGAATGCCACCCTGGTCGTTGGTGAACAGACCATAGCGCTGCCGCCCCTCGGCCAGCCCCAGCACATCCACGGGCATCAGCGCCTCAAACGCGATCTTCAGCTCCTCCATTATTCCCTTGGGCCGCAGGATCACCTGCCCCATGTGGCTGACGTCGAACAGCCCCGCCGCCGACCGCGTGTGCAGGTGTTCCTTCATCACGCCATCGGGGTATTGCACCGGCATCCGGTAGCCCGCGAAGGGCACCATCTTGCCGCCAAGCGCTTCATGCAGGGGCTCCAGCCCCAGATGCAAAAGCTCCGGCTCCTCCAGGTCGGCCATCGCCGCCTCCATCGTCTGGCCGGAAAACGCACCGGCACCGTCAGGCGGGCCAATCCCCACCCTGCGATGCCCCCTCTGTCCCTGCACCCAAAGGTGCGCCTGAGATCGTTATCCCTTCGGCGTCCCGGCTTGCCCGGGAACTCTCCAGAGTCTGTCGTCAGAAACGGTCCTTGCGCCTGAGAGTTTACCGGGGCGGTTGCTCCTTCGGCACCTTTGGGCGCGGACGCCCTCCGGATTCTCCCGAACCTGACGCAGATTGCCTACCTCAAAGGCCCCCGTCCGGGCAAGAGGAATTCGGAATACGACGGTATGCCGCGCACTAAGCCGCCTCAGGCGCGCCGCTCGCCAGGGCTGGCCACCGGCTCGGTCTCGGGCGCGGGGTCGGGCGCGGGGCGTCCGCGCGGGACGGGGATGACCGGGGCCTGAATCGCCCGCAAGGCCAGCCAGGCCGCAGCAAAGCCGAAGATGACCCCGCCCAGCGCCTGCCCCACCAGCACACCCTGCGCGCCCCAGTAGCTGCCAAGCCAAAGCGCCAGCGGGATCGTGCCCACCGTGTGCCGCCCCCAGTTCACCACCGTCGACCAGAACGGCCGGCCCAGGTTGTTGCAGACCGCATTACCGACAAAGACCATGCCGTTGAAGAACCACAAGAGCGCCAGCGGTCCGCAGAAGAGGTAGACCAGATCGCGCGTTAGCCCCTCGGCCTTGAAGGCATCCGCAATGGGCCCGCGCAGCACGAACAACAGGGCCGAGACGAGGACGATCACCAGCGCGGTGAAGATCAGCCCGTCCCAGAAGGTCCGCCGCACCCGGTCCATCCGACCCGCGCCGAAGTTCTGGCCCACGATCGGCCCGATCGCCCCGGCCAGCGCGAAGATCACCCCGAAGGCCACCGGGGTCAGACGTCCGGCAATCGCCATCCCGGCCACCGCCGCCTCGCCATAGGCAGAGGTCGCGCGGGTGACAAAGGCCTGCCCCACCGGCGTCGCCACCTGGGTCAGGATCGCCGGGATCGCGATGGCCCAGATGGGCCCCATGTCGGCGATGACCCCGCCCAGCGTCGGCCGGTCGAACCCGCCATACTTCTTCCGGATCGGCTGTACCGCGACCCAGGCGATCACCACACGCGCCGCGACGGACGCAATCGCCGCCCCGGTCAGCTCCAACCCGAAGCCGAAGATCAGGATCGGGTCCAGCACCGCCGTCGCCACCGCGCCCCAGACCGTCGCCATCATCGCCGCCCGCGCGTCGCCATGACTGCGCAGGATCGCGCCACCGACCATGCCGATCATCAACAGGGGCTGCGACGGGATCACGATCTGCAGGAAATGCACCGCCAGCGCCGCCGTCTCGCCCTTGGCCCCCAGAAGCCCGACCAGCGGCCAAAGAAAGACCCAGACCACCGCCGCGAAAAGCGAGCCGAAGACAAAGCTCAGCACCAGGCCGGTCGTCGCCTTCTCGCGCGCCAGGACCGGGTCCCGTGCGCCCAGGGACCGCGCCACCAGCGCGCCGACGCCGATCGACATGCCGATGCCGAAGCTGGTGGTGAAGAACAGGATCGCACCGGCATAGCCGATGGCGGCGGCCAGTTCCTCGCGCCCCAGAAGGGCGATGTAGAACATGTTCACCAGATCGACGACGAAGACCGCCATCAACCCCACAGACGAGGTCAGCGACATCACCGTCACATGCCGGAACAGGTTGCCCTCGACAAACTTCGCTTGCGCGTTCGGGTTGGCCATCGAATCCTCGCTTCTCAGGGCCAGAGCTAGCCCCAAGCCATTTTCTGTCTAGCAGTATCCTCGGGAGTCCGGGCGCAGACAGCCCCGCGGCCAGCCAAGGCTCAGACGCTTGGCACCTTGTGCAGAAGCGGCATCACGTCCGCCATCTCTGGCCCCGCATCGCGGCCCGTCAGCGCCCGGCGCAGCGGGCGGAAGAGGTCCTTGCCCTTGCGCCCCGTCGCCTCTTTCACCGTCGCCGTCCACTCGCCCCAGGTCGCCGTCGTCCAGGGCTTCGCTGGCAGCAGCGCCAGGGCCTGCCGGACAAAGTCGCGGTCGGCCTCGTCCACCACCGGCTCGGCCCCGTCGCGGAACAGGGTCCACCACTGGCCCAGGTCGTCCAGGATGGTAATGTTGCCCTTGGCGACCGCCCAGAACGCCTCGGCGTCCGCGTCGGGCACGCCCAGCGCCGCGATCCGGTCCTTGACAGCGTCAAAGGGCAGCGACTGCACATGGTGCCGCGTCAGCGGGAACAGGTCCTCGGCATCGAACTTCGTCGGCGCGGCCCCGAAGGAGCCGACGTCAAATCCCGCCACCAGCTCGTCCATCGACGACACCAGCTCCACCGGCTTCGACGACCCCAACCGCGCCATCAGGGACAGCAGCGCCATCGGCTCCACCCCCCGCGCCCGCAGGTCGCGCAGGGACAAAACGCCCAGACGCTTCGACAATTCCTCGCCCTGCGGTCCGGTCAGCAGTGAATGGTGCGCAAAGGTCGGCGGGGTCCCCCCCAACGCCTTCATGATCTGGATCTGCGTCGCCGTGTTGGTCACATGGTCCGCGCCCCGCACAATATGCGTGACCCCCATGTCCACGTCATCCACCGACGACGCAAACGTATACAGCACCTGCCCGTCCGCCTTGATCAGCACCGGGTCCGAGACGCTGGCGGCATCAATCGAGATCGGCCCGATGATCCCGTCCGTCCACTCGATCCGTTCCTGATCCAGCTTGAAGCGCCAATAGCCCTGCCGCCCCTCCGCCCGGTAAGCCGCCTTCTGCTCTTCGGTCAGGCTCAAAGCCGCCCGGTCATAGACCGGGGGCTTGCCCATGTTCAGCTGCTTCTTCCGCTTCAGGTCCAGCTCCACGGGGGTCTCGAAACACTCATAGAACCGTCCCGCCGCTTTCAGCTGCTCTGCCGCCTCGGCGTACCGCGCCATCCGCTTCGACTGCTGCTCGACCCGGTCGTACTTGATCCCCAGCCAGGCGAGGTCCGCCTTCAGCCCGTCGATGTATTCCTGCTTCGACCGCTCTTGGTCCGTGTCGTCCAGCCGCAAGATGAAGGTCCCGCCGTTCTGGCGCGCGATCAGGTAGTTCATCAGCGCGGTGCGCAGGTTGCCCACGTGGATCCAGCCGGTGGGCGAGGGGGCGAAGCGGCAAGTGACAGTCATGACAGGCTCCTTGAACCGCCCTTCCCTGTCACACCCCCCCGGATTTGTCCAGTTGGGGCCGCCGGTCCCGCATCCCGTGGCAACGCCGTTGACGGGGGTTCCGCTTCGGCGGGGAAACGCGCCACTGGCGCCTTTCCATGTTCCGCCTCGCACCCCCTGCGACAGCTCCCCATTTCAAGGTCACACCGGATGCACCGGCCAGCGCGCCCGCGTCTCTTCCACCCCCGCCCGGATCATCCCGCGCAAGACGCGCTCGTCCACCAAAGCCAGCCGCTTCACATACAGGCAGGATTTCCCCGCCCGGTGCTTGCCCAACCCCTCCAGCGCCGCCGCCCCGAGGGCCGAGGTCAGCCCGTACAGCGAAATCTCCGGCTTCCGGGGCGAAAAACCCACCACATGCCCCTCCCCGCCATGCCCGCTGTCGTAGCGATAGACATACCGCCCGAACCCCGCCTGAGTGCCCCCCGGCCCCCAGGTCCTCGGCTCCCATCCCGTTTCTTCGCCAAAGATCGCCAACAGCCGCGCCGCCTCCTCCCGCCGCTCCGGCTCCAGCGCCGCAAGCCAGGTTGCCGGGTCCAGCGCCCCGCTCGGGACCGTCGCCTGTGACATCCCCGCCCTCCTCCTTTTCACCAAGATCCTAGCACAGCGACCGCCGCTTTTCCCCTGCCCCTTCCAACCCGGCAAACGGCTGCCTATCTTGCCCCCATGACCAACCCATCCCCAGACAGCATCGCCCCCTCCCTCGCCCTGATCGAGCAGCTCGCCCACGAGGCGATCTCGACTCTGCCCGAACCCTTCCGCGAACCTGCCACCCACATCCGCCTGCGGATCGAGGAATTCCCTGACGAGGACATGCTGGACGAGCTGCAGATCGACGACGCGTTCGAGCTGACCGGCCTCTACGACGGCATCCCGCTGACCGAGAAATCCACCGCAGACCAGGTGACCCGCCCCGATGTGATCTGGCTTTTCCGCCGCCCGATCCTGGACGAATGGGCCGAACGCGGCGACGTCTCGATACAGGAGCTTGTCTCACACGTCGTCGTGCACGAGCTTGCGCATCACTTCGGCTGGTCCGACGAGGACATCGCCAATATCGACCGCTGGTGGGAGTGATTTCGGTTCCCGGCCATCCTGCACAGGGTTTGTGCAAGCTCGCACGGCACATGACGCGCCCGTGACCGGACGCTTGCAGACCCAGTCCTATCCTTCCCTCACCCAAACAGGAGGACAAGGATGACCCGACTTTCCCGCCGTCAGGCGCTTTTCGCCGGTGCCACGATGCCCCTCGCCGCCACGCTGCCCCTGCCCGTCTTCGCCAAGGCCGAGATGCAGGGTTCGGGCTTCGCGCCCTGGAATCGCTTCAAGCTCGGCAGCTTCGAGGTGACGACCCTTCTCGCCGGCACGCCTGCGGGCGAGAAGCCGCAGGAAACCTTCGGCACAAACGCCAGCCCCGAGGATTTCGCCGCCCTCTCCGCCGCGAACTTCATCCCCGCGGACAAGACACAGAACTTCTTCACCCCGACCGTGATCAACACCGGCGCGGAACTGGTTCTGTTCGACACCGGGCTGGCCGCCGAGGGCACGCTCGCGGCGCTGACCGCCGCCGGCTACACGCCCGACCAGGTCGACGTCGTGGTCCTTACCCACATGCACGGCGACCATATCGGCGGGCTGATGGGCGCGGACGGCACCACGCCGACCTTTGCCAACGCCCGCTACGTGACCGGCGGGGTCGAGCACAACCACTGGTCGGGGGCAGCGAACGAAGGCTTCGACAAGAACGTGAAGCCGCTGAACGACAAGTTCACCTTCCTTGACGACGGCGGCAGCGTCGCCTCCGGCATCACCGGGATGGCGGCCTTCGGCCATTCCCCCGGCCACATGGTCTACCAGGTGGAATCCGACGGCCAGCGCCTGATGATCACGGCGGACACGGCGAACCACTATGTCTGGTCGCTGCAAAAGCCCGACTGGGAAGTGCGCTTCGACGCCGACAAGGCCGCCGCCGCCGCGGTCCGCAAACAGGTCTTCGGAATGATCGCCGCCGACAAGATCCCCTTCATCGGCTATCACATGCCCTTCCCCGGCGTGGGATACGTCGAGGCCCAAGGGGACGGCTTCCGCTTCGTGCCCGCCAGCTACCAGCTGCTGCTGAACGGCTGAACCCAGGGTCCAAATTCCTTAAGTAAGGAATTTGTCAAAAATCTTCCTCAAGATTTTTGTCCCCGGCGACCACCGTCGGGGACAGTTCCATTTCCGGATGGAAGGCTTATGATAGCGGTAACAGCCACAGGTGCCGCATGTCCCAGCTTCCGATCCTTACCCTGACGCTCAACCCCGCGCTCGACATGGCGACCGAGGTGCATGAGCTGATCCCCGGCCACAAGCTGCGCTGCACCGAGCCGCTTCTGGACCCCGGCGGCGGGGGCCTCAACGTTTCTCGCGCCATCAAGTCCCTGGGCGGCGACAGCCTGGCGCTGGTGGCCATCGGCGGGCTCACCGGCGACCGCCTCGCGGGCCTGATCCGGGGCGAAGGCGTGACCTTCCTGTCGATCCTCGGCCCCGGAGAAACCCGCCAATCGCTTACGGTCAACGAAGGCACCACCGGCAAGCAGTACCGCTTCATGCTGCCCGGCCCCGTCTGGGGCGAGGCGGAACGCTCCCGCGTCTTCACCCTGCTGCGCGCTACAGCCCGGCCCGGCGGGTTCTCGGTGATCTCCGGCAGCCAGCCGCCTGGCGTGCCGGTGGACTTTCCGGCCCAGCTCGCCGCGTCCATGCCCGAAACCCGCGTCGTCCTCGACACCTCCGGCTCCACCCTGACCGAGGCCGTGCGCCACCCGATCCCTGGCCTTGAAGTCCTTCGCATGGACGGTCCCGAAGGCGAGGAACTGGCGGGCAAGCCCCTGCCCACTTTGTCTGACACCGCAGAGTTCGCCCAGTCGCTCGTCCGGCGCGGTGTGGCCAAGACGGTGATCATCGCGCGGGGGGCTGAAGGAAACGTGCTGGCCGACAAGGACCAGAAGCTGTTTGCAAAGGCTGCAAAGGTGAAGGTCAAGTCCACCGTCGGCGCGGGCGACAGCTTCGTCGCGGCCTTCGTCCTCGCGCTGGCGCAGGGCCAGACCAATGCCGAGGCACTGGCCCTGGGCTCTGCCGCCGCATCTGCCGCCGTGACTACTGACGCGACCCAGCTTTGCCGCCCGGAAGACGTGATGCGCCTCCTGCGCGAATGCACGGTGACCGAGGTCTGAGGCACGCCCGCGCGCAAGGTGGGCGATATCGCCCACCTAGCACCCGCACGGCACCTGCAACCCACGCTTCGCGGGACAACACGCGCAAGGCCCCGTAGGCTGGGCAATATGCCCACCGCCCGCACAAGGTGCCCATGCTGATCGCTCACCTCTCCGACCCGCATCTCTGCCCACCTGGCCAGCTTTACCAGTCGGTCCTGGACACCACCCCGCGTTTTGCCGAAGCTCTTGCGCAGGCCGCGAGTTTCTCCCCCGACCTTCTGATCCTGTCAGGCGACCTGACCGAGCACGGCGACGCGGAAAGCTACGCCCGCGCACTCGACCTTCTCGCCGCCTTCCCGGCCCCCATCCTTGCCATCCCGGGCAATCATGACGACCGCGAGGCGTTCCGCGCGGGCCTCTCCGGCCTGCCGAACCTGGTGCCGCTCACCCCCTCCGGCCCGCTTCACGCCATTGCCGACGGCCCAGTCCGCGTGATCGGCTTCGACGTGACTGTCCCAGGCGATCACCACGGCATCGTCACACCCGACCACGCCGCCTGGCTTGACGCCACGCTATCGGCCGCGCCGGATAGGCCCACCCTGGTCATGATGCACCAGCCGCTCTATCCGACCGGCATCGGCTTCGTCGACGCCTTCCGCTGCTTCGGCGAGGACACGCTGGCCGAAACGCTCGTCCGCCACCCCCAGGCGATCCGCCTCGTCGCGGGCCATGTCCACCGCTTCACCCTGACCACCTTTGCCGGTCGCCCCGCCCTGACGGCCCCCGCGATTGCCACCAGCCTTGCCCTGCGCCTTGATCCGGGGGCGAAGGCCGCGTCCTTCACCGAGCCACCCGCCATGCTTCTGCATCACTGGGACGGCGAGCGACTGACCACCCACCTCCAGCCCGTCGGAGCCTTCCCCGGCCCGCACGATTTCTTCTGATCAGCGCCGGAACCCGGCGATCCCCTCGCCCTGGTGGCGAAGCTTCCGGGCCAGACCCATCTCTTCGATCCAGGCCTGCATCGGTGGGGTCAGCGGCCCGTAAAGATCGGTCCGCGCCAGCCGAGCCGCCGTGCGCAGGGCGCCCATCTCGGGCCATCCCATGACAAGGTCATGGTGACCGACCCAGGCCGTCGGCCCCTCGTAGATCGCGACCAGTCGCCGCTCCGTTGGGCCCGATCCAAAGAAACGGTAGCTCCGCACTCCGTCGTGCCCCTGCAGCCGAACCCGGGGCACCAGCACCCGCACCGCCCGATCAAAACCCTCCGGATCGCGCAATGTGTAGAAGTTGACGACGACGATTTCCGAGCTCATCGGGGCTCAGCCGTCATCGCGCCAGCGGTTCGCGATGGGATAGCGGCGGTCCAGCCAGAAGGCCTTCTGCGTCAGCCGCACGCCCGGGGCCGACTGGAACCGCTTGTACTCCGCGATGTAGAGAAGGTGCTCGACCTTCTTCACCACCGCCCAGTCGAAGCCAAGCTTGACGATATCGGCGACCGCCATCTCCTTCTCGACCAGACACTCCAGGATCGCGTCCAGCACCTCATAGGGCGGCAGGCTGTCGTCGTCCCGCTGGTTCGCCCGCAACTCCGCCGACGGCGGCCGCGCAATGATCCGCTCCGGGATCACCTCCCCCGCCGGACCCTTCATCCAGCTCCGGTGGTTCTCGTTCCGCCAGCGCGCGGTCAGGAACATGCGGGTCTTGTACATGTCCTTGACCGGGTTGTAGCCCCCGTTCATGTCGCCGTAGATCGTGCAGTAGCCCACCGCCATCTCGGACTTGTTGCCCGTCGTCAGCAGCATCTCGCCGAACTTGTTCGACAGGGCCATCAGCATGACGCCCCGCAACCGGCTCTGGATGTTCTCCTCGGTGATCCCCGGCTCCGTCCCCGCAATCAGCGGAGCCAGCGCCTCCCCCACCGCCGCCTGCGCCCCCGATATCGGCACCGAGTCATAGCGGCACCCCAAAGCCTTCGCCGCCGCAGTCGCCAAATCCAGCGATTCCTGGCTCGTGAACTCCGACGGAAGCATCACGCAGCGCACGTTCTCCGGCCCCAGCGCGTCCACCGCCATCGCCGCCACGATCGCACTGTCGATCCCCCCCGACAGCCCCAACAGCGCTTTCTTGAACCCCGTCTTCCGCATGTAATCGCCCAAGGCCAGCACACAGGCCCGGTAGTCCGCCTCGCCAATCGGAGGAATCTCGGCAATCTCCCCCTGGTCCGCCTCCCACCCCTCGGCCCTGCGCCGGAAGGTGACCATCACCTCGGTCTCGTCGAACTGCGGCAGCTGCGCCGCCAGCCGCCCACCGGGGTTCAGCACCATCGAGGACCCATCGAACACCTGGTCATCCTGCCCACCCACCATGTTCAGGTAGACCAGCGGCAATCCCGTCTCCACAACGCGGCTCACCATCAGGTTCAGCCGCAGGTTCGGCTTGCCCCGGTGATACGGAGACCCGTTCGGGATCAGCAGAATCTCCGCCCCCGTCTCGGCCAGCGTCTCGGCCACGTCCGGGTGCCAGGCGTCCTCGCAGATCGGCGTCCCGATCCGCACGCCCTTCACCACGTAGGGCCCGTGCACGTCGGCCGACGCGAAAACGCGCTTCTCATCGAACACCGCATCGTTCGGCAAATGGTGCTTCAAGACGCGGGCGTGAACCCGCCCGCCTTCCAGCACGTAATACCCATTGTAAAGCTTCCCGCCCAAAGGAACCGGGCCGCCGATCCCCAGCGCCGGGCCGTCGACACACTCCACCGCAAGCCGTTCCACCGCCGCCACGGCAGCCTGAACGAAGGCCGGCTTCAAGATCAGGTCCTGCGTCTGGTAGCCCGTGATGAACATCTCGGTCAGCGCGACCATGTCCGCACCCGCGGCTTTCCCGCTTTCCCAAGCCACCTTCGCGCGGCCCGCATTCCCCGCGATGTCCCCCACCACCGGGTTCAGCTGCGCCAGCATCATCTTGAAGATATCGGTCATCGCAGGGCTCCTTTCCCCTATATGTAGACCGACACCGCGCTTTAGGGAACCGCTCGTCGAGCACTTCGTACAGTCCTCGCCGCCATCTCCCGACGAGAACCGAAAGAGCACGAAGAGGTGTCACGTCAACGCCTTGTCACACCCCAACCGCCCCCTTACCCTGCCGCACCAAAGCCCTCAGGGATTCGCCCATGCGCCTGCGCACTGCTCTGCTCCTCGCCGCCCTCGCCCTTCCCGCACAGGCGCAAGAGGGGGACATCATCACCAAGCAGTACGACGACGGCTCGGTCTACGAAGGCACCTTCCTGAACGGGCGCCAGCACGGGATGGGCACCTACCGCCTCCCTTCGGGCTTCACCTATTCGGGTGAGTGGGTGGACGGCGAAATCACCGGCGTCGGCACCGCGCGATACCCCAACGGCTCGGTCTACGAAGGCAGTTTCGTGAAGGGCCAGCCCGAGGGGAAAGGCAAGATCACTTCCCCCGACGGCCGGGTCTACGAAGGCGACTGGGTGCAGGGACAGATGACTGGCGTGGGCCGCGCGACCTATGCCAACGGCTCGGTCTATGAGGGGTCGTTCGTCAAGGGCACGCACAACGGCAGGGGCAAGCTTTCCAACCCTTCAGGCTATACCTACGTGGGCGACTGGGTGTTGGGCGTCAAGGAAGGCAAGGGCAAGATCACCTACCCCGACGGCGCGACCTACGACGGCACGCTGGTCAAGGGGCAACGCTCTGGCAAGGGCAAGCTTACCATGCCCGACGGGCTGATCTACCAGGGCGACTGGGCCGAGGGGCAGATCAACGGCGCAGGCATGCTGACCCAGCCCAACGGCGACGTCTACGAGGGCAGCTTCAAGAACGGCCTGCGCGAGGGCCAAGGCAAGCTTACCCACAAGAACGGCGACATCTACATCGGCACCTGGACCAAGGACCGCCGCCAGGGCCGCGGCACGTTCACCACGCCGGACGGCTTCAAGTACGAAGGCACCTGGGTCGAAGGCCGGATGGAAGGGACCGGGTCCATCACCTACCCCGACGGGTCCGTCTACATCGGCGCGATGAAGGCCGATCAGCCAAACGGCCAGGGTGCCATCACCTACCCGGACGGCTCCACCTACCAGGGCAACTGGGTCGCGGGCGTGATCGAGGGCCAGGGCCGCGCCACCTACAAGGACGGCCGGGTCTACGAGGGTGCGTTCAAGCAGGCCAAGCCCGAGGGGCAAGGCGTGATGACCTACCCAGACGGCTACCGCTACGAAGGCGACTGGGTCGCAGGCCAGAGCGAGGGGGTGGGCTCGGCCGTCTACCCCGACGGCAGCCTCTACAAGGGTGACTTCAAGCAGGGCCTCCGCGACGGCCAGGGCGAGATCACCACGACGGAGGGGTTCAAATACGTCGGGAGTTGGGTCGTTGGCCTGATCGAGGGCCAAGGGGTGGCCACCTACCCCAAGGGCGATGTCTACGAGGGCCAGTTCAAGGCCGGAAAGCGCGAGGGCAAGGGCAAGCTGACCTATGCCTCAGGCGAGGTGGCCGAGGGCATCTGGCAGAACGGCATCCTGACGGCCCCGCCCGAGGCCCCTGCGGCACCCGCCGAGGGCGAAGCCCCCGCCGAACCCGCGACGAACCCGTAGGTCGGGGTTTACCCCGACTCCATTTGAAGGGTCCGTAGGGTGCGCATTCATGGCGCACCGGACCAGCGCAACACAGGGCCGCGCCCGACTGCTGGGTGGGCGACCGCCGCGCGAAAGAAGCGCTCTATGGTTCCAAGTTCTTCCCCCGCAGTTCCGCTGGCACCGTCAGCAAAGCGCCCGCCCGAGGGGGGTGATGAGCGATCAGAAAACGTCCAGTGGACGTTTTCCGCGAAGAACGCCCGGCCCGTGGCCGGGCTGGGAGGCGGGCGCTGCCCGGCGGCGCATTAGCGCCTTGATTCCGGGCAAGGGTCGGCGCGGCAACGGATAGGACATGCTCCAAACTGTCATCCCCGCGAAAGCGGGGACCCAGACTTCCGCCACCCACCCCGACCCTAGTTAACACCCCCCTAACGCCCACAGCCAACCCATTGAAATCCCACACCTCACTCCCCGCGCCGCGCGCGGCGCGGGGCGGACCCCCTTGCGGCCCCCACCCCCGCCCCGCTACTCCTTCCCCATGCGCCAGACCCTGACCGAGATCTACGAGGCCCGCGTCGCCGACGGCTCCCTCAGGGCCGACCCCGCCCAGCACGCCCTCCTCCCGAAACTGGAGGGCCTCCGGTCCTGGCTGGAAGCCAACGCCACCCGCAAGGTCGGCCTCTTCGCCGGCCTCTTCGCCAAACCGATCCAACCCCCGCGCGGCCTCTACCTCTGGGGCGGGGTGGGACGCGGCAAGTCGATGCTGATGGACCTCTTCACCGAGGCGACCCAGATCTCCCAGAAACGTCGCGTCCACTTCCACGCCTTCATGCAGGGTGTCCACAAGGGGATGCACGCGGCCCGGCAGCGCGGCATCGAAGACCCCCTCACCCCCGTCGCCGACGAGATCATCCGCGACCTCCGCCTCCTCGCCTTCGACGAGATGCAGATCACCGACATCACCGACGCGATGATCGTGGGCCGCCTGTTCGAGAAGCTCTTCGCCGCCGGGGTGGTCATCGTCACCACCTCGAACCGGCCGCCGCATGACCTGTACAAGGACGGCCTCAACCGCGGCATCTTCCTGCCCTTCATCGCCATGCTGGAAGACCGGCTGGAGGTCGTGGAATTGGAAAGCCCCACCGACTACCGCCAGCATCGCCTGCAGGGCGCGCAGGTCTACTTCCACCCGGCCCGGTCCGCCTCCACGCAGATCGCCGAGATCTGGACCGACCTCACCGGAGGCGCACCCGAGCAGCCGCTCTCACTGGAGGTGAATGGCCGACAGGTCAGTCTCCCCCGGTTCTCGAACGGCGTGGGGCGGGCCAGCTTCTGGGACCTCTGCTCGAAACCCCTCGGCCCCGCCGACTTTCTCGCCATCGCCCGCGCGGTACGGGTGCTGATTCTGGAAGACATCCCGCAGCTCTCGTCCGCCAACTACAACGAGGCGAAACGCTTCGTCACCCTGATCGACGCGCTGTATGAGGCGAAGGTCCGCCTCATCGCCTCTGCCGCCGAAGCGCCCGAACGGCTGTACATTGAAGGGGAAGGCTCTTTCGAATTCGAACGCACCGCCAGCCGCCTGCGCGAGATGCAGTCTGCCGATTGGGCCGTCTAGCCCCAGGCCTGCCACAGAAGTCGCAACGCCATCCCGGTCGAGGTGCAGACCAGCAAAGGCTTGATGACCCGCGCCCCCACCCGCATCGCTACCCGCGCACCAAGTGAGGCACCGGCGATCTGCGCCACGGCCATCGCAGCGCCGATCCACCACCAGGTCGCGCCCGAGAAGACAAAGACCAGCAAGCTTCCCAGGTTCGAGGCAAAGTTCAGCATCTTGGTGTGCGCCGTAGCCTTCAACACGCCGTAGCCTGCCAGCAGCACGAACCCCATCATGAAGAACGACCCCGTCCCCGGCCCGAAGAACCCGTCATAGGCCGCGATCAACGGAACCGCCGTGACGGCAAAGACGGCGGGCCGGACCCGCTCGACACGCGCGTCGTCGGTCAAACCCGGCTTCAAGGCGAAGAACCCCGCCACCCCGATCAGGACCACCGGCATGATGATCCGCAAGACCTCTGCCGGGATCAGATGCGCCACAAGCGCGCCCAAGGCGCCGAAGACCGCGCTGATCGCAGCCATGCCAAGCTGGTCCTGCGGCCGGACATGTCCGGCCCTTGCATAGGTCAGCATCGCCGTCGCGGACCCGAAGGTGCCCTGCAGCTTGTTGGTCGCCAGCGCCTCGACCGGCGACGCCCCGGCGAGCAGCAGCGCCGGGACCGAGATCAGGCCGCCCCCACCCGCGATGCTGTCAATGAAGCCCGCCACAAAGGCGGCCAGGATCAGGAGAAGGGCAAGATGCGTTGCGACTTCGAACATGGTCGCGGTTCTCGCCGGTTCGGGCCGCGGGGGCAAGGGGGCGGTCCTCACCGCCAAAAGGTGAAACCGGCACATTTCATGTCCCGAAATATCCCGGGGGTTTGGGGGCAGCGCCCCCATCAGGCCGAGGAGGAGGCGAAGCCCGACGACGAGATGAAAGACTTGCGCGCAAGCGCTCCGCTTTGTGCCCGCCGGTTACACCGGGGCGAAGTCGTCGCGGGAGTAGCCCTGCAGGTACAGCAGCGCAGTCAGGTCGCCGTGGTTTACCCGAACCTCACATTGCGCCTGGACCGTAGGTTTGGCGTGCAGCGCGACGCCCGTCCCGGCGGCAAGAAGCATGGGGAGGTCGTTTGCCCCGTCGCCCACGGCCAACGCGTCAGCGGGCGTGATCCCGAGGCGTGCAGTGATCTCGTTCAGCGCCTGCAGCTTGGCTTCTTTACCCAGGATCGGTTCGGCCACCGTTCCGGCAAGGGCTCCGTCCGCCACATGCAGCGTGTTCGCACGGTTCTCGTCGAAGCCCAGTGTCGCAGCCACAGCAGAGGTGAAGGCGGTGAACCCGCCCGAGACCAGCGCCGCATAGGCCCCGTTGGCCTTCATCGTCGCCAGAAGCACATTGCCCCCTGGCATCAGCGTGATCCGGTCGCGCAGGACCTGGGCGATCACGCCCTCTGGCAGGCCTTTCAGCAGCCCGACCCGTTCCTTCAGCGCGCCTTCGAAGTCGAGTTCCCCATTCATCGCACGCGCCGTGATGTCGGCCACGCGCGGCCCAACTCCGGCCTCGTCGGCCAGCTCGTCGATGCATTCCTGGCGGATCATCGTGGAATCCATGTCGGCGATCAGGAGGCGCTTCTTCCGCCCCTCGGCGAGCTGCACCACCATGTCCACGCGCAGCGCCTGCAGGCCCTCCCAGACCTCCCAGCGGTTCTCGGGCACCGCCTGCAGATCGAACTCCGCCGCGACCCCAGGATCGAGCCACCGCGCCTCGCCGCCGCCCCAGGCATTGCGGAGGGATTCGACGGTCACCCGCTCCAGCACCGGGGTTTCGGGGTTGGTCAGCAGGGTGACGACGTACATGGGCAAGTTTCCGATAGTGAACAAACGTGTCGCTTTTTCGCGACCAAGCGTCGGACTATCGCGATTTTTCCGCTTGCGCCAGCCCAAGACGCCCATTACCCACGGCGGCGGGACACCCTTCCCCAACGAAGGGCTTTTAGCTGGAAGGCTACCATGACAGACCTGACCCCGCCGGCCAAGCGCCCGGCCAACCCGCGCTTCTCTTCAGGCCCCTGCGCCAAAATCCCCGGATACTCCCTCGACATGCTGGCCGACGCCCCCTTGGGCCGCTCGCACCGCGCCGCCGTCGGCAAGGCCAAGCTGAAAGAGGCGATCGACCTCACCCGCGAGATTCTCGGCGTGCCCGCCGACTACCGCATCGGCATTGTTCCGGCGTCCGATACGGGCGCGGTCGAGATGGCGATGTGGTCGCTGCTGGGCGCGCGCCCGGTCGAGATGCTGGCCTGGGAGTCGTTCGGCGAAGGCTGGGTGACCGATGTGGTCAAGCAGCTGAAACTCGACGCCAAGGTGCGGATCGCGCCTTACGGGCAGATCGTGAACTTCGCCGAAGTCGATTTCGACAAGGACGTGGTCTTCACCTGGAACGGCACCACCTCCGGCGTCCGCCTGCCGAATGGCGACGCAATTCCCGCAACCCGCACGGGCCTGACCATCTGCGACGCAACCAGCGCCGCCTTCGCGATGGACCTGCCCTGGGACAAGCTCGACGTTACCACTTTCTCCTGGCAGAAGGTCCTGGGCGGCGAGGGCGCGCATGGCGTCCTGATCCTGTCGCCCCGCGCCGTCGAACGGCTGGAAAGCTACACCCCCGCCTGGCCGCTGCCCAAGATCTTCCGGCTGACCGCCAAGGGCAAGCTCATCGAAGGCATCTTCCAGGGTGAGACGATCAACACGCCCTCGATGCTGGCGAACGAGGACTACCTGGTCGCGCTGAAGTGGGCGAAGTCCATTGGCGGGCTGAAGGGCCTGATCGCGCGCGCCAATGCCAATGCCAAGGTCGTCCACGACTTCTGCGCCCAGAACCCCTGGATTGCGAACCTGGCCGAAGACCCGGCGACGGCCTCCACCACCTCCGTCTGCCTCAAGTTCACCGACCCGCGCATCACCGACGGCGAGGCCTTCGCCAAGGCCGTCGCCAAGCGGATCGAGAAGGCCGGCGCGGGCTTCGACATGGGCGCCTACCGTGACGCGCCTCCGGGCCTGCGGATCTGGTGCGGCTCGACGGTCGAGACGGCGGATGTCCAGGAGTTGATGCCCTGGATCGCCTACGCCTTCGAGGCCGAGATCGCGGCGCTCGCACAAGCTGCCTGACATTACGGGTGCGCCATGAATGCGCACCCTACCCCACCCCGTAGGGTGCGCATTCATGGCGCACCACCCGCACAGGATTGAACCCATGCCCAAAGTCCTCGTTTCCGACGAACTCTCCGAAACCGCCGTCCAGATCTTCCGCGACCGGGGGGTCGAGGTCGACTACCTGCCCAAACTCGGCAAGGACAAGGACGCGCTTGCCGCCGTCATCGACCAGTATGACGGGCTCGCCATCCGCTCGGCCACCAAGGCCACCGAGAAGCTTCTGGAAAAAGCCACGAAGCTGAAGGTCATCGGCCGCGCCGGCATCGGGGTGGACAACGTCGACATCCCGGCGGCGTCGAAGAAGGGCGTCATCGTGATGAATACGCCCTTCGGCAACTCGATCACCACGGCGGAACATGCCATCGCCATGATGTTCGCTGTTGCCCGGCAAATCCCTGAGGCCAACGCTTCCACCCATGCCGGAAAGTGGGAAAAGTCCAAGTTCATGGGGGTGGAGCTTTTCAACAAGACCCTCGGTGTGATCGGCGCTGGGAATATCGGTGGCATCGTCTGTGACCGCGCCGTCGCGCTCCAGATGAAGGTCATCGCCTATGATCCGTTCCTATCCGACGACCGCGCGAAGCAACTTGGCGTGACCAAGGTCGACCTCGAAGAGCTGCTGCACCGCGCCGACTTCATCACCCTCCACGTCCCCCTCACCGACAAGACCCGCAACATCCTGTCGAAGGAAAACCTCGCCAAGACCAAGAAGGGTGTCCGCATCATCAACTGCGCGCGCGGTGGGTTGATCGACGAAGCTGCGCTCCTTGACGCACTGAACTCCGGCCATGTGGCAGGCGCGGCCCTCGATGTCTTCGAGGTCGAACCGGCCACCGAGAACCCGCTCTTCAACCACCCCAACGTCGTCTGCACCCCCCACCTCGGCGCCTCGACCACCGAAGCGCAGGAAAACGTCGCCCTGCAGGTCGCCGAACAGATGTCGGACTACCTTTTGACCGGCGCCGTCCAGAACGCGCTGAACATGCCGAACGTGACCGCCGAAGAAGCCGCGGTGATGGGACCCTGGATCAAGCTTGCCTCGCACCTTGGCGCTTTCATCGGCCAGATGACGGACGAGCCGATCAAGGCGATCAACATCCTCTATGACGGCACGGTCGCGAACATGAACCTCGCCGCGCTGAACCAGGCGGTGATCGCAGGGGTTCTCAAGGCGCACAACCCTGACGTCAACCTCGTCTCGGCCCCGGTGGTCGCCAAGGAAAAGGGTATCCAGATCTCCACCACCCGGCAGGACAAGACCGGGGTGTTTGACGCCTACATCAAGGTGACGATGGTGACCGACAAGCGCGAACGATCGGTCGCCGGGACCTGCTTCTCGGACGGCAAGCCGCGCTTCATCCAGATCAAGGGCATCAACATCGACGCCGAGATCGGGCAGCACATGCTGTACACCACCAACGAGGACGTGCCCGGCATCATCGGCCTTCTGGGCATGACCATGGGCAAGAACAACGTCAACATCGCGAACTTCACTCTGGGCCGGTCGGGCGTCGGTCAGGACGCCATCGCGATCCTCTACCTCGACCAGCAGATCGACCCCAAGGTGATCGAGACGCTGGAGGGCACCGGCATGTTCTCCCAGGTGAAAGCCTTGCAGTTCGACGTCGCCTGACCCACCCTGCCTCGGCCGGGCACTCCGCCTGGCCGAGGGCAACCATGCGTCTTGACGACCTTCTCCACGCGCTGGCCGACCTGACGGCTTCAGAGCCACGCCACGAGGCGCTGGCGACGGCCAAGGCCCTTCGCGCGGCGGCAGACTGCGATTTCCCGGCGCAAGCACCCTCCGCCCTTTCCCCCGGCATCCTCCACACGGCCAACCTGCCTGGACACCCTTGCGCCAGACTGATCCATGACACACACCAATGGCTCCCCTGGGCCGACAGCCCGATCGCGTCGCTGCAACCGACCGACCTCCGCGCGATCAAGTCCGTCGTCACCCTTCTTGGCCCCAGAGCGCCACTGCCGTCAGAAACGCTCCTCTTCGGTCTCTTCTACCAGGGCCCGGGCTCCTACTACCCCCTTCACTCCCACAACGCCGCCGAGACCTATACCATGCTCTCTGGCAGGGCCGAGTGGCAGGCCGGGGACAAACGCCTGACCCTCACACCAGGTCAGCACATCCACCACCCGCCGAACCTCCCCCATGAGATGCGCGCCGGGCCGGACGGTTTCCTCGCCATGTGGCGCTGGTCGGGCGACATCGGTTTCGACAGCTACCGGATGCTCCCCGACCCCGACGCCTGACCGCCCTTGCCCTTTCATACTGGGACAAATATCCCGGGGGTCCGGGGGCAGTGCTCCCGAGGGCCAGCCACGGGAACCAGCGCATGCACCTCTATGCCATCGGCGACATCCACGGGCATCTGAACCTTCTGAAAGGCGCGCATGACCTTATTGCAAGGGATATGGCGCAGCATGGGCCGGGTCAGGTCATCCATGTCGGCGACTTGGTTGATCGTGGCCCGGACAGTCGGGGAGTGATCGACTTCCTGATGGACGGCATCGCGCGCGGCGCGGATTGGGTGGTCCTGAAGGGCAACCACGACCGGATGTTCTCCCGCTTCCTCAACGATCCGCTTGAGCCTGAACCCGGCCTCCGCGCCGACCTCGGCTGGCTTCATCCAAAGCTTGGCGGGCCGGATACGCTTGCATCCTACGGCGTGAAGAAGGCTGCCGACCGCCCCATTCCGAAGGTCCACCACGACGCCCTCGCCGCCGTTCCGCAGACGCACCGTGACTTCCTCGCCGCGCGACCGACGATGCACCTGGCCGGCGACTGCGTCTTCGTCCACGCGGGACTGCGCCCTGGTGTGCCGCTTGACCGGCAGACCGAGACCGACCTCGTCTGGATCAGGGACATCTTCCTGGTCGAGGTTGAAAGCTTCGGGCCCCTCGTCGTGCATGGCCACACCGCGATCCGGGAAGCGACGCATTACGGAAACCGGATCAACATCGACTCCAGCGCGGCCTACGGCGGGCCACTCTCAGCCGTGGTGATCGAGGGTCGCGAAGCGGCCCTTCTCACGCCACAGGGCCGAATGAAGCTTCCGGGCCCGCAGCCCATGCTGTTTCGCGAAGAGTGAGCGTCAGCGATCCATGAGCCGCCTGATCAAGGGTGCTCGCGCCGGATCAGGCGCTTGATGGATCGACCGCCAAGATAGCCGAAGACGACGGTTGCCAACCCCACCACCTCGGCAATGGCCGGACCTTCCGGGATGCCGCGCACCACAAGTGCCACGGCCATCAGCGCAAAGCCGCAGGCGCTGACCCAGAGCCAGACCCACAACTCGCCGCGCGTGGGGCCGAAGCGCCAGGGGTTCTTTTGGTCCATCGCGCGCCTCCTGCACCTCGGCCACAGCGAACCGCAAATCTTGCGGCCTCTGGTATACCGCACTTTACCGGTCCCGCGGCGCGTGATTGCTTCCTTGTCATGGATGCACGCACCCCGACCAACCGCCTCACCCCGATCCTGATCACACTCGGGATCATCCTTCTTACGGCCGCCTATCTGCTCTGGATCGGTCGCGAGCCGATCTGCAAGTGCGGCTACGTGAAGCTTTGGCATGGAGTGGTGGTCAGCGCCGAGAACTCGCAGCACCTGACCGACTGGTACACGCCCAGCCACATCATCCACGGCTTCCTCTTCTTCGGCGCGCTGTGGCTGGTCGCACGGAGGATGACCCTCGGCTGGCGGTTGGCCATTGCCACCCTTGTCGAATGCGCCTGGGAGATTGTCGAGAACTCGGACGCGGTGATCGAGCGCTACCGCACGGTGACGATCTCGCTGGATTACTATGGCGACAGCGTGATCAACACGGTCTTCGACGTCTTGGCAATGATCCTGGGCTTCTGGCTTGCCGCGAAGTTGCCAGTCTGGGTCACGGTTGGGCTGATCGTGCTGTTCGAGGGGGTGACGATGCTCATCATCCGCGACGGTCTGGCGCTCAACGTGCTGATGCTGCTTTATCCGCTGGACAGCGTGGCCCAGTGGCAGGCGGGCCGCTAAGGCGCGTCAGACCCGCATCCGGCGCAGCGAAAGAAGGGCAGCAAGGCTGACGGCGATCAGGATGCCTGCGGCCAGGATGAAGAACCCCCGCTCACCCATCTGCACGCTCAAGGGGGCAAGGAGCAGCGGCGTGCAGATCGCGCCGACGAGGCCCGCCGCGACGATGGTCGGCGGCACGCGCAAGTCCTCGCCCATCTTGCCGCTGGCGGTGACGTAGAAGCCGGGGAAGAACACCCCCGCCGAGGCCCCCATCGCCACGAAGAAGATCGCCGGGGACAGGACCACAGCCCCCACAGCGCAGACCGCTGCCGAGACGACGGCCAGTGTGTAAAGGACGAAAGGCTGGATCAGGTGGGCGACGAAGACCAACACGACGCGGGCCAGCAGGAAGACGACGAAGAACGCACTCAAGAGGCGTGAGGCCGTCTCCTCGGCAACCCCTGCCTGGATCAGGGCCGTGGGACCAAGGCCCGCAAGACTTGCCTCCATCCCGATGGCGACCAGGCCAAAGCCCAGGATCGCCCAATGCGGCCGGAACGCCTTGACCTCGCCCGAGGGTGCAGCGGACACACGCCCCGCCGCGCCTGCCCCCAGCCAGATCGCGGCCAGCACCAGCGCCACGATCCCGAAGGCCCAGGCCGGATCGCTGCCAAGCCGGACGAAGACCAGAGGGGCGGCAATGGCCCCGACGCCGAAGGTCGCGTTCAGAAGGCTGAGCATCGACGGCCCCTTGGCGCCGAAGGCCCGCATGACCCGCGGGTTGAACACCGCCGTCGCCATGCCGTAGCCCATGCCGAAGATCACGCCCCCCGCCAGTGTCACCCACCAGTTCGGGCTGGCGGCCATCAGCCCGGTGCCGCCCGCCATGACCGCCAGCGTATGCCGCGGCCCGATCAGCGCGCCCTTGAAGAACATGAACCCCACGCCGAGGAAGCACCCGACCCAGAGGAGTGCGACAAAGAGCCCCGCCTCGAATTCGCTCAGCGTGAAGGCGCGAATGTAGACAGGCAGCGCCGGCCCGAACAACGCCTGTCCGGCCCCCATCATGACGAAGGTCGCCACCCCGGCGAACAGCAACCCCGCATGGGTCCGGATCAGATCTTTCAAGTCGCTCTCCCGCTTGTCCGACCCGTGTCCCGCGCCTGTTGGCGCATGTCAATGGCGGGAGTGACGCCACGTCCCCTCTGCAAGCGCCGCCCTTTCATGCAAACTGCAGCAAACGCCGGAGGACCCCATGACCGACATCCACATCCTCTCTGCCGCCCGCACCGCCATCGGCGGCTTCGGCGGCTCGCTCGCGCAGATGCCCCCCATCGACATCGCCACCCATGCCGCCAAGGCCGCCCTCACGCGGGCGGGAGTCGATGGCGCGCAGATCGGCCAGGTCGTCATGGGCCATGTCATCAACACCGAACCCCGCGACATGTACCTGTCCCGCGTCATGGCGCTGAACGCCGGGATCCCCGAGACGACGCCCGCGATGAACGTGAACCGCCTCTGCGGCTCGGGCGCACAAGCCGTGGTGTCCGCCGTGCAGGCGCTGATGCTGGGCGATGCCGAGATGGCTTTGGCCGGGGGGGCCGAGTGCATGAGCCGCTCACCCTACATCCTTCCCGCCGCGCGCTTCGGGCAGAAGATGGGCGACACCCGCGCCTTGGACATGATGACCGGCGCGCTGACTTGTCCCTTCGGCACTGGCCACATGGGCGTTACGGCGGAAAACGTGGCCGCCGCCCACGGCATCACGCGGGAGGATCAGGATGCCTTCGCACTGGAAAGCCAGACCCGCGCTGCAAGGGCCATCGCCGAGGGGCGTTTTGCCGAACAGGTCGTCCCGGTCGAAGTTGGCGGCAAGAAGGGACCCGTCACCTTCGCCGTGGACGAACACCCGAAGTCCACCAGCGCCGAAGCTCTGGCGGGCCTGCGTCCGGCCTTCCAGAAGGATGGCACGGTGACGGCGGGCAATGCTTCGGGCATCAACGACGGGGCCGCCGCGCTGGTCCTGTCCCGGTCGGAAAAGGGCAGTCGCGCGCGGATCATGGGCTATGCGCTCGCGGGGGTTGACCCCAAGGTCATGGGCCTTGGCCCAATCCCGGCCGTTCAGGCGCTGTGCCAGAAGCTGGGCGTCAAGCCGCAGTCGTTCGACGTCGTGGAATCGAACGAGGCCTTCGCGGCCCAGGCCCTCGCTGTCTCCCGTGCGCTGGACCTCGATCCGGCGAAGGTGAACCCCAACGGCGGTGCCATCGCATTGGGGCATCCGGTGGGTGCAACGGGCGCGATCCTTGTTGTTAAGGCGCTGCACGAGCTGGAACGGACCGGGGGCAGGACCGCGCTGATCACCATGTGCATCGGCGGGGGACAGGGCATCGCGCTGGCGATCGAACGGGCGTAACCGATTTCTTCAAAGCAATCGCATCGGAGCCTTCAAAGGCTCCGGTCCGGAGTTTTCGAAAACTCCGCCTCCCCAGATGCCTCCTCGTGCGACTTCGTCTCCTCGTCGGGACGGTCCCAGCGAGGAGCGACGAAGTCGACGACGAGCCGCCCTTAGCGCACCCGCACCGACGACCTGGATGACCGGCCCTCGGCGTCGATCACGCTCAACGTCACAAAGCCCGCGCCTGGCATCGCCAGCATCGCCTCGCGCGCGTCTGAGCCGACCAACACCGGCACCCCATCTGCCAGCCAGGTGAAGGGCGCCGTTCCGCCTGCGACCTTGACCTTCAGGCCTGACGCCAGCAGTTCCACCTCCGCCCCGTCAGGCGGGAAGGCCACCATAGGGGCGTCCGCCGCTGCCTCGAACACCGCGTTGCGAGACTTGAACCGTTGCAGCGGCTGCGGCAGTTCGGCATTGGCCACCAGCAGGGTCGAGGCCGGAGCCGCAGGCTGCGGGTCGAGCTTCCCCTTCAGCCGGTTGAAGGCCTGGAACAGCACCGGCGCCGCCACATCCGCGCCGAAGGCCCCCGGCACCGGCGTCCCGTCGGCCCGGCCCATCCAGACCCCGATGACGTGCTTGCCGTCAAAGCCGATGGCCCAGGAATCCCGGTGGCCATACGAAGTTCCTGTCTTGTAAGCCAGCCGGTTCGACGGTGCGCCCGGTGGTGGCGCAAGGCCTGCCAGGATATCCCCCACCTGCCAGGCCGCGACCGAGGAGATCACGCGCTGCCCTTCGGGCACCTCTGCATCCAACCGCCAGGACAGGGGCCGCACCACGCCACCCCGTGCCAGCGCCCCGTAAAGCTGCACCATGTCCGACAGGGTCACCCCGACCCCGCCCAGCGCAATCGCCAGCCCCGGCTGGTCGCCCGGGAACACCGGTTTCATCCCCGCTTTCTCCATCGCGGAAATCAGTTTCGCCGGACCCAGCGCATCGGTCAGCGCCACGACGGGGATGTTGCGCGACAACTGCAACGCTTCGCGCATCCGGATCGTGCCCATGTAGAGCTTGTCGAAATTCTGCGGCGCATAGGTGCCGAAGGACATCGGCTTGTCGTCGATCATCGTCTCGGGGTGGCCGAGGCCTTCGTCAAAGGCCAGCGCATAGACCAGGGGCTTCAGCGTCGATCCCGGGCTGCGCAGCGCCCGCGTCATGTCGACGAAGCCCTGCCGCAAGTCCTCCTGATACCCCGCCGACCCGACCGAGGCCAAAATCTCCCCCGAGGCATGGTCAGCCACCAGGATCGCCACCTGCAAGCGTTCTCCCTTGCCCTCGACCGCCTCCAGCGCCAGCGTCTCAAGCTTGCGCTGCAGGTCAGCGTCGATGGTCAGATGGTGCACACCGGTCTGCGGTTCCTCGTCCTTCGCCCGGTCAGCAAGATGCGGCGCCAGCGCCGGGAAGGGCTTGCGCAGACCGGGAACCCCTTCGCGCTTGGCCGCCTGCGCTTCTTCGGGGTCAAGGACACCTTCCCCCACCGCCCGCGCCAGGACCCGGTTTCGCGCCGCTTCCGCGCGGTCGGCGGCCCGGTCGGGACGGCGGCTTTCCGGGCTTTGCGGGATTGCCACCAGTAGCGCCGCTTCGGCCGGGGTCAGGCGGTAAGGCTCCTTGCCGAAATACGAAATCGAGGCCGCCCTTACCCCCTCCAGATTTCCGCCAAAGGGTGCAAGGTGCAGGTAAAGCTGCAGGATCTGGTCCTTCGACAGCCGCCGCTCCAGCGCCAAAGCCACGCGCATCTGCCGCAGCTTGCCCGCGACCTCACCCGTAGTGCCCTCTTCCAGAAGGCGCGCCACCTGCATGGTCAGCGTGGACCCGCCCGAGACGACGCGCCCGTTCCAGACAGCTTGCAGGACCGCCCGGGTCATCGACCGAGGATCGACGCCTGCGTGCTGGTAAAACCGCTTATCCTCGTAGGCCAAGAGCATCCGCAGATACTTTGGGTCGACCTTGTCCGGGGGCAGCGCCAGCCGCCAGCGTCCGTCGGCAACGGTGTAGGCGCGCAGAAGGTCGCCGCCGCGGTCCAGCACCTCGACCGACATCTCCAGCGCCAAGGGCGGCAGGACCGTCGCATCGACCCAGACGTCGAACCGGTCCCGGCCCAGCGCCGCCAGCCAGAGGCCCACCGCCAACAGGACAATCCACCGCGCGCGCATCATCAAGGGCCGCTCGTCGAGCACTTCGTGCACTCCTCGCTCGCCGACCTCCCGACGAGTGCACGAAGTGCTCGAGGAGGTGTCCCCCGCGCCCCCGCCCAAAAGCAGAGACGCACGTGTTCCCACGCCCCCGTCACTTGACGACCGTCACCTCGCCCGTCTCGGTCCGCGCCCGGAAGTCGGGGCGGTACATGTCCTCGACCGAAGCGGCGGCGTGGTGGAACGTGCCGGGGCTGACTGCGCGCACCACATAGGCCAGCTTAAACGGTTGGTCCGACTGCCAGTCCACCGCCGTCAGGAAGCGGTCCTGCCGGAACTCGCTGTGCGTCACGTCCTGCAGGCTGTCGAGCCACGACAGTTCCGAGGTTGAGCCCGCCGACATCAAGTTCGGGTTGTCGATCTCGAACCCTGCCGGCAATGGATCGCTGACCATCAGCCGCGCCTCGCCATAGGCGAAAGGCGTGACCTCCAGCACCGTCACCAACCGCGTTCCAGCCGCCACATTCTCCAGCGCGACCGGCTCCCCGGCCATCGTGAAGTAGCTGCGGGTAATCGCATAGCCGTTGCCCCCCGCCGGTTCAGGTTCCGACGGGACGCCATAGGTGGTGACCGTGACCGTCGTGTCCGGTCCGTCGTTCTTCACCACCACTGGCGTCACCGCGCCCGCATCCAGCACCCGCACCAGCGGCCCGTCCGCAGGTTTCCCGTCGATGGTCAGCCCGTCCACCGCCGGTCGGTCGATCAGCGCATTGGCCGCAAGCAGCGTCCAGGTGGTCTCCTGCGTCGACAGGTTCCCGCCCTGCGTCGCAAGCCTATCCGTCAGCGCCTCGCGGTCCACCGCCTGGCTCCCTGCCTCCACCGCCAGGGTCAGCAGCGCCGCCGTGTCGCGATACCGGGTGCCATAGTCCACCCGCCAGACCTGGCCTTGCTCGGGCGGCAGCGCCTCCATCTTCGCCACGGCCTTGCGGAACATAGCGTCCGCCCTCGCCTGATCGCCGTAGGACGCCAGCGCCGCGCCCACCTGCCCCATCGCGAGCGGCGTCGCGAAGTCGTCGCCCTTCACGTCGGCGTAGTAGCGCAAGTCACCGATCGCCGCCGCGCCCTCGCGGGCCAGGACCATCAGCGCATAGGCCAGAGCCTCTCCACCGCCGTTGGTCTCGGCGCTGAAGTCGGGGGCGTAGTTCACCTGGTTGCGCAGGTTCGCGAGCGCATTCTTGAACGCAATGTCAGGCACGGCAAACCCTTGCGCCTTGGCCCGGCTCAGGAAGTCGGTGACATAGGCGTCCAGCCAGAGGTCGCCTTCGCCCGGCCCCCACAGCCCGAACCCGCCAGTCGAGGACTGGTTCGCCAGGATCTCGACGATGGCCTCATTGATCCGGCCCGCGATTTCCGCGTCGCCCTGAAGGTCCATCACGCGGGCCACTTCATCAAAGTAAAGAAGCGGCAGCGCCCGGCTGGTCATCTGTTCCGTGCAGCCATAGGGATAGCGGTCCAGTGCCGCGAGAAGGCCAGGAGCATTCAGCCGCGCCAGCGGGCCAATCGCCATCGTCGCCTTGCCCGAGCCCGGGATCAGCCCGGCAAACACGTCACCGTCAAAGGTGAAAGTCTGCCCCGAGGAAAGCTCCAACCGGCTGATCTTCGTAACTTCCGGGTCGTTCACCTGCACCGGGATCGTCAGCGTCTTCTTCAGCACCTTCCCGTCCGGCGTCGTCAGGCTGATGTCGATCGTGTCGATCCCCACATCCCCCGCCGTCACCGGCACCTCGAACACCGCTTTGGCCTTGTCGCCCAGGTCAAAGCCAGAAGGCACCTCGCCCAGCGTCAGCCCCTTCGCGGTGACGTCCAGGCTCATCCGCCCCGACGGCCCGGTCGCATGGACCACTTCCAACAGCAGCCGCGAGGTATCGCCCGGCGACAGGAAACGCGGGACCGAGGCGGTGACGACCACCGGATCGCGCACCAGCACATCGGCAGATGCCTGCCCGACCCCGGTCTTCGACCAGGCCACGGCCATCACCTTCACTGTCCCGTTGAACGACGGCAGATCGAAGGACGCCCGCGCGTAACCATCCGCGCCGACCTCGACCGGCCCAGTGAAATAGGCCACCAGCTCCTCTGTCGGCGGTGGAGCCTGCAACCGCGCCTGCGCACCCGCGTCTCCACCGGATCGGACCTCACCCGTGGCTCCATTCAGCCCGTCGATCAGCCGGCCATAGATGTCGCGAATGCCGACGCCCAACCGTCGCTGGCCGAAGTAGTGCCCTTGCGGGTCCGGGGCCTCGAACCCCGTCAGATTCAGGATGCCCACATCCACCGCCGCGATGGTGACATAGGCCTTTTCGCCCGCCGCCACGCCTTCGACCTTGACTGCCACATCCAGCGGCCCGCGAGGCGCCGCCTCTGCCGCCATCTCGACCGTCGCCTTCAGCGCGCGTACGCCCGGATCAATCGACGCATGGGTCAACCCAAGCGCCCTCGCCGGGTTCCGTTCCGCGGCCACGTCCATCGGCCGCAGGACCGAGGCGGTCACATAGACCCCCGCGCCCCATTCGTCGGTCACCGGCAGCTGGATCAGGTTCTCACCTTCCTTCACCTCCACCGCCTGCATGGCAACCAGCCGGTTCGACAGCACCGTCACCAGCGCCGTCCCCGCCGCGCGCGGCACGATGCGCAGCGTCGCGGTATCGCCCGGTTTGTAGGCTGGCTTGTCCAGCGACAATTCCAGCGTGTCGGGCGTCGCCGAGGCATCCGCAGGCGCATACCAGCCCGCATAGAATTCGGTCGACGTGGCGGCCTTCCCGCCATCCGCCGCCGTCACCAGAACCTCGTAGGTTCCCCAGGTCACGTCCGCCGCGATCTCGGTCGGAGCCGTGCCAAGCGTCGCCTCGCCCTCGGCCACCACCTCGCGGCTGACCACTGGCTCCCAGCTCCAGTTGCCGTAGCTTTGATACCACTGGTAGTCGTACTGGACGCGGTTGACCGTCCACTTCACCGGCAGCGCCACCGCCGCCTCGCCCTGCACCGCAAGCAGCTGGAACCGCGCCTCGCCGCCTTCGGGGGCCACGCCATCAAACAGCGGCTTCACACCGATCATCGGCTCGGCTGAGGTCACCGCTTTGGTCACCTGCCGTTCCACCGGACGGCCCGAGCCTTCCGCCACACGGATCGTCACGCGGGCCTCAAGCGGGCGGTGCGGGTCTTCGATCACCGGCAGGAAGACCGGGATCGTGGCGTTCCCTGCCTCGTCCGTCTCGCCCCCGTTCAGCGACGACATCTGCGCGCTGAACGGCTGGTCGTGGCGTCCGAAGACATAGCCCGGGAAAGCCGCCAGCCCCTCGGCAGCGCGCAGCAGAACCTCACCCTCGATGGCCAGCCCCGCGCCGGGGGCACCAAACAGATACTTGGCCGCCACTGTCAGATCGACCGCCGAGTCTTGCCCGACCAGAAGTGGCACATCGGCCAGCGTCAGGTCGAAGTCGATGCGTTCGGGCAGAAAGTCCTCGACCAGGAAGGTCTTCGACGCCAGCGCCGGAGCCTCAAGGTCGGCAAACATCTCCAGCCGCCAGACCCCGCGGGGTGCGCTGCCGGCGATGGGCAGGCTGAACACATGCCCGCCTGCGCCGAAGTCGTCGACCTGCTGGCGCGAATACTCCACACCGTCGGGCCGCTTCAGCACGGCCGTCAATGGCAACCCCTCGACAGCCGCCTGTTCGGCATCGCGGGCCAGAGCGGTCACATAGACCGTCTCGCCGGCGCGATAGGCGCCCCGGTCGGTCGTGACGAACACATCCACCGGAGGAGCCGCCTCACGCCCCTCGACCCCACGGTCGGAAAGGTCAAACTCCGGGTCGGTCAGCGACAGGAAGGCGATGTCCTTGTCGGCGTCCTTCACCACCACCATCGCAGGGGCGGACCCACCAGTTCCCCTCGTGAGGCCCGCGTCAAAGCGCGCGTAGCCCTGGTCATCCGTGGTGGCCGTTCCAAGCACCGTGTTGGCGCGGTTCAGCAGTTCCACCGTCATACCCGGCTTCGCCGCCGCCGTCCCGAGCGACCGGACAAAGACATGCAACCCGTCCACGCCCGACATCGTGGTGACGCCAAGGTCCGAGACGACGAACCACTGCCAAGCCGGAGCAATCGTGTAGGGGTCGACCCCCGGGACAGCCGCCTTCAGCGCATAGATCCCCGCAGGAAGCCCCTTGAGCGCCTCGCCCATCGGCAGGCGGGTCGTGACGTCCGTGTTGACCTCCTGCCCGACGGTGGCCGTCCCGGTCCACAGGCTTTCACCCACGGTGTCGGCGAACATCTCTTCGGAATAGACGTTGATCGGCGCGCCGAAATAGTAGTCCTGCACGGACCGCAGGAGGTTCCTGTCCGTGACGCGATAGAGCGTAAGGTCCAGCTTCTCGGTGTTCACCGTCTCGACCGGCAGGGCCGGGTCGCCAGCCTTTGGCAGCACGTAGCCCCGGCCCGGGAACTTCACCCCCGGCGCACGGTCGCGGACGTATTGGGTGATCTCGACCGATTTCGCCATCGTCTGGCCATCCGCCGCCGGCAGCCCCTCGCGGAAGGTCACGCTGTAGCGCTTGCCATGTTCAAGCCCCGCCACGCAGAGCTGTCGCCAGCCACCGTTTTCCACGGTAAGTCCGGGGTCCTTGAGCTGGACGAAGGTGGAATAGTCGACGCCCGACGCCACCAGGTCCTCGGAAAACGTGACGCAGATCCGCGGTCGGGCCAGGTCGGACTGCACCAGCGTCTCGGCGATTCGGAAGCCGTATTTCCCGATCGCGGCATCCAGAAGATCCGCCGTATCGGTGCGTTCCTGCAACGACTGCGCCAGGCGCAACGCGGACACCGTATCGCGGCCCCGCCCGTTGCGTTCCAGCACATCGGCCATCGTCACGAGGATCGTGTGCCGCAGAGCCGGGTTCTCGGCCCGAAGATAGGCGTTCACTGACGACAGCATCGCCTGGTAGAAGAAGTAACCCGACTGGTTCTGATCCGCGATCCCCGCCTGCAACTGCCGCCGCGCGAACTCGCCCCAGGTCGCCGCATCATCGGTCCGGTTCAGCGCCGCGCCCGTATAGGCCGCCGCCCCTGCCCAGTCGCCATTCGCCTCGGCATCCGCCGCTGCGGCCAGATGCTCCTCGGCCGACCAGGGTCCCGTCGTGTGCTGCCGCCCCAGGCCTTGGGCCTGCTCGAAGGCCGGCTGGATGTCCCAGTCCGGCAGGAACGCCAGTTCCTTGCGCCGCTCGGTCGCCGCCGCCCGCACTGCGGGATCCGCCTCGATCACGGTGGCCGAGTAGGCCCCCGCAAAGAAAGCCCCCTCGCCGGGGTTGTTCTTCACAAAGCAGGACCCGTTCTTGGTGTTGAACACATATGCCGTGCAGCGCGCGTTGGTCAGGCAGGCACGCTCGCAAGCCTCGATCGTGGTGTCGAAGACGCTGGCGACATCGCCGCCCGGCAGGTCCTGGTCCTGGGTGACGACGAAGCGCCGCTCGGGAATCAGGTCCTGCGCCGCCGCGATACCGGCGCTGCCAATGAACAGTGCCGCTACAGCGGCCTTGAGGAACCCGCGCATCGCAAAAGCCTCCCGTCATGGATTGTCGCGACTGTCGCATGGGCCTGCCCCTACAGGCAAGCCGACAACCCTATGGCGTTAAGCCTTGGTTCATTTTGATCGGCGAGGGTAGTCGCGAAAACCGGATGTCGGCGCCCGTCGGCACCACAGGGAATCTTGGTCGGGCCAGAATGGATCTTTCGGAACGTCTCGTGAAGGAACGGCGCGCCAGGCTGGCGGCCGAACGACTTCTCGAACAAAAAAGCCGCGAGCTTTTCGCAGCCAACGAAAAGCTGGCCATCCATGCCCAGACGCTTTCGGACCAGATCGTCGAACAGCGCCAGGTGGTCAAATCCGCCCTGTCCGAGGCCGAGCTTCTGAAGGACCAGAACCTGCGCTTCGTCCAGGATCTCGACCGCGCCCACACCGCCGCCGTGATGGCCGAACGCCGGCTCTGGGACGCGATAAATACCATTCGTGACGGCTTTGCGGTCTTTGACGCGAACCTCAAGCTCGCCACTGCCAACCAAGCCTTCCTGTCCTGCTTTGACGGCCAGCCTGTCGCCCCCGGGGTGGATTATGACGACCTCTTGGCGATCTTCGCCCGCACCGTCCTTGACCTTGGCGACGAACCGCTCGACGACTTCTTGAAGCGCATGCGCGCCCGGATCGACGCCGACCGGATCGAGTCCGTAACCCTCAAGATGCGCAACGGCACCTGGATCAAGCTGCAGGACCGTCGCGCCAACGATGGGGGTATCGTCAGCCTTGCCATCGACATCACCGAACAGATGCGCATCTGGGCAGCCATCGACGTGCTGCCGGATGGCTTTGTCCTTTTTGACCGGGAGGAACGACTTTTGGCCTGCAATCAGCGTTACCGCGAGATGTTCCCCGACTCGGCCGAGGCGATGCAACCAGGCGTCACGTTCGAGGAACTGCTTCGACACGGCCTGAAGAACAGCCACGTCCTAGAAGCCGTGGGGCACGAGGAGGAATGGCTTGCCGGACGGCTTGAGCATTTCCGGTCCGCCGACAAGATCCAGGAAAGCGTCCTCGCCTCGGGCCGGGTGATCCTGGAATCCGACCACGTAACCCCCGACGGCGGCCGTGTCGGCCTGCGCACCGACATCACCGCGATGCGCGAACAACAGGGGCAACTGGAAGCCGCCCGCAAACAGGCCGAGGCCGCGAACCGCGCCAAGTCCGCTTTCCTTGCCAATATGTCCCACGAAATCCGCACGCCCATGAACGGGGTCGTCGGCATGGCCGAGCTTCTGTGCGACACCGCCCTGACCGAAGAACAGCGCCTTTTTGCCGAAACCATCCGGTCGTCGGGCGAGGCGCTTCTGGTCATCATCAACGACATCCTCGACTATTCCAAGATCGAGGCCGAGCGTCTGACGCTGCGCCCCGAACCCTTCGACTTCGAACGCACGATCCACGAGGTGACGATGCTTCTGCAGCCCCGCGCGCGGGAAAAGGGCATCGACCTTATGATCGACTTCGACATGTTCTTGCCCACCCGGTTTGTCGGCGACCCGGGCCGCCTGCGTCAGGTTCTGACCAACCTGATCGGCAACGCCGTGAAGTTCACCGAAAAGGGCCACGTCCTGACCCGCGTCGTCGGCGTCGATTCGGACGAGGGCACCCAGACGCTGCATGTGACTGTGGAAGACACCGGCATCGGCATCGCGCCCGAATACCTCGACCACATCTTCGGTGAGTTCAACCAGGTCGAGGACGACCGGAACCGCAAGTTCGAAGGCACCGGCCTTGGCCTTGCGATCACCCGTAGGCTTATCGAGCACATGGGCGGTGCGGTCTGGGTCGACAGCGACTTCGGACAAGGCTCCAGCTTCGGCTTCCGAGTCACTCTTCCGGTCGCCGAGGACTCGGCACCCGCCCAGGTGCCGGTATCGGTCAAGCGCGTCATCGCGGTGGACGACCAGTTCATCAACCGCACCATCCTGGAGCGCCAGCTTTCCCCCTGCGGGATCGAGGTGACACTGTGCCGGTCCGGCGCCGAGGTGCTGGAGCGTCTGACCCAGGACGCGGGCTATGACGTGGTCCTGACCGACCACGCGATGCCGGACATGGACGGGGTCCAACTTCTGGACCACATCCGCGTCGCGGGCCACACCCTCCCGGTGATGCTTCTCAGCTCGGACCCGACCGGACTGGGTACGTTGACGCACGACTTCACCGCGATCCTGCAGAAGCCCATCCTGCGTTCAGACCTCTACCGGCATCTCAGGGGCCTCACCGCCCCCACGCCCGACGCCGTGGTCGATCACGACCCGATCGCCGCCACCGACCTTCGCCAGATGCGTGTGCTTGCCGCCGAAGACAACAAGACGAACCAGCTCGTCTTCCAGAAGATGGTCCGCGACATGGACATCGAGCTGCGCTTCGCCGACAACGGCAGCATCGCGGTCGAGATGTTCCCAGAGTTCTTGCCCGACCTGATCTTCATGGACATCTCGATGCCCGAGATGGACGGGAAGGAAGCCGCCCGCGCGATCCGTGACATGGGCTCAAAGGTCCCCATCGTCGCCCTCACCGCCCACGCGATGGAAGGCGACGCCGAGGCGATCCTCGCTGCCGGGATCGACCGCTATCTGACGAAGCCCCTGCGCAAGACCGCCATCGAAGACGCGTTGGGTGAGTTCTGTCCCGCAACCGCCCGCTCGCCCGTTGTCGCGCAGGCCGATGACGCGGCCTAAAGCACGATACGGTGCCGCAATCGGTTGGTTTGCCGGCCCCGTCAGCTCCTGGCGCGGTTCCTTGGGTCCAAACTCACGAAGCCCAAGCCAAATGGCCGGAGGCGGGACAAGCGGCTTGCGCAACGTGCTTCTCTCGGAAGCTGCCGGCGTCTTCAGCGCCCGGCGAAAATCCTTGCCGAAACTCTAACAGAAAAATTCAAGATATTGAATTTTCTTTATTATCGGCGCTTGTTCACCGTGGGCAACGGTCAGCCGTCCCGCAGGACCGCAAGGAAAGCCTCGCCGAACCGCTCCACCTTGGCGTCCCCCATCCCCTGGATCGACTGCAGCTCTCCCAGGGTTGAAGGCCGCCGCTCCACGATGGCCCGCAGGGTCGAATGGGTGCAGGTCAGATACTTCCCCGTCCCGTTCTCACCCCGTGCCAACGCAAGCTGGACCTCCGCCAGTCGGTCAAACAGTGCCGCCTCGGGCCGCCCTGCCAGCTTCATCCGCGCCGGATGCAGCCCCTCAACCGCCCCGGTGATCACTTCCAGGAACGCGGGCCCGTAGCTTTCCAGCTTCCGAACGCCCACCCCGGTGATCCCGGCCATCTGGTCCAGCGTGGCCGGCTTTTTCTCTGCCATCTCGATCAGGGTCTTGTCCGTGAAAACCACATAGGCCGGCACGTTCTGCGCCTCGGCCAGCGCGCGCCGCTTCGCTTTGAGCAAGGCAAGCAGGCCCAGATCCTCGTCCGCCACCTGAGCCCGAACCACCGGCTCGCGTTCCCCCGCCGACACCACCGTGTCGCGCCGAAGGGTCACCGAGGCCTCGCCCCGCAACACAGGCCGCGCGGCGTCGGTCATCCGCAACGCGCCATGGCGGTCGGGGTCGGGGCGGACAAGGTCGCGGCCCATCATTTGCCGGAAGACAGCGCCCCAGGCGGGTTTCGACAGGTCGCGGCCCACGGCAAAGGTCGGCAGCTGATCGTGCCCGCGTTCCCGCACCTTCTCGGTCGCCGTGCCGGTCAGGATGTCGATCAGATGCCCCGCCCCGAACCACTCCCCGGTCCGCAGAATCGCCGACAGTGCCTTCCGCACTGCCTCGGTCGCGTCGAAAAGCTGCGCCGGGCGGTCACAGAGGTCGCAATTGCCGCAGGGCTCGGCCTGTTCCCCGAAATACCCCAGCAGCACCTGCCGTCGGCATCCCAACGCCTCGGCCAGACCCAGAAGAGCGTTCAGCCGCGCATGGTCTGCCGCCTTCCTGTCCGGCGGGGCCGCACCCTCGTCGATCTGCGACCGGCGCAGACGGATGTCGTCGGGGCCATAGAGGGTCATCGTCTCGGCCGGAGACCCATCCCGCCCTGCGCGGCCGATTTCCTGATAGTAGCCCTCGATTGATTTCGGCAGGTCGGCATGGGCGACCCATCGGATGTCAGGCTTGTCGATACCCATCCCGAAGGCGATGGTCGCCACCACGATCAGCCCGTCCTCGCGCTGGAAGCGGACTTCGACATGGCGGCGTTCATCGGCCTCCATCCCTCCGTGATAGGCCACCGCCTCGTGCCGCGCCTCGCGCAGGGCCTGGGCCAGCGTCTCGGTCTTGGCCCGCGTCGCGCAGTAGACGATGCCAGACTGGCCCCGCCGCACCCCGGCAAAGCGCAGGATCTGCTCGCGCGGTTTGTCCTTTACCGCGAAGGCCAGATGGATGTTGGGCCGGTCAAAGCCGCGCAGGAAGGTGACCGGGGCCTCGCCATCAAAGAGGCGCGTCACGATCTCTGCCCGCGTCTCCTCGTCCGCCGTGGCGGTGAAGGCGGCCAATGGCACGCGCAAGCTGCGGCGCAATTCACCGATGCGGAGGTAGTCAGGGCGGAAATCGTGGCCCCACTGGCTGACGCAATGCGCCTCGTCGACCGCGATCAGGCTGCACTTCGCCCGCCTGAGCAGCGCCAGCGCCGAGCCCGAGGCAAGCCGTTCCGGCGCCATGTAGAGAAGCTTCAGCCGTCCCTCGTCGATGGCCTGGAAGACCTCTTCAGTCTCTTCATCGGTGTTGCCCGAGGTCAGAGCCCCCGCCTCGACGCCCGCGGCCTTCAGCGCCCGGACCTGATCCCGCATCAGCGCGATCAGCGGCGAGATCACCACAGTCACCCCGTCCCGGCACAGCGCCGGCAGCTGAAAGCACAGTGACTTGCCCCCACCCGTCGGCATGATGGCCAGAGTGTTCCGGCCTTCCAGCACCGATTGCACGATCTCTGCCTGCCCGGGCCGGAAGTCTGGGAAGCCGAAGACGGAATGGAGAAGCTGGGCGGCCCGGTCCAAGATCAGAGGAAGGCCGCGACGTTGTTCGTTAGGATGATCTGCAGCGCATAAATCGCGATCAGGACGATCAGCGGCGCAAGGTCCAGGCCCATTGGCGGCAGGATACGGCGGATCGGGGCGTAGAGCGGCTCCAGCAGGCGGTTCAGGCCGTACCAGAGCTGCTGGACCAGCGGCTGCCGGATGTTCAGGACCTGGAAGTTGATCAGCCAGCTCATGATGACATGGGCCAGGATGATGAACTGTGCCACGTTCAGGATCAGCATCAGGATGTCATAGATCGACTTCATCGGGCACTCCGTCTGGATTTGGGCAGAGGTAGCGACCAGGGGCCGAAAGGGCAATGGCTTCCGCAGCGTTCCGCTTGACCTTCCGCATCGCGCGGGTCACTCCGGCGGAAAGCGGAGATGACCGATGTACCCTTTCCTGCGCATGTTCAAGGAGATGGCCCGCGCAAGGCGAATGCCTTCCCTGGGCCTTTTCGACACCCACGTCAGCCATCACATGTGCTGGCCCTGGGACCTGGACCCATGGGTCGAGTTGAACAACGGTCGGACGCTGACGCTGTACGATCTCGGCCGCCTGCCGCTTGGCGCGCGGACGGGCATCCACAAGCACCTTGTCGCGAACCGCTGGGGGATGACGGTGGCCGGGTCCTCGGTCCGCTACCGGCGGAGGGTGACGATGTTCTCAAAGCTCGTGACCTACAGCCGGTGCCTCGGCTGGGACGAACGGTTCCTCTACACCGAGCAGTCTATGTGGAAGGGCGACGACTGCGCCTCGCAGGTGCTGATCCGGTCGGCCATCGTCGGCAAGTCCGGGATCGTGCCGCCGGTCGAACTGGCAAAGGCCGCAGGCGTCTCGACCGTCAGCCCCGAGCTGCCGGACTGGGTGAAGGCCTGGATCGCGGCCGAGGCCACCCGTCCCTGGCCGCCAAGCCGTCCGCCGACCGCCTGAGCCCGCGCTTGCGCTGCCCCGCGTTTCCGGGTTCACTTCCGCGAAAAACAGGGGGCAGGCAGGATGAGCGACCGCAAGCGGATCTGGGGCTGGTATTTCTTCGACTGGGCCAGCCAACCCTACAACACGCTGCTTCTGACCTTCATCTTCGGCCCATATTTCGCGGAAATCGCGCGGGGCTACTATATGGGTGCCGGCCTTGACGAAGATGCCGCAAAGGCCGCCGCCCAGGCCTATTGGGGCTGGGGGCTGGCCATCGCCTCGATCGCCATCGCCGTGCTTGCACCGATCCTTGGTGCCATCGCCGACGGCACCGGGCGGCGGATGATCTGGGTCTGGACCTTCTCGGCCTTTTACGTCCTGGGGTCCTTCGGTCTTTGGTGGGTGGCACCGGGCGGCACCGAGGGAATGCTGTTCTGGGCGGTCTGCCTGTTCGGCATCGGCTTCATCGGGATGGAGTTCGCGACGATCTTCACCAACGCGCTGATGCCGTCACTCACCCAGGCCGATGACCTGGGGGCGATCTCGGGCACGGGCTTTGCGTTCGGGTATCTGGGCGGCCTGCTGGCGCTGGTCATCATGCTGCTGTTCTTCGCGGAAGGTGCGGACAACGGCCTGACGCTGCTGGGGACGCCACCCCTGTTCGGTCTTGATCCCGAGGCGCGCGAGGGGACCCGCT
>JAIXSA010000022.1 GCA_027484915.1 Paracoccaceae bacterium | reverse complement strand
TGATCGCCAAAATGCCGACCATCGCCGCGATGGCCTACAAGTATTCGGTGGGCCAGCCCTTCGTGTACCCGAAGAATGCCCTCAGCTACGCGGGCAACTTCCTGCACATGTGCTTCGCCGTCCCGGCCGAGGACTATGTGGTCAATCCGATCCTCGAAAAGGCGATGGACCGGATCATGATGCTGCATGCCGACCACGAGCAGAACGCTTCGACCTCGACGATCCGTCTAGCCGGATCCTCGGGTGCGAACGCGTTTGCCTGTATCGCCGCCGGCATCGCCCGTCTCTGGGGGCCGGCACATGGCGGGGCGAACCAGGCCTGCCTGGAAATGCTCAAGGAAATCGGCACCGTCGACCGCATCCCGGAATTCATCGCCAAGGCCAAGGACAAGACCTCGGGCTTCCGGCGGATGGGCTTTGGCCACCGGGTCTACAAGAACTTCGACCCGCGCGCCAAGGTGATGAAGGAATCGGCGGACGAGGTTCTGGGGCTTCTCGGCATCGACAACAACCCCCTCCTCCAAGTCGCCAAAGAGCTGGAGCGGATTGCGCTGGAAGACGAATACTTCGTCTCGAAGAAGCTTTATCCGAACGTCGACTTCTACTCTGGCATCATCCTCGAGGCGATGGGCTTCCCGACCGCGATGTTCACTCCGATCTTCGCGATCAGCCGGACCGTGGGCTGGATCAGCCAGTGGAAAGAGATGATTGCCGACAAGAACCAGAAGATCGGCCGGCCGCGCCAGCTTTACATCGGCCCTGCGCAGCGCGACTACGTCGACCTGCGCCATCGGTAACAGATTGCGATTATTGACGAAAAGGCCGCCTTTGGGCGGCCTTTTTCATGCGCTGTCTCGCCGCAGCCACGGCCGGATGCTTTCTGACGGAAACACCCCATATCCGCACTGTGCTTTCCTTGCGGAGTCTCACCATGAAAGACACCTATCCCGACCTGACCGCCCACCATGCGCCGGTGTCATTCGGCGACCGTGTCGCATTGAAGACCGTCAAGTTCATGCGTCTTTTCGCCGATGCCTTCTTCTCCAAGCGTTATGGCCACCGGGCCGTGGTGCTGGAAACCGTCGCCGCCGTGCCGGGCATGGTCGGCGGCCTTCTCCAGCACCTGAAGGCGCTGCGCCACATCCGCGACGACCAGGGCTGGATCCGCGAGCTTCTGGAGGAAGCCGACAATGAACGCATGCACCTGATGACCTTCATCCACGTCGCCCAACCCTCCCGGTTCGAGCGAGCGATCATCATGATCGGGCAGGCGATCTTCTATAACGCCTATTTCTGGCTCTACCTCTTCGCCCCCCGCATCGCCCACCGGATCGTGGGCTACCTGGAGGAAGAGGCGGTGGTCAGCTACACCCAGTACCTCGCCCAGATCGATGCCGGCCATGTCGAGAACATCCCGGCCCCGCAGATCGCCATCGAATACTGGAACCTCTCCCCGACCGCCCGACTGCGCGACGTCGTCATCGCTGTGCGCGCCGACGAGGCCGGACACCGCGACCGCAACCACGAGATGGCCGATCAGCTGAAGGCGGCCTAAGTACGCCCGTCCAGGGTCTGAACCGCGCCGTAAAGGTCAACCCTGCGGTCTCGGAACAGACCCCAACTGGCGCGCAGGGCCGCGATGGCGTCCAGGTCGAACTGGTGGACCAGCACGCCCTCGGTCATCCGGTCGGCCTTGGCGACAAGCTGCCCCGTGTGGTCCGCGATGAAGCTTGATCCGTAGAACGTCACCTCCCGCCCGTCGGGGGCAACCTCGGTCCCGATCCGGTTCGAGGCCACCACTGGCAGAATGTTCGCCGCCGCATGGCCGCGCTGGACAATTTCCCAATGCGGCTGGCTGTCATAGCCGGGCGCGGGCGGTTCCGACCCGATGGCGGTCGGGTAAAGCAGCATCTCCGCCCCTTGCAGCGCCATCGCCCGCGCGCATTCCGGGAACCACTGGTCCCAGCAGATACCGACGCCGATCCGGCCGTAAGCCGTGTCCCAGACCCGGAAGCCGGAGTCGCCGGGCGAGAAGTAATACTTCTCCTCATAGCCAGGGCCTTGGGGAATATGGCTTTTCCGATAGACCCCCAGCATCCGACCGTCCGCATCGACCATCGCGATGGAATTGAAGAACGCCGGCCCCGCCCTCTCGAAGAAACTGACGGGAACGACCACGCCCAGCTCCTTGGCTAAAGCCGCGAAGCGGGCGACCAGCGGATGACCTTCCAGCGGCTGGGCCAGGTCGAAATACTGGGGATGCTGCTCGATGCAGAAGTAGGGCGCGGCGAACAGCTCCTGGATCAGCACGACCTGCGCACCCTGTCCAGCCGCTTGCCGCACCAGCGCATCGGCACGGTCGGCATTGGTGGGCAGATCCCAGGTGCAGGCGAACTGGGTGGCGGCGACGGTGACGGGTCTCATGGGCGGGCCTCAGGTTGGTTCGCACGTAGCCTACGGCTCTGGCGGGGCGGCTTGAAGCCCGATTCCGACGGCCTGCGGCCAGCGCTTGCCCGCCGCCGCGACCGCCGTCGGATGCAGCCGTTCCGACCGGTCCCGCCCGACCACTCGGCGACGCCGCATCAGGAACCACTTGCCCCAGCTGCGCCAGGTCCCGACCATCGGCGCGTTAGGGTCGCAGGGATAGCGCGCCCGCCACCCCTCGGGCAGCGCCAGCCCAAGCGCCTCGGCCCGGTCCAGCATCCAGACCAGCGGGATGTTCGCCAGGGGCCGCGCCGGGGCGAAATCCCCCAACTGCCCGCCCACATCGCCATGCGCGCCACGGAACCAAACCTGCTCGACGTTGCCCTCCCAGTCCGGGGGGCAGTCCCACAGGACGGGCGCAAAAGCCTCGCGCGTCTCGTTCAAGGCCAGCGCGTGATAGCCGTGCCGGATCGAGGCACCGATCTGGTGGTTGTGAAACCCGTGACGGTCGGTGGCGAACATCCAGAAGAAGGGCAGCCGCAGCCCCAGCGCCTTCACCGTGTCGAAAACGCCGATCATTTCGATGGGGGCCTCGGCGTGGCAGAACCGCCGGGTAAATGCTTCAGCCGCCTGGCTTTCGATCGCCCGCTCATAGTGCCGCCAGGCCAATCGGACCGCCCGCTCGGTCGCATGATCGCGCTTCAAAAGCCCCACCCGGTCGATCACACCGGCCAGCGACCGCACCGCATAGGCGCCCCGCGAATAGCCCAAGAGGAAGATCCGGTCCCCCTCACGGTAGCCGCTGGCCAGCCAGCCATAGGCGCGCTGGATCTGCGGGGCCGTCCCGCGACCCTCCAGGATGGCGATGCCGCGTAGCCAGCCTTCCCACTGCATCCCCGGCTCATAGTACAGCCGTCGGTTGGCGTGGTGACCCATCTCCTTCAAGAGCTGGAAAATCAGGCCCGCATTGCTTTCCTGCCCGGGCTCCAGGCTCGACATCGTGCCGTCCAGCACAACGACATGATGCACCACCCCACGGACCCGACCGGGTTCGGGCGCGGGCGCCGGTTCCACCGCAGGCTCTACCGTGCGGCGGAAAAAGCTGCGAAGGCGGTCCAGCAGGCGCGTGGCGGGTCTCCCTTTCAAGGCGCTGACAGATCATCGCGCCGCGCGGGCCAAGGTTCCCTTGCTGACAATGCTAAACGCCCGGCGGGTCCTGTCCAGCCGGGCGTTGCGATTTCACGAGGATGTTCAAACAGTCAGAGCTTCAGGCTAAGGACCGTTGCCATCTGAAGCTCACCAAAGCCGTTGAACCGGGTGTTGGTGACCGTCGAGTATGACCCCATCCCCTGCCAGATGACGAAATCGCCCTCGGCCAGGTCGGAGGGCAGCGGGATTTCGCCCGGCAACCGGTCGACCGAATCGCAGGTCGGCCCGAAGACGATGCGCGGCACGGCCTCGCCCTTGCGCTTCTGGCCATCGGGCGTCAGCACCTCAATCCGGTCGATCACGCCGATCATCGGCAGTTCGGTGAGCGAGCCGTAGACCCCGTCGTTCAGGAACACATGGGTCCCGTCGCGCAGCGCCTTGACGCGGGCGGCGAGCGCGAAGGCATCACCGCAAAGCGCCCGGCCGGGTTCACAGATCAGCGCCGGACGGTCGGCACCGAAAGCCTCGGCCGTCACACGGTCGATCAGGGCGAAGGTCTCTTCGATCTGCGGGACGACGGCCTGCAGACGGTGGTTCGGGAAGCCGCCACCGACGTTCAGCCGCGCGATCTTGACGCCCGCCGTTTTCGCGATGTTCGCGGCCTCACGGATATAGGCTTCCCACGCATGAGGGTCGGTGCACTGGGTGCCCGGGTGGAAGGTGATCGAGGGGATGTAGCCCTTGGCCGCGACTTCGCACAGAAGCTCCGTCGCCAGCTCCACCGTCGCGCCGAACTTGGCGCCGAAGTTGTAGGCCGCACCCGCCACCGGCAGCTTGAAACGGACCGAGATTTCGGTGCCCTGAACCGGGACCATATCGACCAGTTTCGCCAGTTCCGACTTCGAATCGACGCTGTAGGACTTCACGCCCTTCTCGACCGCATAGGCGATCTCGTGCCGTGCGCGGACCGGGTTGTTGTAGTGGATCGCCGCATCGGGGGCCAAACGGCGGATCAGGTCGATCTCGAAGGGCGAGGCGCAGTCGAAACCGCGCACACCGGCGGCGGCCAGGTTCTCCACCATCGCCTCACCAGGGTTCGACTTGACCGCATAGGTCACAAGGCCCGGAAAGCCGTCGATGAACCGCCGCGCGGCGGCCTGGGCTGCGGACGGGGCGAAGAACAGGACCGGGTTTTCGGGCTGCTCTTTTTTCAGGTAGTCGGTCGGGTTGTTCCAGATTGTCTTGGAGAGTCCCATCGGCGTATTTCCCTTTGCCAACAAGACGCTAAGCCCTTCCCCGCGCAGCTATGGGTTCGGGCACCAGCGTGGTTTCAAGTGAACCAGGCCAGGTGCGTATGAGCCGCCCTTTTCCTGCAATCGAGGATGCCGCATATGGGTTACAAACTCACCGAACAAAACTATATAAATGCGCGGTTTCGTCGTTATAATGACGAAAACGGACGGCAGATTGCATGGACGAACTCGATCGCAACATCATTGGGCTCCTCTCCGCCGACGCGCGGGTCTCGGTGGCCACTTTATCCCGCCGGTTGAAGGTCGCCCGGTCGACGATCCAGGCCCGGCTGGAGCGGCTGGAGACCTCCGGTGTGATCGCCGGGTATACGCTGAAACTGGGGGAGGCGGCGCGCGAGGGGCGGCTGCGGGCATCGGTTCTGTTGACCATAGAACCCCGCTCACAGGCGGCGGTTCTGGCCCGTCTGCGGTCGATTGCCGAGATCGAGCGTGTGTTCACGACGTCAGGCCGCTTCGACTTTCTGGTGCAGGTCGCCTGTCCCAACACCCAGGTCCTCGATTCGGTGCTGGACCAGATCGGCGCGATGACCGGGGTCAGGGCGTCGGAAAGCCTGATCCACCTCTCCACCAAGATCGACCGCGCCGTGTGATGGTGGGGAATCGTGGTGCGCCATGAATGCGCACCCTACGCGCGGCTCGTAGGGTGCGCATTCATGGCGCACCTATATTCCAAGCGCCCGGAACACCTTCGGCAACTCCTCGGGCAAGTCCTCGGCAATCAGCCCCGGCCCGAAGGACAGGGCACATTCCACATGCAGCCAGGCCCCGGTGCAGGCGGCGTCGAAGGCTGTGAACCCACGCGCCAGCAGCCCGGTGATGAACCCGGCCAGCACGTCGCCGGACCCGGCGGTCGCCAGCCACGGCGCGGCCCGGTCGTAGTGGGCGGAGTTGATGGCGCAGCGACCCGAGGGGTCGGCGATCACCGTGTCGGGGCCTTTGTACAGAACCACACAGCCCGCGCGTTTTGCTGCCTCACGGGTGGCGTCGACCTTGGAAAAGGCAGGGCCTTTGGTGGCGGGGGCGGCGAGCTTCTCGGCGATGTCGGGGAAAAGGCGGGCGAACTCCCCGGCGTGGGGGGTGAGGACGCAGCGCTCGTGGAGGGCGTCGAAGAGGTCGGGGTTTTGGGAAAGGATCGTCAGGGCGTCGGCGTCGAGGACGAGGTTGGGCGGGGTTTGCCGGTCTGAAGCCCGGCCTACATTCGCGCCCGTAGGCCGGGCTTTAGACCGGCACGTCAACGCCACGCCCAACAGCTCCCGCCCCGGCGCGTCCAGACCCAACCCCGGCCCCACACACAGCGCGTTGATCCGGGTGTCCGCCAGCACCTCCTCCAGCGCCAGCCCATCCGCTACCCCCCGCAGCATCACCGCATCCAGCCGGGCGGCGTTCTCGGGGATCGCGTCGGGAGGACACCCCACCGTCACCACACCCGCCCCGATCCTCAAGGCCCCCCGCGCCGCCAACCGCGCCGCCCCGCCGCGACCGGAGGGGCCGGAGAGGATGAGGGCATGGCCGTGGGAGTATTTGTGCGCGTCAACTCGAGCCTTTCGCAGCATCGGATGAACGGTTTCCACAACCGTCGTTCGATCACCCACGGGGATGACCACAGGCCGAAGGCCGATGTCGCAGACAACCAACTTACCGCAGAGACGGGGGCCGTCTGCAAGAAGGTGCCCCGGTTTTGAACGGTGAAACGTGACTGTCAGGTCTGCCTTCCGGGGCCATTTTCCCAACGCCTTGCCAGAATCGGCGCACATACCTGATGGTGTATCCACCGCGACATACCAGCTCACGCTTTCGTCCAGCGTGTCGTCAAGCGACCGCAAGAGCTTAGCAATCGCACCTTCCAAGGGCCGCGAAACGCCAGTTCCGAAAAGCGCATCAATCAAGACCTGATCGTCAGCTTTAGAAATGTGGAATAAGGCATCTTCCGCATCCTTCTCGGTCGAGAAAGACGTTACCTCCCCCATCCCCCGCCACCGCTCATAATTCACCCGCGCGTCCGGGGGCATCCTCTCCGGGACGCCGTAAAGGAAGACCTCCACCTCCCAGCCCCACTCCTGCAACAGCCGCGCGACCACGAACCCGTCGCCGCCGTTGTTGCCCGGACCGCACAGGACCACCGCCCGGTGCGACGTCGCGCGCAACTCAGGCCATTCCTCGAAGATCGCCTCGACCACGCCCCGCCCGGCGCGCTCCATCAGCTCCAGGCCCGTGACTTCGCCACTGGCAATCGCCGCCTGTTCGATGGCCCGCATCTGCGCGGCGGTCAGGAGTTCGGTCATTCTTCAACCACCATAGTTTTCAAACTGCCCACCACACAGGCGCATTGCACAAAATTTAGGCACGACCCAAGGAATCCCCCCGACGAAACCCCGAACAAAACCCTGTCACATTGCCCCTCCCATAGGGAAGTGGTGTGAGAGGCCAAGACGAAACCGGGGGAGTCGGCCCATGAAGAAAGTCGAAGCGATCATCAAGCCGTTCAAGCTGGATGAAGTCAAAGAGGCGCTTCAGGAAGCCGGGATCCAGGGCCTGTCGGTCACCGAGGTCAAGGGCTTCGGCCGTCAGAAGGGCCATACCGAGCTTTACCGTGGCGCCGAATATGTCGTCGACTTCCTGCCCAAGGTGAAGATCGAGGTCGTGCTGACCGACGACATGGTCGACACCGCCGTCCACGCG
>JAIXSA010000079.1 GCA_027484915.1 Paracoccaceae bacterium | reverse complement strand
CGGCCCCTGGCCGGCGAACCGGGGCGCCTTGCGGGGCGACTTCGGCGCGGGCGCGGTGCGGCGTTGGGCACTGCCGGCGCGGTTGAAGCTGACGGACGGCGAACCCTGATGGCGTTCACGGCCGAGACGATCCGCAACGACAACATCTGTGTCATCTGGGTGGATGACATGATCGACGTCTTTACCTGGCGCGATACCTTCGGGCTGACGATCCAGACGCCGAACCTCGACCGGCTGTTGAACCGGGGCGTCCGCTTCGGGAATGCCTATGCGACGATACCCCTTTGCGCCCCCTGCCGGGCGGAGCTGGCCACGGGGCTGTCGCCGTTCCGGACGGGGCTGGTGGACCTCAACCGGTTCTGGCGGCAGGTGCTGCCTCCGGAAAAGGTCTGGGCCTATGACCTGCGTCGGGCGGGGTTCTACAACTTCACCACCGGCAAGGTCGACGCGACCTATACGCCAATGCCCACCCGCTTCCGCCGCGTGCTGTTCCACGAAGAGCCGACCGCGCATGATTCGGGCGGGCGGACGAAGCTGAAGCAGTACCTGGACCGGGGACCGGGGATCACCGGGGTGAACCATCCGGACGACGACGGGTCGCAGGACCACAAGTTCTACGACTTCACCGTTTCGCAGAACGCGATCGACTTTCTGGGCCGCGGCGTGGATCCGGCCCGGCGGCACCTGATCCAGCTTGGGTTCAAGCACCCGCATTACAACCTGGAATGCCCGGACCGGTTCTACCAGCTTTACGATCCCGCCGACATCCGCTGGCCCGATATCGCGGCACCCGAGGATTACTACGGCCCGCCGCCCGGCTTTGCGGTCTATGAGGCGGCCTATATCGCCAACGGCAACTGGACGCCGGAGAAGGGCGGGGATGACGGCTGGCGGCAGGTCGTCCGCGCCTACTTCGCGGCGATCAGCCATGTGGATCACGAGATAGGGCGCTTCCTGCGGGCGCTGGAAGCCTCACCCCTTGGCGACCGGACGACGGTGATCTTCCTGTCGGACAACGGCTTCAACCTTGGGAACCACGACAGCTTTCACAAGATGAGCCAATGGGATTCGGCGGCGCACGTGCCGCTGGGCATCTGGTCGCCGCGGATGGAGGAAGGCCGCGTGGTCGACCTGCCGGTGTCCTTGCACAACTTCCCCAAAACGATCCTGCAGCTGGCGGGTCTGCCGCCGCGACCGGACTGGGTGTCGGGGCAAAGTCTGCTGCCCCTGATCGACCCCAGTTTCGGCACCTTCGACACGACCAAATCGCCGATCACCTCGGTCTTCGGGACGCTGTCGGTCCGGCCTTCGGTCGAAGGGTACCGGCAGTTCCGCTACTTTCGCTATCCGAACGGCGAGGAGCATGTCTACGACGTGGTGGCCGACCCCGGCGAGACGAAGAACCTGGTGGATACGGCCCCGATGGACGTCCTGCGGGCCGAACTGGTCAAGGGCGCGCTGGACCTAGGGCTGGACCTGCGGGGGTTCGAGAACCCGGCGGACGGGGTCAATGCGATGATGGCGGTGGACGGCTCCGTTGTGCTGGAAGGCCACCGGGGCAACGACAACTACTGGGTCTACGGCGCCGAGGCGGAGAAGATCCGCGAGACGAAGGACGGCGGCAACGACACGCTATGGTATCTGGGCGGACCGGACGACTATGTCCTGCACTGCCCGATGAATGTCGAGAACATCCGCATCGCCACCGTGCTGGCGCGAAACGAGAACGCCACGGCTGCGGAAAAGGCCGGTCGGGTCCTGCGGATCGTGGCGCATCCCGACAGCCCGATCCATTTCGAGACGACGGAACGCGTGATGGTCGATGTCCGCGGGTCGCGCGGGAACGACGTGATGATCGGTCCGAAGTATGGGGGTGCCACCTTCTACGGCGGCGAGGGCGACGACGTGCTCAAGGCGATCACGCTGCATGAGGGCTCGCGCCATTTCTTCTACGGCGGGGCCGGGAACGACCGGCTGGTCGGGGGCGGTGGACGGGACGTGCTGGATGGCGGTACGGGCGACGATACGATCATTGGCACGGCAGCAAGGAACCGGATCTTCGGCGGGCATGGCAACGACGATATCGCAGACGGGGATGGCTCATCCGTGGTGCATACCGGGCCGGGGCGGAACATCGTGCGGCTGGGTGGCGGCAACGATACGGTGCATGCCGGGACGGGCATCAACCTGATCGATCCGGGGCCGGGGGCGGTGGTCTTCGTGCTGGACTATGGCGGGGTGACCCACGTCAGCCAGTGGACCGCAGAGCAGGTCTACGACCTGACGGCCTGGCCAAAGCCGCCTGAGTTGACGCGCCGGGCGGATAGTCTGGTGGATGTGACGCTGGGCCTGTCGGTCCTGCGCATTGCCGGGGTGCCCGAGGGGCATGACCTGATGACGCAGATCCGGCAGGGCGCGGAATAGGAAAGCCCGCCCCGAGCTATCGGGACGGGCACCTGCTCTGCCTGCCTGATCTGGCGGACTTATTCGGCCGCCTTGACCTTGGTCCCGTGGTCGTCGTCATCACCGCGGGTCTTCCACAACGAGTAGACGATGCCCGCCACGATGATGCCGATGGTGATCGCCAGCGACAGGTAGGGGTCGAACTTGCCGAAGAAGTAGCTGTAGAAGCCCTTGAGGCCGATGAAGATCAGCACCACGGCCAGCGCGTACTTCAGGTAGTGGAAGCGGTGCACCAGGGCTGCCAGCGCGAAGTACAAGGCGCGCAGGCCAAGGATCGCCATGATGTTCGCGGTGTAGACGATGAAGGTGTCCGTGGTGATCAGGAAGATCGCGGGCACCGAGTCGACGGCGAAGATCAGGTCGGCGAAGTTGATGACGATCAGCGCGACGAAGAGCGGCGTCGCGAAGAGGACCAGCTTGCCCGTGGTCGGGTGCGGCTGGCGGACGAAGAACTTCTGCCCGTGCAGGTCCTTCGTCACGTTCATGTACTTCGCGGTCAGCTTCACGACCGGGTTCTTCGACACGTCGGTGTCGCCTTCCGGCACCACAAGCATCTTGATGCCCGTAAAGGCCAGGAAGGCGGCGAAGACCAGCGTGACCCAGCCGTAGTTGGAGATCAGCTCGGCCCCGATGGCGATCATGATGCCACGCAGGATGATCACGCCGATGATGCCCCAGACCAGCGCCCGGTACTGGTATTTCCGGGGAATGGCGAAGTAGCCGAAGATCAGGCTGATGACGAAGACGTTGTCGATCGAGAGGACCTTCTCGATGATGTAGCCCTGGAAGTAACTCGCGACCGGGTTGGTGCCGTCGCTGGTGACCAGCGTGCCGTTCTGCCAAGCCCACCAGATGTAGCCGCCAAAGGCGATGGCGATGGCGATGTAGAAGGCGGAAAGCTTCAGGCTTTCGGCCACGCCAAGTTCGTGGTCGTCCTTGTGCAGAACGCCAAGGTCGAAGATCATCAACGCGATGACGATGGTCAGGAACATCAGCCACAGCCACAAGGGCTTGTTGACGAACTCGTAGAAGAGGAAATCCATCCCCGTGAACCTCTATTCGGGTGCGTCGAGTGGTCAGCCTTCTGAGGGGCAGAGCGCCGGGCGTGACATCGAGCACGATTTCTCGATGCGGTCCGACATCACGACACGTGTCGTCAGAGGGGCCCGGCCCGCAGAGCCAAAGGTGGGGCCGGGGTACGACATTTCAACCCCCGGCACGGTGGAATTTTCACGGAAGCGTGACCGCAGGGCCGGAGTCGGTGGAAATTCGCGGCTGGCGGGGCTTGTGGCAAGGGCGGCACGGCCTGTATGCCCTTGCCCAAGCGAGGACCTGACATGAGCCTGAACACCTTCGGCCACCTTTTCCGCGTCACCACCTGGGGCGAAAGCCACGGGCCGGCCATCGGTTGCACGGTGGACGGATGCCCTCCGGGCGTGTCCCTGAGCGAGGTGGACATCCAGCCCTGGCTGGACCGCCGGAAGCCGGGACAGAACAAATTCACCACCCAGCGCAAGGAACCGGACGAGGTCCGCATCCTGTCGGGCGTGTTCGAGGGGCGGACGACCGGCACCCCGATCCAGCTGATGATCGAGAACACCGACCAGCGGTCGAAGGACTATGGCGAGATCGCGCAGTCCTTCCGGCCGGGGCATGCGGATATCACCTACCACCAGAAGTACGGCATCCGGGATTACCGGGGCGGCGGGCGGTCCTCGGCGCGCGAGACGGCGTCGCGGGTCGCCGCGGGGGGCGTGGCGCGGGCTGCGCTGGCGGTGCTGGTGCCGGGGCTGAAGATCACCGGGTACATGGTGCAGATGGGGACGAAGGGGATCGACCGGTCGCGGTTCGATGCCGCTCAGATCGAGCAGAATCCGTTCTGGGTGCCGGACGCGGTGGCTGCCGTGGAGTGGGCCGAATACCTGGATGCACTGCGGCTGTCCCACAACTCGGTCGGGGCGGTGATCGAGGTGGTGGCAGAAGGCGTCCCGGCAGGGCTGGGTGCGCCGCTGTATGCCAAGCTGGATTCGGACTTGGCCTCGGCGATGATGTCGATCAACGCCGTGAAGGGCGTGGAGATCGGCGAGGGGATGGCGGCAGCGGCGCTGACGGGCGTGGAGAATGCGGACGAGATCCGGATGGGCCCGGACGGGCCGGGGTTCCTCTCGAACCACGCGGGCGGTATCCTAGGCGGGATTTCGACGGGCCAGCCGGTGGTGTGCCGGTTCGCGGTGAAGCCGACCTCCAGCATCCTGACGCCGCGCCAGACGGTGACCCAGGGCGGCCAGGAGGTCGAACTGATCACCAAGGGCCGCCACGACCCCTGCGTCGGCATCCGTGCGGTACCAGTGGGCGAGGCGATGATGGCCTGCGTGTTGCTGGATCACCTTCTGCTGGACCGGGGCCAGACCGGCGGCGTCAGGGGCCGCATCGGCTGACTTCCCCGACTGCCGAGTTTGCGGCATGCTTCCCGAAAACAGGGAGGGACAGTCATGGAATTTCTAAACGTCATCGCGGCGGCAATCGCCGCGTTCGCCTTCGGGGCGGGCTGGTACATGTCGATGTCCAGGCCCTGGATTGCGGCGGCCGAAATTGCGGTGGACGCTAACGGCAGACCGCAGGGCAACGGCAGCGCGATGCCTTTCGTGGTGGGGCTGGTCGCCATGGTACTGGTCGCCGGCATGATGCGGCATCTGCTGGGCGCGTCTGGCGTCACGACAGTCGGCGGCGGAGCCATCGCCGGGTTCGGCGTCGGAGCGTTCCTGATCACGCCCTGGGTCGCGATGAACTATGCCTTCGCGATGCGGAAGCCATCGCTGACCGTGATCGACGGGGTCAACAGCGTCGTCGGCTGCACGATCATGGGCGCTGTGCTGAACGCCTTCTGACCGGACGGTGGGCGGATCCGCCCACCCTACGGGCTACGGAGTCTGACCCAGGTCCAGTTCGTTTGGAGATGGGCTTGTGAAAGAGACGCGCCTTCCCGCATTGCCTGACGCGAAGTCGCCTGCCGGTGCCGATATCCGCTTCCTCATGGATGGCGCGACGGCAAACATGATCCACAGCACCGTTCCCCCCGGTCAGGTCAACCGGGCGACCATTCACGCCACGGTCAGCGAGTTCTGGTTCGTGCTGGAAGGCCTGGGTGAAATCTGGCGGAAGGATGCCGTGGAAGAGCGGGTGACGTCCCTTCAACCGGGCGTGTCCATCGACATTCCTGTGGGCACGGCGTTTCAGTATCGCAATGTGGGTGATATGCCCCTGAAGTTCATCTGCATCACGATGCCGCCTTGGCCGGGAGATACAGAGGCCACGCATCTGGCAGGGGTCTGGAAACCGACACTCTGACGGGAGACGCACGAAGCCCGCACCGTCGCCACACCTTGCCGGACAGCCACCAACAGAACACTCTCGGATCACAAAAAGAATGAAGGGCCCCGCACCCCTACGGGACCCTTCATCCACCCCACGCGCACACCCCAAGCACCGCACGTGATCTGTAGTATAAGGGTCCCGGGCGTCCTGCCCTGACTTGCCTTTGATGCCCCGAATCCCCCCGAACCGGCAAGCGCGCTTTGCCGAGGCTTTGCCTCAAATCCAATGCGTTCCCAGGCAAAGGCCCGCGCCTTGCGGGCACGGGCCTGAAATTCGGTGTCTGCGGTCGGGTTACTTGTAGGCGGCTTCGCGGCCGAAATGTTTGACCAGAAGGTAATAGAACACGGCGCGGAACTTGTTGCGCTCGGACTTGCCATAGGTTTCGACAGCGGCATTGATGCCGTCCATCAGGGCGGGCCCATCCTTAAGCCCCAGCTTCTTGATCAGGAAATTGGCCTTGATCCGCTCCAGCTCGTCCTTGTCCGAAGCAGCGACGGTCTGCGCGTCATTGTCATAGATCGATGGGCCGCAGCCAATCGTGACTTTCGTCAAGAGCGCCATGTCGGGCGTCACCTTGCACTTGGTCTTCAGGTCATCGGCGTATTTGGAAATGAGTTCGTCCCTCTTGCCCATTCTTGTCTCCCTTGAATGGAACCGTGATCGTTAACGAAGAAACCGTAGTGCCGCCAATATCGGTAAGAAAGGGGAATTTCGCGCGCGACACGTCAGTTGTGCACCGCTGTTGCATGGGCTGCGCGGGCCTCAGGCAGACCGATCATCGGGAAAGGTGAGGTTGCGGTTGATCAGGTAGCTTGCCACGGCGGCCAGGGCCGAAGCGCAAAGATGGATGAAAAGATCAGGCCAGAACCGGCCGGTGGCGAAGAGAAAACTCGTGCCCGCGCCGATGCCGATGCCCATGACTTGGGTCAGCGCATAAAGGCCCAGCGCAAAGGGACGGCGGGCGCTGCCGGGGAAGGTCAGGTGGCGGTGGCACCAGAAGCCGAAGGGGATGCAGGCGATCCAGGCGACCCCGGCCGAGAGACCCTTGGGCCAGGGCAGTTGCGAGGTGGCAACCGCAGCCACGACGGCATAGACCAGCGCCAGCGAGCCGCCAACCAGCAGGAAGCGGACGAAGGTGCTCATTGTCCGTCGGACCCCGCCAGACGGGCGTGGTCAACCTGGTAGACGCGCAGCTCGCGCCGGTCCCCGGTGACATCGGTCAGCCAGTCGGGCAGCGTACCGCCAAGAAGGACAGCCGCATAGGGCTTGGCCGCATCGCCGGGGCAGAGCACCAGATAATCGGCCCGCGACCGGGCCAGCGCAAGGCGCATGTCGGCCTCACTTTCCAGGGCGGCGATGCCGTTCCAGAACGCCTCGGGGCTGCGGTGGTAGGGGGCGGCCGCAACGGAATGCGGCGTGTATGCCAGGATCGTGGTGCCCAGGTTCAGCGCCGAGAACAGGGTAGAGGTCGGAAGGCTGGCAAGCTCGGCCATAGCGGCGGGGTTGCGGCAGGTTGCCGGTGATCGGGTGGGGGCGGATTGCGTCTGGGCAGTCAACGTGGGCGTCGGCGCTGCGCGAGCCAAGACGTAGGAAACGCCCTCCTCGACAGCGGTCGGGGTGGCGGCGGCCAGCATCAGGACGGCGGGCAGCCGCCAGGGACTGGTGCGGGGAATCTGCAGGAAGGCGTGGACCAGGAACCCGCCGAGAAGCGGTACGGCGGGAACCATGAGGGTGGTCGCCCGGATCTGCAGGATCGCCACGGCCAGCCCGGCAAACGCGATCAGGACGCCCAGCAGCAGGGCGGATCTTTGCCCGGCCTCAAGGCGCGACCAGAGCAGGGCGGCCGCGACAAGGGAGCAGGCCATGATGACCAGAGGCGGCAGCAGCGACCGGGCCAGCATGTCGGGCATGAGCCGGATCAGCTCGAACGCGGACAGCGCCTCGATCATGCGGCTTTCGATCAGGGCGCGGACCTCGGGCGGGACATCGGCATAGGGGCCGCCAAGGCACGGGGTCAGAAGGGGCGCAGACAGCCACAGACCAAGACCGACGAACGCCGCCATCGTCACAAGCCGCACCGCTGGGCCCCGCAGGAGGCGACCCGCGAGCACCGGCACCAGGGTCGCGGCGATCCCCGTGGCGGCAAGAGCCAGGACCGGAGGGGCCAGCGCGTCGCAGTACATCACCCCCCAGGCCCCCGGCGCGGTCTGGCCGGCCATCAGCAGCGGCGCACCCACGGCCAGTGCCGCTACAAACCCCAAGAGCCAATCGCCCGAGCCGGGTTGGTCGAAGGCATGGCGCAGCGCCACGAAGCCGGGGATCAGGGCAAGGATCGTCAGCATTTCCAGCCCCACCGCCAGCGACAGCGCCGTCGCCAGACCGGCCAACGCCCCAAACAGCCGGCGACGCCCGTGCAGGATGGCCAGGTAGAAGGCCGCCGTGACGCAAAGCATCTGGATGCCGTGATGGTCGATCCGGGGGGGTGTGAACTCGCCTCTCAGCTTGCCCCAGGTCAGGAACACCACCAGCGCGCCCAACGCCGCCATCGGGCCGAACAGCCGGTTGGTTCCCAGACCGATCAGCAGCACCATCAGGCAGGCCAGAAGACTGGGCCAGACCGTGAGTGTCAGCAGTTCGGCCTGCGGCATGGGCAAAAGCCACGAGGCGGGGACCAGAACCGTCGCGATCCCGGCGTCGACATAGCGCGACCAGTGCATCGAGATGCCCTCGGGCGGAAGGACGCGGTACTGACGGGTGTCGAACCAATCCTGCCCGCCCAGCCAGTCGCGGACCTGCACGAGGCGCATCAGGTCGTCGTTGTCGGACCTGAACAGCAGGCTTCCGACCTCGGGCCAGGTGCGGGCGGCATTGAGGACGATCAGGACAATGGCACCCAGACAGATCCAACGGATCAGGTTCGGGTGTGAGTCGGACATGGGCGTCACGGGGGATTCACAGATTCGCTGTTTCGCGGAATGGACGGAAAGTAAGGCTTAGGCAGGGATAGCTTTGTCGCCGGAAACAGTCATCCCTGTGGCGAAATTCCTTCGCTTCCAAGACACCTGGCGCGCAAAACCGCTTTTCCCGCCGCATCTCGCCGCATTTTCGGCACAGTTGCACAGTGAAATCCGCAACAACGCCAGCCAATTGGCCCGATTGGCGCAACAGGGATTCGGCAATGCTGGAATTGACCATCCTGATGCCCTGCCTGAACGAGGCAGAGACGCTTGGCACCTGCATCGACAAGGCCAAGGGGTTCCTCGCGCGGACGGGCATCAAGGGCGAGGTGCTGATTTCCGACAACGGCTCCACCGACGGCAGCCGCGAGATCGCCGAGGCGCATGGCGCGCGCGTTGTGCTGGCGCCGCGCAAGGGCAACGGGATCGCGCTGTCCACCGGGATCGCGGCGGCGAAGGGCCGCTTCGTGATCATGGGCGACAGCGACGACAGCTATGATTTCTCGCGGCTGGACGGCTTCGTCGATGCACTGCGCGGCGGGGCCGATCTGGTGATGGGCAACCGCTTCCGGGGCGGGATCGAACCCGGCGCGATGCCTCTGCTGCACCGCTACCTGGGCAATCCGGTGCTGTCGTTCATCGGGCGGGTCCTGTATGGCGCGCCGGTCGGGGACTTCCAGTGCGGTCTGCGCGGATTTGTCCGCGACAAGATCCTAGCCTTGAACCTGATCACCGAGCAGCTGGAATTCTGCCCCGAGATGGTGATGCGCGCCGCGATGGCCGACCTCAGAATTGGCGAGGTTCCGACGACGCTGAAGCCCGATGGCCGGTCGCGCAAGCCGCATCTGCGGACCTGGCACGACGGCTGGCGGCATCTGAAGCTGCTTCTCACCTTCGCGCCGTTCAGCCTGTTCCTGTATCCCGGCGCCATGCTGTTCGCGCTGGGTTCTGCGCTGTTCCTGCCGCTTCTCTTCAGGCCGCTGGATCTGGGTGCGCTGACGCTGGACACCGGTGCGATGATCTTTGCCGCGACCTTCATAATCATCGGCTTCCAGCTGATGTGGTTCCACGCGCTGGCCCGGCAGTTCGCGGTCCGGATGAACCTTTTGCCGACCTCACCGCGGTTCGAACGTCTGCGCGAACGGCTGTCGGTCGAAAGCGCCTGCAAGGGCGGGGCGATCTTCCTGGTGCTGGCGCTGGTCGCTACCGCCGCCTCGGTCGGACACTGGGCGGCAAACGATTTCGGGCCGATCGACCCCGGCACGATCACCCGCGCAGCCTCGCTGGTGGCGGTGCTGTCGGCGCTGGGTCTGCAAAGCTTTACCGGGGGTTTCCTCTGGGGTCTGATGACCCAGAAGTCGCCCGCGCCGGCCGAGGTCAAGACCGGCGAGGCCGCACAGCAGGCGTAGGGTGTGGCCCGGCGTGAACCGGGCCGATCCCGGATCAGTAGCGGTAGTGGTCCGACTTGAACGGCCCATCGACCTTGACGCCGATATAGTCGGCCTGGTCCTTGCGAAGCTCGGTCAGCTTCACGCCGATCTTCTTCAGGTGCAGGCGGGCGACCTTTTCGTCCAGCGCCTTGGGCAGGATGTAGACACCCGGCGCATAGTCCTTGCCCTTGGTCCAAAGCTCGATCTGCGCGAGGACCTGGTTGGTGAAGGACGCGGACATCACGAAGGACGGGTGGCCGGTCGCGTTGCCAAGGTTCAAGAGGCGACCTTCGGACAGCAGGATGATCCGGTTGCCCGACGGCATCTCGATCATGTCGACCTGGTCCTTGATGTTGGTCCACTTGTGGTTCCGCAATGCCGCGACCTGGATCTCGTTGTCGAAGTGGCCGATGTTGCCGACGATGGCCATGTCCTTCATCGCGCGGATATGCTCGATGCGGATCACGTCCTTGTTGCCGGTGGTGGTGATGAAGATGTCCGCCGTGGCGACTTCGTCTTCCAGAAGGGTGACCTCATAGCCGTCCATCGCCGCCTGCAGCGCGCAGATCGGGTCGACTTCGGTGACTTTCACCCGGGCCCCCGCACCGCGCAGGGACGCAGCCGAGCCCTTGCCCACGTCGCCATAGCCGCAGACCACGGCGACCTTGCCGGCCATCATCGTGTCGGTCGCGCGGCGGATGCCGTCGACCAGCGATTCCTTGCAGCCGTACTTGTTGTCGAACTTGGACTTGGTGACGCTGTCATTGACGTTGATCGCCGGGAAGGGGAGCTGGCCCTTCTTGTGCAGTTCGTACAGGCGGTGGACGCCCGTGGTGGTTTCCTCCGACACGCCCTTGATCGCGGCGCGCTGCTTGGTGAACCAGCCGGGGCTGGCGGCAAGGCGCTTCTTGATCTGGTTGAAAAGGCAGACTTCCTCGTCGCTGGTGGGCACTGCGATAAGGTCGGTCTCGCCGGCCTCGACCCGCGCGCCCATCAGGATGTACAGCGTGGCATCCCCGCCATCGTCGAGGATCATGTTGCAGGTCCCGCCTTCCCCGCCAAACTGGAAGATGCGGTCGGTGTAGTCCCAGTAATCCTCCAGCGTCTCACCCTTGATGGCGAAGACCGGTGTTCCGCTGGCCGCAATGGCGGCGGCGGCGTGGTCCTGGGTCGAGAAGATGTTGCAGGACGCCCAACGGACATCGGCGCCAAGGGCCTTCAGCGTCTCGATCAGAACGCCGGTCTGGATCGGCATGTGCAGGGAGCCCGCGATCTTCGCACCCTTCAGCGGCTGCGAGGCACCAAATTCCTCACGGCAGGCCATCAGGCCGGGCATCTCGGTTTCGGCGATGGTCAGTTCCTTGCGGCCGAAATCAGCCAGTGCAATGTCTTTGACGATGTAATCCGCAGCCATCTTGGCGCTCTCCTTGATCCTTGGTTGGGCGGGCAGATAGCATTGAAACCGTGAACAGACAACAAAGGCCCGCCGAATGAAACAACCCCGCGCCTGGCAACGCATGCTTTCGGGCCGCCGGCTGGACCTTCTGGACCCAACGCCAGTGGACATCGAGATCGAGGATATCGCGCATGGCCTGGCCTTCGTCGCGCGGTGGAATGGGCAGACGCGGGGGGACTGGCCCTATTCGGTGGCGGAACATTCGCTGCTGGTCGAAGAGATCTTCCTGCGCGCCAACCCCGGCATCGCGGCGAAGTGGCGGCTGGCAGCGGTGCTGCATGACGCACCGGAATACGTCATCGGCGACATGATCAGCCCGGTGAAGGCGGCGGTTGGGCCGGGGTATGGGGCGTTGGATGAAAGGCTGACGGCGGCGGTGCATTTGCGCTTCGGCCTGCCTGCGGTGCTGCCCCAGCCGATCAAGAAGGCGATCAAGTCGGCGGACAAGGTTTCGGCCTGGCTGGAGGCGGTGCGGATCGCGGGGTTTCGGGAGGCGGAGGCCGACAAGCTGTTCGGGCGGCCCGTGCCGGAATTGATCCACCGGCTGGAAATACGGCTTCGTCCGCCCGCGGAGGTGCGGGCGGACTATGTCTCGACGGTCGCGAGACTGCTTGCGGACTGCTGACAGGACGGCATCAGCGGCCCATATGGCGCAGGTGATCGGCGGTCCGCAGACCCGCGTCGTCCTGGAATTCGGTCGGCGAGCGACGCGGGTAGTGGCGCGGCAGGTACTCTTCTGACGCGGTCTTGAACCGGGTCGCAATCAGCAGCGCGTCGGCAAAGATATTCAACATGGCCTTTCTCCTTTCAGGCTTTCGATGATTGCTTTTGCCATGCAAAGTACTGTGATACGACTCAGGAAGACTTACAAACTGTAAGGCAGGCTATCACATGGCAATCGACTGGCGCAGCCTTCCTTCGCTGACGGCGCTGCGAGCCTTCGCGGCCACGTCCGAACTGCGGAACTTCAGTCAGGCGGCACGGATGCTGAACGTCACGCATGCCGCCGTCGCCCAGCAGGTCCGCGCGCTGGAGGAACAGCTGGGCCGCCCCCTGGTCCAGCGCGAGGGGCGCGGGGTCAGCCTGACGGCGGATGGCGAGCAACTGGCCGAGGCGCTGGACGAAGGCTTCGGCACCATCCAGCGCGGTCTGGAGGCGCTGCGGGCGGGTGAGGCCGACCGCCCGGTCCGCGTCACCCTGACCGCAAGCTTTGCTGCGCAATGGCTGATGCCCCGGCTCAAGGACTTCTGGCAGCAGCAGCCCGACATCGGCCTGTCACTGCACCCGGACAGCAAGGTGGTCGACCTGCACCGCGAGCGGATGGACCTGGGCATCCGTTACGGCAACGGCGATTGGCCGGGGGTCGAGGCTGAGTACCTGACCTCTGCCCGACTGGTCATCGCCGGGGCGCCGTCGCTGATCGGGGGCCGCGATCCGACCGTGGCAGAGATGCAGGGGATGGACTGGATTCTTTCGCCGAATTGGGCAGAACAGAATGCCTACCTGCGCCAGCTTGGACTGGAACCGACAACTCTAAGCAGCACGGATATCACCAATGAGGAATTGGCGCTGGCGGCAGCCCGGCAAGGATTGGGATTGGTGGTGGAAAGCGTGGCGCTGATCGAGTCCGACGTGGCCGAAGGACGATTGCGTATCGTGCACGAAAGCCGGGAAAAGCTGCCAGCCTATTTCATCGTGACGTTACCCGGGCCAAAGCGTGCTGCGGCCCGGGCGTTTCTGAAATGGCTGAAAGCGCAGGGATGACGATCAGATCGCCAGATCTTCGGGCTTCTTGCCCTTGGCCAATGCTTCCGAGAACCAGCGGGGCTTGCGCCCGCGGCCCGACCACGTATCCGTCTGGTCTGCCGGATTTGCGTATTTCGCAACCGAAGGGGAGCGTTTCCGTCCGGCCGTGACCCCCGTCAACTCGGCCAGCGAAAAGCCCATCGTCTTCGCCTTCTCTTCCAGTTCGGCCAACGCCTCGCGCTTGCGGCGGTCTTCATACCCCGAAATCGCCTTTGCCACCTGCGAGTGCAGATCCTTCAGCTCTTTCAGAGACATTTTATTCAAGTCCAAGTCCAATGTATGATCCCCCTCGGATAAACACGGGCTATCATTAGACGTGAAATTTCAGTCGTGCAACAATTGATGTTACTTCGGACTTCTCTTCGCGAGAATCCGCTGGAGCGTCCGCCGATGCATCGAAAGCCGCCGCGCCGTCTCCGAGACATTGCGGTCGCACATTTCATAGACCCGCTGGATATGCTCCCATCGCACGCGGTCGGCGGACATCGGGTTTTCAGACGGTACCGGAAGATTGCCCCCGCGCGCCAGCAATGCATTGGTCACGTCATTGGCGTCCGCGGGCTTGGACAGGTAATCGATCGCCCCGATCTTCACCGCTGCCACTGCTGTCGCGATTGCGCCATATCCCGTCAAAACCACGATCCGGCACGAGGGGCGCTTTTCCCGCAGCGTCTCGATCACCTCAAGTCCATTGCCATCCTCAAGGCGCAGGTCCACCACCGCATAGGCCGGAGGCCGGGCGACAGCCTTTGCGCGACCTTCGGCCACGCTTTGCGCCGTCTCGGTCAGGAATCCCCGCTTTTCCATCGCCTTGGCCAGCCGCTTGACGAAGGGTTCGTCATCATCGACGAGCAGCAGCGTCGGGTCGGGTCCTAGGTCGATGGGTTCGTCGGTCATGCGGGTTCCTGCTTCTATCAAGACGCAGCTTTGCCTGCCTTCATGAAACAAGCAACGCTTTGCGCCAACTGCTCAGAGGTAATCTCGCGACGGAAGAAATCCACAAAGCCTTCGCCGGGAAGCATCAGATAGGTGAATGTCATGTGGTCCATCAGATAGTATTCGTCGCCCGTCTCGCGTTTCTTGTAGACGGTCTTGTAGGCTTGCGCGGCCGCCTTGACCTGATCCGCCGATCCGCTCAGCGCAATCAGCTTGGGGTGCAGGTTCGACGCGTAGTCCGCCAGAGCCTCGGGCGTGTCACGTTCGGGATCGATGGTGATGAAGACGGGGGTTACGTCGATGCCCTGTTCGTCCAGCAGATCGACGGCTTCGACATTACGCAGCATGTCCAGCGGGCAGACATCGGGGCAAAAGGTGTAGCCAAAATAGACGAGGCTGGGCTTCGCAAGGACCTCGGCTTCGGTCACGGTCTGGCCTGCGGTATTGACCAGCGTGAAGGGGCCGCCGATATCGCCACCCGCGATCTGGCCCTGTCGGCACTCGGCAAAGGCATCGTCGGGCCGGTCATAGACGACCTTCCATGTCATGAAACCAAGAAAGGCCGCGACCGCCACGGCGGCGGCTCCGGCGTAAAGTCTGGTCATGGCTGGGCTCCTTCGGCTGACGGGTCGCATTGATCTACGAACTGGGCACCCTTAACAATGGCAAACCCCCGGAAAGGACAACCGGTCACAGCATGGCCACCGCATTCCCCGGCTTTCAAGGCACCGACGTCGGCGCCAACATGGTCCGCCAGCGCACGCTGATCCTGTTGCGCTGGATGGCGATTGCCGGCCAGGTCGCGGCGATCCTGGTGGCAAGCCAGGTCTACGGCCTGCAATTGCCGCTGGGCCTTTGCGCGCTGGCGGTGGGTCTTTCGGTGTTGGCCAACCTCGTCCTGATCATGCTGTTCCCCGAGAACCGGCGGCTCAGCGAGGCCGAGGCTTTCTTGACCCTTCTGTTCGATCTGGGTCAGCTGGCTTTCCTTCTGTTCCTCACCGGCGGGCTGACCAATCCTTTCGCGATCCTGGTGCTGGCGCCTGTCACGATCTCGGCATCGGTGTTGCGGCTGCGGTCGACCGTGGCGCTGGGTGCCTTGGCAATCCTGGTCGTCTCGGCCGCGACGGTCTGGTTCGTGCCGCTGCGCTTTGCCGATGGCACGGCGCTGGTGATCCCCGGCATCTTCGCCTTCGGCTTCTGGCTGTCCATCGTCATCGGCATCCTTTTCCTCGGCCTCTATTCCCGCCGCGTCGCGACCGAGATGCGCCACATGTCCGAGGCGCTGCTGGCCACACAGATGGCGCTGGCGCGAGAGCAGAAGCTGACCGACCTGGCAGGGGTCGTCGCCGCCGCAGCGCACGAGCTTGGGACGCCCCTGGCGACGATCAAGCTGGTCAGCGCCGAACTGATCGAGGAGTTGAACGCCCATCCCGAGCTGCAGGAGGACGCCCGGCTGATCCGCGATCAGGCCGACCGTTGCCGCGACATCCTGCGCGACATGGGGCGGGCGGGGAAGGATGACCTGCACATGCGCCAGGCCCCCCTGTCGGCGGTGGTGCGCGAGGCGGCCGAGCCGCACCTTGCGCGGGGCAAGCGCGTCGACTTCGCCTTCGCTCCGTTCCAGGACGGCGAGGAGGAGCAACCGTCGATCCTGCGGCGTCCCGAGGTGATTCACGGGTTGCGGAACCTGGTGCAGAATGCCGTGGACTTCGCCCGATCCAGCGTCTGGGTTGAAGGCGAATGGACGGCCCGCCGCATCATCGTGCGGATCACCGACGACGGCGACGGCTTCCCGCCCGGTCTGATCGGCCGCATCGGCGACCCCTTCGTCCGCGCCCGCCGCGCGGACCCCGAGGTGGAGAAGCGCCCCGGCTATGAAAGCATGGGGCTGGGCCTCTTCATCGCCAAGACGCTGCTGGAACGGTCTGGCGCGGAACTGTCCTTCGCCAATGCGACCGACCCCTTCCTGGCCCCGCAGGACCGGCCCGAACGCTCGGGCGCGGTGGTCGAGGCGGTGTGGGACATGGCCGACCTCGCGGCTCAACAGGTACAGGGCGGGCTGGGCGAGAACACCCGCATCGACGGGTGAAGCGCAGTTAACGGGCAATTAACCCCTTCCAGCCTAGCCTTGCCCGACGGGTGAAACTCCGGGGGTGAAGATGGCGGTCGAATGGTCGATGGCGTTGGGGCTGATGCTGAGCATCTTTCTGCTGGCGATGGCGGGCCTTGTCCTGATGGCGGCCTGGCAGTCGCGCCGCCCGGTGACTGCGCCCAGCATCTTTGACCATGCGCCCCAGCGGGTGGCCTATCTTTTCGATGGCGACCGTCTGGTCGACGCCTCCCCCGCCGGTCGCGCGCTGTTGCCCGAAGGGGAAGACAACCGCGCCTGGGCACGGCTGATCGCCCGCTTCGGACCGGATTTCCCAAACCTTTCCAATCATTTGGAATCATTGCCCAAGATCGGCCAGCTGCGGCTGTCCTCTTGTCCCAGCGTTTCCCCTGCCCTTGTCCTGACGGCCGAGATCGTCTCGGGCCTGACGCGCCTGACGGTGGAAAGTGGGCAAGACGGCCAGTCCAACCACAGCGACGCGGCCACGGCAGCAGCCTTGCAGCAGGAAGTGATGTCACAGCGCGCAGTCCTGTCACGCGCACCGGTCCTGATGTGGAAGGAGGCGACGGATGGTTCGGTGATCTGGGCGAATCACGCCTATCTCATCCGCGCGGTCGAGCTTCTGCCGGAGGGAGAAGATCTCTCCTGGCCCCTGCCCAAGCTTTTTGCAGCCGAGCACGGCAAGGGCCGCCTGCCCCGGCTTAAGCTGCAAATGCCGAGCGGGCCGGAATGGTTCGATCTGGTCAGCATGGCCTCGGGCGAGGAGACGCTGTGCTATGCGCTGGCCGCGGACAAGGCGGTGCAGGCGGAAACCGCGCTGCGCGAATTCATGCAGACCCTGACCAAGACCTTCGCCGACCTGCCGATCGGGCTGGCGATCTTCGACCGCTCGCGCTGCCTGCAGATGTTCAATCCGGCGCTTACCGACCTTACCACGCTTTCGCCCGAGCTTCTGACCTCGCGGCCGACGTTGAACGCGTTCCTCGACGCGATGCGCGCCAAGGCGATGATTCCCGAACCGCGCGACTACCGCAGCTGGCGCAAGCAGCTTGCCCGGCTGGAGGAAGAGGCGACGATGGGCCTTTTCGAGGAAACCTGGAGCCTGCCGGGCGGCCAGACCTACAGGGTGATCGGCCGCCCGCATCCGAACGGCGCGCTCGCCTTCATGTTCGAAGACATCTCGAACGAGATGTCGCGCACCCGCCGCTACCGGGCGGACGTCGAACTGGGCCAGTCGGTGATCGACGCAGTCGAGGACGCGGTGGCGGTCTTCTCGCAGGGCGGGCAACTGGTGATGTCGAACCACGCCTATGCCCAGCTTTGGCAGCATGACCCGCAGGTCCTGTTGTCCGAGGCCAGCGTCTCCACCCTCTGCACCTGGTGGCGCGACCATGCGGCACCGACGCTGCTGTGGGACGACGCCATCGACTTTGTGACCAGCTCGGGCGACCGCACCCCGTGGGAGGGCGAAGTGCGCCTCCTGGACGGGCGCCTGGTGGTGTGCCGCTTCCGCCCGCTGACCGGAGGCGCCACGTTGATCACGTTCCGTGTCCAGGCCTCGGTCAGCTTCAGTTCCGTCCGCGACACCGGCAACGTCGGGCTCCTCTCGGCCTGAGGCTTGCAGCGGCGGTCCGTGCCGCTACAGTCGGTCCATGTCCCGTGACGTGACCCTGTCCTTGCCCACCGCCCCCGACACCGAGGCGCTTGGCCGCCGCCTGGCCGACCTGGCCCGACCGGGCGACGTGATCCTGCTGGAAGGCCCGATCGGGGCCGGGAAAAGCTGCCTTGCCCGCGCTTTCATCCGCGCCCGGCTGGGCCCCGAGGAAGAGGTCCCCTCGCCCACGTTTACTCTGGTCCAGGTCTATGAGGCCGACGGGACCGAGATCTGGCACGCCGACCTTTATCGCCTGACCCACCCCGACGAGGTCTGGGAACTGGGCCTGGACGACGCCTTCACCTCGGCGATCTGCCTGGTCGAATGGCCCGACCGGCTGGGCACCCACGTACCTGCCGATGCGCTGCGCCTGCGGCTTGAGGCCGAGGGCGAGGGGCGGCGGGCCGTGCTGTCGGGCGGACGCGCGGGCCTGATCCGGGCGCTGTCGCATGGCTGACCGCGCCGCAGAGATCGCCGCATTCCTGGCCGCTGCAGGCTGGGGCAGCGCCGACCGCCGACACTTGGCGGGGGACGCCTCGGACCGTCGATACGAACGCCTGCGCCTGGGGGCCGCAACGGCGGTTCTGATGGACAACCCGCCCGGAGGGGCCGATGACCCGGCTGCCTTCTCGCGCATGGCCCGCCACCTGCGGGACCTTGGACTGTCCGCCCCGGCGATATTGGCCGAGGACCTGCCGCATGGGCTGCTCTTGCTGGAAGACCTTGGTGACGATCTCTTTGCCCGCTTGCTGCAGGCCGATCCTGCGCGCGAGGCTGACCTTTACGCGCCCGCCGTAGACGTGCTTTTGCATCTGCAACGCGCCATGCCGCCGCCGGGCCTGCCCAACCTGACCGCCCGCGACTGGGCAGAGGCCGCCGCCTTCGCGCTGGAGTGGTACGCCTTCGCTGCCACGGGAAGGAAGCCCGATGCCGATCGCTTCGTCACCGCCCTTGCCGATGCGCTTCAGGCCCATGCCGACGGGCCGCGCGTGCTGATCCTGCGGGACTTTCATGCCGAGAACCTGCTCTGGCTACCCGGTCGCGCTGGTCTGAAGCGGGTCGGTCTTCTGGACTTCCAGCTTGGCCAACTTGCTCAGCCCGGTTACGACCTTGTGTCGCTCTTGCAGGACGCGCGCCGGGATGTGGCACCAAAGACCGAAGCGGCGATGATCGCGCGCTTTGCCGCCGCGACCGGCGTCGATCCGGCGGGGTTCGCCGCACACTACGCCACCCTTGGCGCCCAGCGCGCGCTGCGCATCCTGGGCGTCTTCGCCCGGCTTTGCCTGGTGGCGGGAAAGCCGCAGTACCTGCGCCTGATCCCTCGCGTCTGGGGCCAGTTGCAGCAGAACCTCGTCCACCCGGCCCTTGCCGACCTGCGCGCGATCTGCGACGCCATCCTTCCGCCCCCCACTTCGGACATCCTGCACAGGATCGAACAGCAATGCCTGGCTTTCCCTTCCCGCTGATGGTCTTTGCCGCCGGGTTCGGCACCCGGATGGGCGCGCTGACCCGGGATCGGCCCAAGCCCTTGATCCAGGTCGCCGGCAAGGCCCTGATCGACCATGCGCTGGAGGTTGGCGCAAAGGCCGGGGCGGCGCGGACCGTGGTCAACACGCATTACAAGGCCGACCAGCTGGCGGCCCATCTTGCAGGGCGGGGCGTGGCGATCAGCCATGAACCCGAAATCCTGGATACCGGAGGCGGGCTGAAGGCTGCCCTGCCCCTTCTGGGCCAAGGTCCCGTCGCCGTCCTGAACAGCGACGGCATCTGGACCGGCGCAAATCCCCTGTCGCAGCTTGCCCAGGCCTGGGACACCGACAGGATGGAGGCGCTCCTCCTCCTTCTGCCGCTGGACCGGACCATCGCGCACGGGCCGAAGGGCGACTTCCGGCTTGCGCCGGACGGCCGGATCAGTCGGGGACAGGGCGGTGAGGACCACGTCTACATCGGCGCGCAGATCCTGCAGACCGGGCGGATCGCGGCCACGCCCGACAGCGTTTTCGGCCTGAACAGGACCTGGACCGAAATGATCGCCGCCGGCACCGCCTTCGGCCTGGTCCATGACGGAAAATGGTGCGACGTCGGCCATCCGGAGGGGATTGCCGAGGCCGAACACCTCCTCCACTCTGCCGGGAATGACTGAAACACCGCCCCTCTTCGCGCTGCCGCCCGGCGTTGACTTCGCCGCCGAACTGGTCGCGGGCCTTGTGCAGCGCATGGCAGCTGCGCCGCCCGAGGCGCTGGCGCGGACGACGCTGATCGTCAACACCCAGCGGATGCGGCGGCGGGTGACCGAATGCTTCCAGGCGCGAGGCGCGCTGCTTCTGCCACGCATCCTTCTGGTCACCGAGGTCGCGGCGCTTGCCGACTTTGGGCTGCCGCGCTCGATCTCTCCCCTGCGGCGACGGCTGCAGCTGTCGGTCCTCCTCGACCGCCTGCTTGCCACCGGCACCACGCATTTTCCCCGCACGGCCCTGTACGACCTGTCCGACAGCCTTGCCGCGCTGATGGAAGAGATGCAGGGCGAAGGCATCACTCCCGACCGGATCGCCGCGCTGGATGTCGCCAACCATTCCGCCCATTGGGCGCGGATGCAGGCCTTTCTCGGCATCGTCTCCGAGGTGATGGGGGGAGAGGCAGAGGATGCCGAGGCCATCCTGCGCCAGGCCGTGACCGCCATCGGCGACCGCTGGATCCTGAATCCGCCGACCGGCCCGGTGATTCTTGCCGGCTCAACCGGCTCACGCGGGACGACCGCCCTCTTGATGCAGGTGCTGGCCCGCCTGCCCAAGGGCGCGGTGGTGCTTCCCGGCTTCGACTTCGACCTGCCCCAGGCGGTTTGGGACAGCATGGACGACGCGCTGACCGCCGAGGATCACCCGCAATACCGCTACCGCAAGCTGATGGACCTTCTGGACTGCGACCAGCAAGCGATCCGACCCTGGACCAGCGCGGCGGCCCCCGCCCCCGACCGCAACCGGCTGGTCTCGCTCTCGCTGCGCCCCGCGCCGATCACCGACCAATGGCTGGCCGAGGGGCCGGGACTGCCCGACCTGATCCCGGCGACGACGGGGATGACGCTGCTGGAAGCCCCGACCGAACGGTCCGAGGCGCTGGCCATCGCACTGATCCTGCGTCAGGCGGCCGAGGACGGGACCAAAGCCGCCCTCGTCACACCTGACCGCAACCTGACCCGCCGCGTGACGGCCGCGCTTGACCGCTGGGGCATTCGCCCGGACGATTCTGCAGGGCGTCCGCTGGCCCTCTCGGCCCCTGGCCGCCTGATGCGCCAGATCGCGGGCCTGTTCGGCCAGAAGCTGACCGGCGATGTCCTTCTGGCGTTGCTGAAGCACCCGCTTGCCTTCTCCGGCCCCGGCCGTGGCCCGCACCTGATCCTGACACGCGAGTTCGAGCTGCACCTCAGGCGCCACGGACCGGCCTTTCCGACGGCGGACACCCTTTTGGCCTGGGCGGACCGTCAGACGCTGGACCGCGCTGCCGACTGGGCGCAGATCGTGGCGGAGACGCTCTGCGGGCATGAGACGACGGGCCGGATGCCCTTGGCCGATTTCGTCGCACGCCACCTTGCCCTGACCGAAACCCTGGCGCGCGGCTTTGCGCCCACAGGGGCCGGGCAGCTGTGGGAAAAGGCGGCGGGGGAAGAGGCCGCGAAGGCCCTTGCCGAACTGCAAGCCGAAGCCGACGCCGGGGGCGAGATGTCGCCGCTGGATTATGTCGGCGTTTTCCAGGGCGTTCTGCAGCGCCACGAGGTGCGCGAGACGGAAAGCATGCATCCCGGCATCATGATCTGGGGCACGCTTGAGGCGCGCGTGCAGGGGGCCGATCTGGTGATCCTGGGTGGCCTCAACGACGGCATCTGGCCGAACCAGCCGCCCCCGGACCCCTGGCTGAACCGCGCGATGCGGAAAGAGGCGGGGCTTTTGCTGCCAGAGCGCCGGATCGGACTGTCGGCGCATGACTATCAGCAGGCGGTGGCGGCAAAGCAGGTGGTCCTGTCGCGCTCCAGGCGCGGGGCCGAGGCCGAGACGGTGCCCTCACGCTGGCTGAACCGGCTGGTGAACCTGATGGCGGGCCTGCCCGACCGGAACGGGCCAGAGGCGCTGAAGGCGATGCAGGCGCGCGGGGACGACTGGTTACGGATCGCCGCCGCCTTTGACCGCGCGCCCGAAACTCCGGCCGTTCGCCGCCCCTCGCCCCGGCCTCCGGTCGAGGCACGGCCAAAGCGCCTTTCGGTCACCGAGATCAAGACCCTGATCCGCGATCCCTATGCCATCTATGCCCGCCACGTCCTGAAGCTGAAACCGCTTGACCCGCTGCGGCCCGAACCCGACCCGCGCCTGCGTGGCGTGGTCCTGCATGAAATCCTGGAGATCTACTTGCGCCGGGGGGGTGGGGGCCGTGACGTGCTGATGTCCATCGCCGAAGCCGTGATTGCCGAAAAGGTCGCCTGGCCTCTGGCCCGCACCATTTGGCTGTCCCGCATCGCCAAGGCCGCCGACGCCTTCCTGGCCTTCACCGCCGCGACCGGCGGCACCCCGGCACTGCTGGAGGAAAAGGGCGCGGTCCAGCTTCCGGGGATCGACTTCACCCTGACCGGCAAGCCTGACCGCATCGACCGGCTGGAGGACGGCCGGCTGCTGTTGATCGACTACAAGACCGGCGAGCCGCCCTCACCCAAGCAGCAGCTGCACTTCGACAAGCAGCTCCTCCTGCTGGCCGCGATGGCCGAGGAGGGGGCCTTCAAGGGCCTGGACGCCGAAGAGGTCGCCAAGGTTGTCTATGTCGGCCTGAAGTCCCAGCTGAAGACGCAGGAGGTCGCGCTGACGCCCGGCCAGCTGGCCGAGGTCTGGGCCGAATTCGCCCGCCTGATCGCCGCCTTTGCCCGACCCGGCCAAGGCTACACCGCCCGCCGCGCGCTGGAATCCGTGCGGGATGCCAGCGACTATGACCACCTGGCGCGCTTTGGCGAATGGGACATGACCGACGATGCCGCGCCCGAGGTGCTGTCGTGACCGAAGCCTCCCGCCGCCAGATCGAGGCCGCCGATCCCGCCCGCAACACCTGGCTGTCGGCCAACGCGGGGTCCGGCAAGACCCGCGTCCTGACCGACCGGGTGGCGCGGCTTCTGCTGTCGGGGGTCGAGCCGCAGCATGTCCTGTGCCTGACCTACACCAAGGCCGCCGCGTCCGAGATGCAGAACCGCCTGTTCCACCGTCTGGGCGAATGGGCGATGAAGCCCGAGGCCGACCTGCGCGCCGCATTGACCGAATTGGGCGAGGCGGACCTGTCGCCCCGACGCCTGCAACGCGCCCGCCAGCTTTTCGCCCGCGCCATCGAGACGCCGGGCGGCCTGCGCATCCAGACCATCCACAGCTTCTGCGGCAGTATTCTGCGCCGCTTCCCGCTTGAGGCCGGGGTGCCCCCCGGCTTTGCCGAGATGGACGACCGCGCGGCCCGCCACATGCGCGCCGAGATTGTCGAGGAACTGGCCGACGGCCCCCACGCCACGGTGGTCCGCCGCCTGACCGAGGTCCAGAGCGGCGAGGATTTCGGCAGCCTTGTAGAGCAGATCGCCAGCCATCGCGCCGCTTTCCAGACGCCGCTGGACCGCGACCGGGTCTTGCGTCTGTTCGGGCTGCCCTCCGATCTGACCGACGACCATTTCGTCAGGATCGCCTTTCGCGGCGGCGAGGATTGGCTGATCGCGCAATGCCTTCCGTTGATGCGGTCCGGGACGGACACGATGAAGGCATTGGCCGAGGCGCTTGTCAGGATGCGGGCCGACGCGCCGGGCCGCACCGATCTGGACCTCGCCTACGATTGCCTGCTGAAGAAGGATGGCCAGCCCAATTTCGCCAAGGTTCCGACCGCCAAGGTCCGGGCGGCGATGGGTGATCTGGTGCATGATTTCGACGACTTCATGCAGCGTGTCGGCGATGCGCGAGAGGCGGAAAAGGCGCTGGCCGCCGCCGAAAAGACCCTGGCCCTGCACGACTTTGCCGCGCGTTTCCTGCCCGAATATGCCGCCCGCAAGGCCGCGAGGGGTCTGCTCGACTTCGACGACCTGATCTCGCGCGCCAAGGGGCTCTTGACCGACCCAGAGCTTGCCGCATGGGTGCTCTACCGGCTGGACGGGGGGATCGATCATATCCTCGTGGACGAAGCCCAGGACACCAGCCCCGAACAGTGGGAGCTTGTCGAAGCGCTGGCCGCCGAACTGATCGCCGGAGAGGGCGCGAACACCCGGCCCCGGACGCTGTTCGTGGTGGGCGACAAGAAGCAGTCGATCTATTCCTTCCAGGGCGCCGATGTGGCCGCCTTCGACCGGATGCGCGGCCATTTCGCCGCGCGACTTGAGGGCGGGCCGGGGCTTGCCAGCAGCGCGCTGGAGCATTCCTTCCGCTCATCCCCGGCGATCCTGAAGGTCGTGGACAGGACCTTTACCGAAGACCAGCAGCAGGCCCTTGGCGGCGGCTCGCATCACCTGGCCTTCAATGACCGGCTTGCGGGCCGCGTCGACGTATGGCCGGTGATCGAGAAGGAAGACAAGGCCGAGCCGGGCCCCTGGTTCGAGCCGATCGACACCCCGCACCCCGAAGACCCAAGCGTCGTCCTTGCGCGCGACATCGCGGAATGGATCAAGGCGCGGGTGGACGGCGGCGAGCAGATCCCGACGACAAAGGGACCCCGTCCAATCCACTTCGGCGATTTCCTGATCCTCGTGCAGCGCCGGTCCGACCTGTTTCACGAGATCATCCGCGCCTGCAAGTCGCGCGGCCTTCCCATCGCCGGGGCCGACCGGCTGAAACTGGGCGGCGAGCTGGCGGTCAAGGACCTGACCGCGCTCCTTGCCTACCTCGACACGCCCGAGGACGACCTGTCGCTAGCGGCCGTCCTGCGTTCGCCCCTGTGCGGCTGGACCGAGACCCAGCTCTTCCGCCTGGCACATCCCCGCAAGGGCTATCTGTGGGAGGCGCTGCGCGACCATCCCGACCATGCCGACACGCTGGCTTTCTTGAATGACATGCGCGGCCAGGCCGACTTTCTGCGGCCCTACGACCTGATCGAACGCGTCCTCCACCGCCACGACGGCCGCCGAAAGCTGATCGGCCGGCTCGGCCCCGAAGCCGAGGACGGGATCGACGAACTGCTGGGCCAGGCCCTGTCCTACGAAGCACTGGAGGTTCCCAGCCTGACCGGCTTCCTGGCCTGGATGGAGACGGACGAGGTCGAGGTGAAGCGCCAGCTTGACGGCGAGGGCCACCGCATCCGCGTGATGACGGTCCACGGCGCCAAGGGGCTGGAGGCCGAGGTCGTCGTTTTGCCCGACACCTGCGACCGCACCCCGCAAGAGCGTGAGCAGATCTACCGCATCCCCGACGGCCCCCCGGTCTGGAAGGTCGCCAAGGAGGAAAGCCCGCCCATCATCGCGACCGAACGCGCCGCCCGTCAGACGCGCGAGGCGGCCGAACGGCTGCGGCTTCTTTACGTTGCGATGACCCGGGCAAGGTCCTGGCTGGTGGTCGCCGGGGCCGGCAAGACCGAGAAGGCGGACACCTGGCACAGCCTGATCCAGGCGGGCGTCCAGGCCGCCGGGGCCGGAACGCTGCCGGGCGGCATCCTGCGCCACCAGTTCGGCGACTGGCCCGAGCCCGTGACCCGCGTGGCGGGGGAAGAGACCCGCGTCACCCTCCCCTCTTGGGCCTTCCAAGCCGCGCCCGAAGCGCTACGCCCGCCTCACGTCCTGTCACCCTCAGACCTTGGCGGGGCCAAGACCCTGCCCGGCGAGGTCGACGCCGAGGCCCTTGCGCGCGGGACCGCGCTGCACCTGTTGCTGGAACGACTGCCCGGCCGCCCCCCGGCCGACTGGCCCACCCTTGCCGACGCGCTTCTGGACGACGGCCTGCGCGACCAGGCCCTGGCCGAAGCGCAACGTGTGCTGACCCATCCGGACCTTGCGCCGCTGTTCGGCCCGGACAGCCTGGCCGAGGTCGCAGTCTCGGCGCCCTGGGGGAACCGGACGCTTGCGGGCAGCATCGACAGGCTGATCGTCACCCCTGACCGCGTGCAGATCATCGACTACAAGTCGAACGCCCTTGTCCCCGACCGGCCCGACCAGGTGCCAGAGGGCATCCTGCGCCAGCTTGGCGCCTATGCCCACATGCTGGCCGCGATCTACCCCGACCACCGGATCGAGACCGCGATCCTCTGGACCAAGGCCCCGCGCCTGATGTCCGTCAGTCCCGAGATCGTGAGGGCAGCCCTATCCCGTGCCACGATACCTTGACGTTCGGGGGCCAGCTTCTTACGTTCCATTCCCGACAAATCCCGCAGGAGAACGATCATGGGCGCTGCCACCGTCGCAGTCACCGACGCCACCTTCGACACCGAAGTCCGCAAGTCGCCGATTCCGGTCGTCGTGGACTTCTGGGCCGAATGGTGCGGCCCCTGCCGCCAGATCGGCCCGGCGCTTGAGGAACTGGCGACCCAGTATGCCGGTCAGGTCAAGATCGTGAAGGTCAACGTGGACGAGAACCCCGACAGCCCCGCCACCCTGGGCGTGCGCGGCATCCCGGCGCTGTTCATGTTCAAGGACGGCCAGGTCGTGTCGAACAAGGTCGGCGCCGCCCCCAAGGCCGCGCTGGAAAACTGGATCAAGTCGGCCATCTGACCCCCGGTCGATTGCAGCTTGTGACGCCCGGCCTTGCCACAGGCCGGGCGTTCTGCATTCTGGCGGCATGGCCAGCACTTTGAATGTCCTCCTCCTCGGCGGCACCGGCACCATTGGTCGGTCGACCGCTCGGGCCTTGCTGGCCGAGGGGCACCAAGTCACCGCGCTGATCCGGCCCAGGGCCGATGCCGCGCTGCTTCCCGGCTGCACGGTGAAAAAGGGAGAGTTCCCCGATGCACTGACCGCCGCCATGTCGGGCATCGATTGCGTCGTCTCCTGTCTCGCCAGCCGGACGGGTGCCCCGCAGGACGCGTGGGCCGTGGACCATGCCGCCAACTCGGCCGCGTTGAAGGCTGCCGTCGCCGCCGGGGTCCGCCACTTCACGCTGCTGTCAGCGATCTGCGTGCAAAAGCCGCTGTTGGAGTTCCAGCGAGCCAAGCTGGCGTTCGAGGCAGAATTGCAGGCCGCACCGCTGGACTGGACCATCGTCCGCCCCACCGCCTTCTTCAAATCCCTCTCTGGCCAGGTGCCGCGCGTGGCGCAGGGCAGGCCGTTCCTTGTTTTCGCGGATGGAAAGCTGACCGCCTGCAAGCCGATCTCGGATGCCGACCTTGGACGCTTCCTTGCCCTGACCCTGACAGACCCCGCCATGCGCAACCGCATCCTGCCCATCGGCGGCCCCGGTCCGGCGATCACGCCGCTGGACCAGGCGGCGATGCTGGAACGGCTGACCGGCCAACCCGTGCGGATCAAGCGGGTGCCGGTTTCCCTGATGCATGGGATCGTCGGGCTTTTGACGGCGCTTGGCACCCTCTACCCAGGTCTGAGGGCCAAGGCGCAACTGGCCCGGATCGGGCGCTACTACGCCACCCAGTCGATGCTTCTTTGGAACCCCGCCAGCCAAAGCTACGACGCCGATGCCACGCCCGAATTCGGGACCGACCGGCTGGAGGACCACTACGCCGCCATGCTTCGGGGTGACGTGGCGGATGACCGGGGGGCGCATGCGATCTTCTGATCTGCTGGCATCCCGACCTGCCAGCCCTGACCTGTCCTGCCAAGCGAAGGAAAGCCCATGACCAGCATTGCCCTTGTCACCGGCGGCGCGCGGGGCATCGGGCGGGCCATTGTGGACCGCCTGCTTCGGGACGGCTGGACCGTCGCCCTGACCCATGTTCCGGGGATGGAGGCGCCAGAGCCGCTGCTGGCTGACCTTGCCGGGCGTCCCGCCACGCTGCACCCGCTTGACCTGCGTCTGCCCGCCAGCATCAGCGCCTGCCTTGCCGAAGTCGCCGCCCGGCATGGAGGCATCGACGCCCTGGTCAACAACGCTGCCGTCGGCACGGCGACCGTCACTGCCTTCACCGAAAGCGAAGACCAGCGCGATGGCGTGATGCTGGCGATCAACGCGGCCGGAACCCTGGCGATGTGCCGGGGGTTCCTGGCCGCGCAGGGCACCACCGGCAGCGCGCGCAAGATCGTCAACCTGTCCTCGGTCGGCGGGGGGATCGCCACCTTCCCCGGCTTTTCGCTGGCGGACGGGATGAGCAAATCCGCCGTCGCCCATCTGACCCGCCAGCTTGCGGCAGAGCTTGTCCATCACCCGGTAGATATCTTCGCCATATGCCCCGGTGCCACGGACACCGAGATGTTCCGCCAGTCCACCCTGAACCAGATGTCCCCCGCTGACCGCGACCGCTTTGTCGCCGGATTGCCCAAAGGCCGACTGATCCAGCCGGAGGAGATCGCCACTCTGGTGGCCTTCCTGGTCTCGCCCGCCTCGACTGTCCTGCATGGCGCGGTCATCGACGCCTCGATGGGTCTTGGCGTGCGGCCCGGCCTGATCAGCGAAACCCGGCACTGACCGGACCTTTCTGCCCAACACCATTGCCGCACAGCGGCTTTTCCTGTATGGCCCCCGCCATCTGAGACGTGAGGCCCGCCCCCGGGGCACATGCAAAGGATACGGGGGAAGGGCGGCAATGGGGCCGCCAGATATCGGGGGCACCGGCAGGGGCCGGGTCCTCAGAGGAAACGATACATGTTCAATGTGACGAAGAAATCGATCCAGTGGGGCAATGAAACGCTCACGCTGGAAACCGGGAAAGTTGCGCGTCAGGCCGATGGGTCAGTGATCGCGACGCTGGGTGAGACCCAGGTGATGGCCAACGTGACCTTCGCGAAATCCGCGAAGCCGGGCCAGGACTTCTTCCCCCTGACGGTTCACTATCAGGAAAAGTACTACGCAGCCGGCAAGATCCCCGGCGGCTTTTTCAAGCGCGAGGCGCGCCCATCCGAGAAAGAGACGCTGACCTCGCGTCTGATCGACCGGCCGATCCGCCCGCTGTTCGTCGACGGCTTCCGCAACGAAGTGCTGGTCATGGCGACCGTGCTGTCCTGCGACCTGGTCAACGACCCCGACATCGTGGCGATGATCGCGACGTCGGCGGCGCTGACCGTCTCGGGCGTGCCGTTCATGGGCCCGATCGGTGCGGCCCGCGTCGGTTTCGTCGACGGCAAGTACGTGCTGAACCCGGCGATGGACGACATGACGCAACTGCGTCTGAAGCCCGAGCAGCGGCTTGACCTGGTCATCGCCGGCACCAAGGACGCCGTCATGATGGTGGAATCCGAGGCTTACGAGCTGACCGAAGAAGAAATGCTGGGCGCGGTCGTCTTCGGCCACGAACAGATGCAGCCGGTCATCGACCTGATCATCGACTTCGCCGAGACCTCGGCGAAAGAGCCCTACGACTTCTCGCCGCCCGATTTCTCGGACCTCTATTCCAAGGTCAAGAAAGCTGGCGAGTCCCTGATGCGCGCCGCCTTCGCGCTGCGTGACAAGCAGGAACGCACCACCGCGATCGAAGCTGCCGTCGCCGCAATCACCGCGAAGATGAGCGAAGAAGACCAGGCCGATCCGAACCTCTATCCGGCGATCAAGCAGCTGGAATCGGCGGTTCTGCGCGGCGACGTGGTCAAGAAAGGCGCCCGGATCGACGGTCGCGACACCAAGACCGTTCGCCCGATCGTCTGCGAAACCGGCGTCCTGCCGCGCGCGCACGGCTCGGCGCTGTTCACCCGGGGTGAAACGCAGGGTCTCGTCGTCACCACCCTCGGCACCGGCGAGGATGAGCAGATCATCGACGCGCTGAACGGCAACTACCGCTCGAACTTCCTCCTGCACTACAACTTCCCGCCCTATTCGGTCGGCGAAGTGGGTCGCGTGGGGTCGCCCGGCCGTCGCGAGATCGGCCACGGCAAGCTTGCCTGGCGCGCGCTGCAGGCGGTTCTCCCAGCTCCGACAGACTTCCCCTACACGATCCGTGTGGTCTCCGAGATCACCGAATCGAACGGCTCCTCCTCGATGGCGTCGGTCTGCGGTGGGTCTCTGTCGATGATGGACGCAGGTGTGCCGCTGAAGGCCCCCGTGGCCGGCGTCGCGATGGGTCTGGTGCTGGAAGAAGACGGTGACTGGGCCGTCCTGACCGACATCCTGGGCGACGAGGATCACCTCGGCGACATGGACTTCAAGGTTGCCGGCACCGCGGCTGGCATCACCTCGCTGCAGATGGACATCAAGATCGCCGGGATCACCCCGGACATCATGAAGCAGGCTCTCGCTCAGGCGAAAGACGGCCGTCTGCACATCCTGAACGAGATGTCCAAGGCGCTGTCGGCCCCGCAGGGCTTCAGCGAATACGCCCCGAAGATCGAGACGATGCAGATCCCGACCGACAAGATCCGGGAAGTGATCGGCAGTGGCGGCAAGGTCATCCGCGAGATCGTCGAGGTTTCGGGTGCCAAGGTCGACATCAACGACGACGGCGTGATCAAGATCGCCTCGAACGACCAGAAGGCCATCAAGAAGGCCTACGAGATGATCTGGTCGATCGTCGCCGAACCGGAAGAGGGCCAGATCTACACCGGCAAGGTGGTGAAACTGGTCGACTTCGGCGCCTTCGTGAACTTCTTCGGCAAGCGCGACGGTCTGGTGCACGTGTCCCAGATCGCCAACAAGCGCCTGACCCACCCGAACGAGATCCTGAAGGAAGGCCAGGAGGTCAAGGTCAAGCTTCTGGGCTTCGACGACCGTGGCAAAGTGCGCCTTGGCATGAAGATGGTCGACCAGGAGACCGGTGAGGAAATCACCGAGAAGAAGGAAGAAGCCGCCGAAGGCTGAACCCTTCGCCTTTCGTGAATGTGAAGGCCCCGAGGGAAACCTCGGGGCCTTTTCCGTCTTGTCTCACAGCTTCTTGTGATGCGCGTGACCCGCGCCTCGGCAAGGATGACCAACAAAGGACAAGCGCATGATCTTCACCCGCCGCCATTTCAGCGCCACCGGCCTGGCCACCGCCCTGCCGCTGCGCGCCTTCGCCCATACCGAGCAATCGGCCGAAGACTGGGTCATGCCCGAGGAGTTCCTGCCCCGCCCCGTCCGGTTTTCGGAACCACAAGCCCCCGGCGCACTGATCGTCGATCCGGATTACTTCGCGCTCTACCACGCCCTGACGGCGGATGAGGGCATGCAGTATTCCGTCGGCGTCGGGCGCGGCACCCTCTACGAAACCGGGGTTTTCAGTGTGGGGGCCAAGAAGGAATGGCCCAGCTGGACCCCGACAGACGAGATGATCGAACGCGATCCGGACCACTATGCGAAATGGGCCGAAGGGATGCCGGGCGGGCCGGACAATCCCCTAGGCGCGCGGGCACTGTATCTGTTCAACGACGCGGGTGCCGACACCTTCCTGCGGATCCACGGCACGCCCGAGCCCTGGACCATCGGCTCGGCCGTGTCGAACGGCTGCGTCCGCCTTGCCAACCAGGACATCGCAGAGCTCTACGACCTGGTCGAGCTTGGCGCTCCGGTCCTGCTGCTGCCGAAGGTGGAAAGCGCGTAAGGGGCGCCCCGAAGGACGCCCCCGAAGGGTCAGACCTTGGCGAAGCGCAGGTAGGGCAGCTTGATGTCCAGCTCGCCGAAGCGTTCCTTGGCCTGGTCGTTGTTCAGCGCCAGTGCCACGATCACGTCCTGGCCCGGCACCCAGTTGGCCGGGGTGGCCAGCGGCACGCCGTCGGTCTTCTGCACCGCGTCCAGCGCGCGCAGGATCTCGGCGAAGTTGCGGCCGACCGACATCGGGTAGGTCATCGTCAGCCGCACCTTCTTGTCCGGCCCGATGATGTAGACCGTCCGCACCGTGGCCGAGTGGGCCGGAGTCCGCCCCTCGGTCGGCAGGTAATATTCGGCCGGCAGCATGTCGTAGGCCTTGGCCACGGTAAGGCTGGTGTCGTCGATGATCGGGAATTCCGCCGGGGCACCGCCAAAGGCCTCGATGTCGCGCTTCCACTTTTCGTGGTCTGACACACCGTCGACCGACACGCCGATCACCTTGGTCTTGCGCTTCTGCCATTCCGCCGCAAGCTGGGCGACGGCGGCGAATTCCGTAGTGCAGACCGGGGTGAAGTCGCGGGGGTGGCTGAAGATGATGCCGTAGCTGTCGCCCAGCCACTCATGAAACCGGATGATCCCGGCGGTGGATTCGGCGGTGAAATCGGGGGCGATGTCGTTGATGCGGACGGCCATGTGTAACCTCTTGCGGTTGGGACTCTGTCTGAAGCCGAACATATGCCCAACGGAACAGGGTTTCATCCCCCTACCGGATTGGGCCACCAAATAGGAAAGCCGTTCCATCCGTGGCCAGTGCCACAGCAAGAACGTCCCAAATCGGGGCGTCAGTCGAAGGTGCCCGTCACCCGTCCGAGCAGCATGAAGGCCCGTGCCGTGCGGGTATTGGCCAACTCGGCAAGTTCGGCGTCGCTGGCGTTCGGCTCGAAGACGGCTACGGTCTTGTCGAAGGCGCGCAGGAAATGGTGCGCCGCATCGCGGAAGACCGGATCCGACTTCATGCGCGCGGCCGTCAGCGCCAGTGAAGTCCGGTCTCGGATGCCACCCAGAGCGGCAATGGACCGACCGCGTTCCCCGCGCGCAAAGCGCCGCCACAGTTCGGGGTGGCAAAGATCGGGGTGCAGGTCGTCCATATAGATGCCGTCCTGGCTAACCAGCGTCAGAACATCCTGCGCGGCACGGATAAGCTTGGACAAGGTCCGGTCCTCGAGCGCCAGGCGCAGGGCGCGGAAACCCTGCTTGTCCTCGGGCGTTTCGGGGAACTGCAGCGCCCGGATGAAGTCGGCCGCCGATAGGGGTGGCCGGAAATCCTCGGCCGGGGTGCCCAGCGCCAGCGTCGGCTCTTCCGCCGTCTGCTCTGCCCGGGGCGAGACCAGCGCAGCCTTGCGGTCCGCCGAGGGCACGGACAGCGTCGCATCACGCCGCGAAGTGAATGTCGCCAGCACTGTCTCGGCCTGCTTGGTCGAGGCGGCGATCTCGTCGATCTTCCGTTCGACTGACGGCTTCAGCCCGTTGCCCTGGGCCTGCGCCTGGACGTAGCTTGACCGCATCGCTTCGACCGTTGCCTGCAGGCGAGCCGCCTCTGCCCGCAGTTCGCGGATCGACCGCAAAGTGGTGACGACGGCCCATATCATCGCGACAGGAAGGAAGACCATCACAAGGGTCAGCACAAGGCCCAGAATGCGCTTGTCGCTGCCAGGGGGCGTCACCAGGACATAGACCAGAATCAGCAGCGCCCAGACAAGGCTAAGTGCGACACCGGCGATCTCCATCCCTCGGCGGGGCGGGTCATTCAGGTGTGCCAACGGACCCTGGCTCAGGCCAGCGTCTCCTATTGGCAGATCGTTCACCGGCGGCTTCACCAGGGCATTCCCTGATCAGACGTAGCGGATCGACAGGACTTCGTAGGCCCGAGTCCCGCCGGGGGTCTTGACCTCGACGCTGTCGCCTTCCTCCTTGCCAATCAAGGCACGGGCCAAAGGCGAACGCATGTTCAGAAGGCCGTTCTCGATGTCGGCTTCGACTTCGCCGACGATCTGATAGGTCTTCTCTTCATCCGTTTCTTCGTCGACAAGCTTGACCGTGGCGCCGAACTTGATCGACCCCGAAAGCTTTGATGGATCGATGACCTCGGCCAGCGACAGCGTCCCCTCAAGCTCTTTGATGCGGCCCTCGATGAAGCCCTGCTTTTCCCGCGCGGCGTGGTACTCGGCGTTTTCCGAAAGGTCGCCATGCTCACGCGCTTCGGCGATGTCCCGGATGATGGCCGGACGATCCACCGTCTTCAGCTGCTTCAACTCGGCATCCAGCGCGTCGAAGCCGCGCCGGGTCATCGGGATCTTTTCCATCGGCATTCCACAGTAAAAGAAGAAGCCACGGGCCGGGTCGGGCCCATGACTTCGGACAATTCCCCGTCACCTCACCCCATGGAGTGCACAAATGCAAGGGGTCATGCCGCGCCTGCGCAACAGGCGGTCGCCGGGAAGACAGAAAGTTTCGCGCCGGATGCGCCTGATGACCCGTGCTGTTGCGTCACGGTTGACCATGCGTCGGCGTAACGGCTACAGGGAAGCCGCAAAAAGCCAGGGTTCAGGGTGGGTGGGACCGCCCGGGAAGGACAGCGATGACCGTTCAGCGCGAGAAGATGGATTATGACGTCGTGATCGTCGGCGCGGGGCCTGCGGGTCTGTCTGCGGCGATCCGGCTGAAACAGCTGGACCCAGACCGTTCGGTCGTCGTCTTGGAGAAGGGCTCCGAGGTCGGCGCGCATATCCTGTCCGGCGCGGTTCTTGACCCGTCGGGGCTTGATGCCCTGCTGCCCGACTGGCGGACGATGGACGCGCCGATCAAGACGCCGGTGAAAGAGGACAACTTCTACCTCCTCGGCCCGGCTGGTCAGGTCCGCATCCCGAACTGGCCGATGCCGCCGCTGATGTCGAACCACGGCAACTACATCGTTTCGATGGCCAACGTCTGCCGCTGGATGGCTGGCGTGGCCGAAGGCCTGGGCGTGGAAATCTTCCCCGGCATGGCCTGCTCCGAGCTTGTGTTCGAAGATGACAAGGTCGTCGGCGTCGTCGCCGGTGAATTCGGCCGCGACCCGGAAACCCGCGAACCCGGCCCCTCCTACGAACCGGGCATGGAACTGCGCGGAAAGTACGTCTTCCTGTCCGAAGGCGTCCGCGGCAGCCTGGCAAAGCAGGTGATCGCCAAGTACGACCTCTCCAAAGGCCACTGCCCGCAGAAGTTCGGCCTTGGCATGAAGGAAATCTGGGAGATCGACCCCGCCAAGCACCGCGAGGGCACCGTCACCCACACGATGGGCTGGCCCCTTGGCAAGAACGCGGGCGGCGGGTCGTTCATCTATCACCTGGAAAACAACCAGGTCTACGTGGGCTTCGTCGTCCACCTGAACTACCAGAACCCCCACCTCTACCCCTACATGGAATTCCAGCGCTTCAAGCACCACCCGATGGTCGCGGAACTTCTCAAGGGCGGGAAACGCGTGGCCTATGGCGCGCGGGCCATCAGCGAAGG
>JAIXSA010000003.1 GCA_027484915.1 Paracoccaceae bacterium | reverse complement strand
GGCCGCACCTGCGCTACATCCACCTGTCGGAAAGCGACCGGGGCACGCCCGGCGAAGGCAACGTCCGCTGGGACGAGGTCTTCGGCGCGCTGCAGGCGGTGGGGTTCACTGGCGGGATGGCGATGGAAAGCTTCATCGACATGCCACCCGAGATGTCTTTCGGACTGTCGGTCTGGCGGCCCGTCGCGGAAAGCCGCGACGTGGTGCTGGAGCGCGGCCTGCCCTTCCTTCGCAACAAGGCGCGCCAGTACCGGCTTTGGTCCTAAAAGCTAAGGCGCGTCGCCTCGCCCACCCTTACCTCACGCCCGGTGCGGCGCGACTGGATCGCAGCGAAAGCAAGCGCCAGGCTGTCAAGGTTCTCTTCCGCCCCGTTCGCGGGTTCGGTACCATCCTCGATGGCGACCAGAAGCGCGCCCATCGCGCCCCGGAAGCCGTCGTTGAACCACGTACCTTTCAGCTGCGGCCGCGCGATGCCTGCGGCGGTGGTCAGGGTCACGGCTTGCTTGCCAAGGTCCGGCCCGTCGCTGTGCAGGCTGCCCTGTGTGCCTGCGATATAGGTGGTGTCGCGCGACCCATGCGGGGTGGCACCGTCGAAGACCAGCGAGGCCTGCCCGCCCTCCATCCGCACCAGACATTGCGCAAGGAGTGGCGCCTTCGCGGTCTGGCCCATGGCGGTTGCCGCCGTGGCAAAGACGCTCTGCGCCCGTGAGCCAATGACACTGCGCAGAAAGTCGAACCAGTGGATGCCGAAGTCGTAGAGGATCAGGTCCTCGATCTTCTCGAAGGGTGTCCCGGCGATCCAGCCGTGGTTCCAATGGATGCTGACGTGGGTGGAGACGACGTGTCCGATCAGCCCTGCACGGACGGCTTCGCGCATCCAGGCGAGGTGCGGTGCCCAACGGCCGTTCTGGTTGACGGCGAGCTTGACGCCGTTCTGCCGGGCGAGGTCCACCAGATGGCGACCTTCGGCGAGGTCGAGGACGAAGGGCTTTTGCGACAGAACGTGTTTGCCCGCCTTCAGAGCCGCTTCGATGATGGGCAGACGGTCGGCGGGATGCGGGGTGATGTCCAGGACGTCGATGCCGGGATCATCCACGACATCTTGCCAGCGGTCGCAGACGCGGGCCCTGGGCGCGAACTCGGCGGCCTTCGCCTCGGCTTTGGAGAGCGTCCGGTTGCAGATCGCCGCGACCTCCCACCCGGCGGTGCGGTAGGCGTCGAGGTGGGCAGAGACGATGCCCCCCGCGCCGATCACCCCGATCCTTGGCCGGTAGCTGCGTGGCGTCGGTGGTTGGTAAGGCAAGTCCGGGGCGGCGACCTCGGCCAGAACCGTTGACTTCAGGGCATAGCTGTCGGCGTCGGGTTCGCTCATGGGACCAGCGGGAGGGTGCGTTTCTGCCGGGCGGATTCTGCGGCGGTGTCAACGATGCGCTGGCCGATCAGGCTGACGGCGGGGTCCAAGGGGCCGGTGAGCGGCTCGCCACGGGAGATGCAGCCAAGGACGTATTCGATGGCGTTGCGCCCACCGGGGGTCAGGGGATAGGCGGGGATCGGGTGCGGCTCGGGGTTGGCGCGGGTCTGCACGGTGACGTGGTCGGCATAGTCCCAGGACGCGATGGTGCCTTCGGTGCCGACCAGGATGAACCCGCATTTCGGCTGCGGCTGGATCACCCAGGGGTCGGTGAAGGTGCCCCAGCGGGTTTCCATCTTCGACAGGCCCTTCGCATAGCGGCAGATGGTGACCGAGTGCTGGTCGACCTCGATGCCGGGGGTCTCGTCGGTGACGCAGGTGACTTCGATGGGGGCCTCGCCGTTGCGGTACCAGGTGCCCAAGGTTGCGCCGTAGCCGAGGTAATCGAGCAGGCTGCCGCCACCTGAGCTGCGCTTGTACCACCAGGAGGTGGGTTTCTGGCGTTCGACTTCCTCTGCCGTGACCTCGATCTTGTCCGCGAGGTGGTAAAGTGGCCCCCGGTTGCCACCGTAGGAGTGGATCTCGATCACCTCGCCAATCAGGCCCTCGTCCACCAGGCGCTTGGCTGTGACGTGGGATTCGACCCAACGGAGGGGCCAGTTGATCGCGAGGGTCTTGCCCGGCGGCATCGCGGCGATCATCGCGCGGGCGTCGGCGACGGATGCGGCGAAGGGTTTTTCGACGAAGACATGGACGCCGTAGGCGGCGAGGCGTTTGGTGTAGTCCGCGTGGTTGGCTGTCGCGGCGCAGAGTATGGCGAGGTCGGGTTTCGCCGTCTGCATGCAGGTGTCGAAGTCGGTGAAGACCCTGTCCGCCGGGATGCCGAAAGTGTCGATGGCGCGCTGCATCGTGCTGCGGTCGGGGTCGAAGATGCCGGCGATCTCGGCGTCCGGGTGGTCATGCACGCAGCGCAGCAGGTCGCCCATGTGCATGTGGTCGAAGCTGATGCCGACGATGCGGAACTTTGTCATGTGAAAAGCCCTTTCAGTTGCGCTCGGTCAACCGGATGAACAGCGCGGTGACGGCGAGGATGATGAGCCCGAAAAGGATGCGGCGGCCGCCCTCGGGGATCTGCATCAGAGTGAGCATGGAGGTGAGGACGGTCAGGATCAGCGCGCCGACGATGGTGCCGCCGTAGCCGCCCCTGCCGCCGAAGATCGAGGTTCCGCCGATGACGGCTGCGGCGACGGAAGGGAGGTCAAGCGGCAGCGCCAGCGACAGGGACGCCGTCTTGATCTGGCCGAGGTAGAGAAGGCCGGTGACCCCGGCGATCAGGCTGGAGAGGGTGTAGAGCGTGAAGTGGACCTGCCAGACGCGCACTCCCGACAGGCGTGCCGCCGCCTCATTCGCGCCGATGGCGTAGAGGAGGCGGCCGAAGCCGCTTCGACGCTGGGCCCAGATGACGAGGATCGCGAAGGGAATGAAGAGTGCAAGGCTGTTCGGCAGACCCAAGGTGCGCCCGGTGCCGAGCCAGAGGAGGAAGTCGGGGATCAGGACACCCGTGGCGATGACGTAGCGCTGGTACACAAGGAGGCAGCCGGTGGCGATGAGCGCGGTGCCGAGAGTCATGATCAGCGGGTGGACGCGGCAGATGGCGATGCCGAAACCGTTGACGAGGCCGATCAGGATGGCGGCGGCAAGGGCGATGGCGATGGCCGGGGGCACTCCGATCAGGGGGGCAAGGGTCGCGGTCAGGTAGGCGGCGATGGTGGCTGCGGTGCCGACCGACAGGTCGATGCCACCCGTCAGCATGGTCATCGTCTGACAGGCCGCCAGCATCGCCAGCGGGATCGCGATCTTCAGCGTGTTCGAGGCCCAGAACATGCTAAGGACGCCGGGGTTCAGGATCGCCAGCACCGCGACGAGCAGGATCAGGAGGCCGATCAGCGGCAGAAGCGGTCGGTCCACCATCAACCGACCAAGGCGGTTCATCGCGGTCGGGGTATCGGTCATCGTCATGTCTTGCGCCCCCGTGTCGCCAGCACTGCACCGAACATCACCACGGCGACCATGATCGTGCCCTCGATGATAGCGGCGACGTTGGGGTCGACGGAGAGGAGCGTCAGGTCCATCCGCACGGTGCGCAGGATGAAGACGGCGAGGATCGGGCCAAGCAGCCCCCCCCTGCCGCCGCCGAGAACAACCCCGCCCAGCACCACGGCGGCAACCGAGGCGAGAAGGTAGGGGCCGGGGATCGGCTCGCCGATGCCGGTCGACATCGTGACGCTGAGGCCACCGAGGGCAGCGAAGAGACCGCAGAGCGCATAGGCGATAATCCGGGTCTGGCCCACCGGCACGCCCGAGCGGAAGGCCGCCAGCGGGTCGGAGCCGATGGCGTAAAGCCGAAGGCCCAGCTTCGACCGGCGGATCGGGATCCAGATCACGGCGGTGACGATGGCCAGGAAGACCACGGCCCGGGGCAGCCAGTCGATCCCCGGGACGCCCCCTGCCGACAGCGCGCGCAGCCAGGCCGCAGCACCGCCGCCCGGAGCGTTCAGGATCAGAAGCGCCACCCCCTGCCAGACGAAGAGCATCGCCAAGGTAACGACTATATCGGGCACCTTCGAGACGACGATGAGCGCCCCGTTGATCGCGCCCATCGCGAGGCCAAGGAGGAGGACGCCGATGACGATGACGACGGACTGCCCGTCCGACGCCCCGTCCATCAGCACGGCGCCGGTGACGCTGGCGACGGCCATCATTGCGGCAATCGACAGGTCGATCCCCCCGGCGATGACGACGATGGCCATGCCGACGGTTGCCAGCGCGAAGGGCAGCGCTGCGCGGGCCAGGCTGTCGAGCCCGGAGGCACCGAAATCGGGCTGGATCAGCTTGGTCAGGAGCAGAAGCGCCGCAAGAAGGACGGCGAGGCCCAAAGTCCAGGTATTTGCCTCGATCCAGCGCTTCATGGATTGACCCCGTCGCGCCGGCTGGGGGCGGCTTCAAAATTGAGCGCCTTTCGGCGCGAGCCTTTTGTCTCGCCGCTTTGCGTGGAGGACGCAAAGCGGCTCGGGTATGCCTCCGGCGGGGATATTTGGGCAAATGTGAAAGAGGCAGCGGATAGGATCATCCGCTTTGCGCTTTGTTTGCGGCAGCCCCGCACCCCCAACCCAGCCCCCCAAGGAGGGGAGGAAGAAGGAGTGGTGGCGGGTCGAAGGGCAAGGCGCGTCATGCCGGGGCCTTTTCAGTCAAACCGTAGGCCGCGCGCATCAGCGTCGCCTCGTCGGCGTCCCTGGCATCGATGATATCGACCACGCGGCCGTTGAAGATCACCACGGCACGGTCGCAGGCAAGGCGGATTTCTGCGAGTTCGGAGGTGTAGAAGAGGACCGCCGCGCCTTGGTCGGCCAAGTCGCGGACAAGGCCGTAGATCTGCCGCTTGGTGCGGATGTCGATGCCACGCGTCGGGTCGAAGAGGAGGAGCGTCTGCACCCCCTTGGCGATCCAGCGAGCGATGGTCACTTTCTGCTGGTTGCCGCCCGATAGCCTGCGTACCTCGCCCTGGGCACGGGTGTCGATCTGCAAGGTTTCGATGGCGGCACCGACCTTCTCGGCCTCGTCCCCCATGCGGATCGCGCCCCAGGTGCGGATACGGGCCAGAAGCGGCACGGCGATATTCTCTCGGACCGACCGGGACATCAGGAGCGCATGCGCCCGGTCGCCGGGGACGAGGGTCAGGCCAGCGGCGATGGCGTCGGCGGGGTGGTGGAAAGTCTTGGGGGCACCATCGACTTCGACAGTCCCTGCGCTGGCGCGGCGGTTGCCGGCGAGGACGTCGAAGAGCTCGTCCTGGCCCTGCCCTTCCAGTGCGACGACACCCAGCACCTCGCCCTTGTGCAGGTCGAAGGAGACGTCGGTCAGGCGGGTGCCGGTCTTCAGGCTGCGGACCCGCAGGCGGGGTATGGCGGTGGGGAGGGGTTTTGCCGGGCGGTCCTCGGCCACGGCAGCGGCCACGGCCCCGCCCAGCATCATCTCGACGATGCGTTCCTCGATGCCGGGTTCGATGGCGACATCGCCGACGGTGAGGCCATCGCGCAGGACGGTGGCGCGGTCGCAGATTGCGGCGATCTCGTTGAAGCGGTGCGAAACGTAGATTACGGACCGGCCCTGGTCGGCCTGGGCGCGGACCACCTTCAGCACGCGGTCCACAAGGTCGGTCGGCAGGGCGGCGGTGAGTTCGTCCAGGAGGAGGACGTCGGGTTCCAGCGCCAGAGCCCGCGCAAGGTCGACGATCCTGAGCGAGGCCAGGGGCAGCGACCGGATCAACGCGTCGGACGACAGGTCCGGAAGACCGAGTTCGCCGATCCAGTGCCGGAACGGCTCCATCGGGGTGTCGCCGAGGCGAAGGTTGTCGGCGACGGACAGGTCGGGGATCAGCGAGGGTTCCTGGTAGACCGGGACAAGGCCCCATTTCCGCGCCCCGGCGGGGTTGACGACGGTGCTGTCACGGCCCTTGATCCGGACGTGGCCCGCGTCGGGTTTCAGGACACCGGTCAGGATCTTGACGAAGGTCGACTTGCCGGCGCCATTCGCGCCCATCAGGGCGACGACCTGCCCGGCTTTCACCTGAAGCGAGGCATTCCTCAGGGCCTGGACTGCGCCGAAGCGCTTGGCAACTCCCGTGGCGTCGAGAACGGCGTCGGAGGGGGCATCCGGCATGGCGGGCTTTCGGACAAGGAAAGGCGGCCCCCGAAACAGGTCCGGGGGCCGGAGCGGATCAGACGGGCGGACTTATTCGCCCGGGCCCTTGCAGGCGATGATCTGGTCCATCGTGTAGTTCGTCCAGCCCGGGATCGAGACCGAGACCGGCCATTCCGGCGACAGGTTCGGGTTCGCGGCGGCGGCCAGCTTGGCCTTGCCTTCGTCGGTCACGTTTTCCCAAAGCTCGGGGTTCACGAGAACCGTCTTCTCGGCCGGGGCCTTGCCGTCAAGGATCTGGATCGCCAGCGCGACGCCCGCGCCGCCGACCGAGCCGGGGTTGGTCACGGCGGCACCCTGCAGACCCTCGACCGAGGAGAGCTGGCCCACGAAGCCCGCGTTGTCAGCACCGACGATCGGCACCAGGGGGGCACCGGATTCGACGAAGGCGTCGACGATCACGTTGTCGATGCCGCTGGTCCAGACGCCCTGGAACGGCACACCCGCTGCGATGATGTCGTTGATCTGCTGCTTGCCCTGGTCCTGCTGCCAGCCGGTGAAGACCTCTTGCGCGACGGTGATCTCGGGGAACTCGGCCATTGCCCGCTTGAAGCCCTTGTCGCGGTCATTGTCGGCACCCGCACCGGCAGCGCCGCGCATGTAGACCACGGCACCCTTGCCACCCATCTGCTCGAACAGCCACTTGGCGCCGAGGTAGGCGTATTCCTCCTGGTTGTTCGACAGGATGTAGGCCGATGGCTCGGTCACGGCCTGGTCGACGGCGACCACGACGATGCCGGCATCGGTGGCTTCCTTGACCGCCGCGTTGATGCCGTCGGCGTTGGCGGGGTTCACCACGATGGCGTTGACGCCCGCCTGGATCAGGTTGCGGATGTCTTCCAGCTGGCCCGCGGCGTCGGTGTTGCGGTGGGCGATGTTCAGGCTTTCAACCTTGCCCGAAGCCAGCGCCTCGGCCTTCATCGCGCAGACCATCTGCTCGCGCCAGCCGTTGCCCTGCACGGTGTTCGAGATGCCGATCTTGTAGCCCTCGGCGGCGGCCATGCCCGCAAGGCCAAGCGCCATAGCGGTTCCCAGAAGCAGCTTCTTCATTGGTGATCCTCCCAGATCGTTGGTTGTCAGTCTTACTTCACGAAAGGACGCAGGACGTCCCGAGCGAGAGCGAAGCCGCGTTTCACCTTGTCGTCGGTGCCTTCAAAGGTGCGGTCTTCATGTTCGATGATGATCGGGCCATCGTAGCCCGTGCGGTACAGGTTGGCGAAGAAATCCGGCCAGTCAACCTCGCCGAGGCCCGGCATCCGGGGAATCTGCCAACCCATCCCTGCGGACATGATGCCGTGGTCATAAAGGCCGTCGCGGTCGATCATCAGGTCCTTGGCGTGGACATGCACCATGCGGGGGCCGAATTCGCGGACGAAGCGGGCGGCGTCGATCATCTGCCAGACAAGGTGGCTGGGGTCGTAGTTCATGCCCACCGCATCGCCCCAGGTGTCGAAGATGCGCCGCCAGACCTTCGGCGAATAGGCGATGTTGTGCCCGCCCGGCCATTCGTCATGGCTGAAGATCATCGGACAGTTCTCGAAGGCCAGCGTGACTCCGCTCGCCTTGGCATGGGCGACGATGGGGGCGAAGATCTCGGTGGCGCGGGTCCAGTTCTGGTCGACGGTCAGTGTCCGGTCACCGCCGACGAAGGTGTTGACGACCTTGATGCCCATCAAACTGGCTGCCGTGATCACCTTCTTCAGGTGGCCGATAACCGCCTCGCGGTGGGCGGCGTCGGCGTGCAGCGGGTTGGGGTAGTAGCCAAGGCCGGAGACGGTTAGCCCCTTTGCCGTCAGCATCCCCATGATCTCGGAGCCCCTAGCGGCGGTCATGTCCTCGATAGGCAGATGCGAGGTCCCGGCATAGCGACGCTTCTCGCCCCCGGCTTGTGGCCAGCAGGCGATCTCCAGCGCCTCGAAGCCGGCGCTGGCGGCGTAGTCGGCGACGGCCTCAAGGGGCGTGTCGGCGAAGGGAGCGGTGAGGATGCCGAGTTTCATGTCTTATCCCACGTTGACCCAGGTTCCGCTGGCGGCGCTGGCAAGGACGGCGTCGCAGAAGAGCATCTCGTAATGGCCGTCGTCGAAGGTGGCCCAGGTCGACTCCGGGCTGCGACCCCCGCGCGCGACGTCGCGGTAGACCTGGGTGAAGAAGGCGGCCCAGGTGTCGCCGAAGCCCTCCGGATGGCCGCCGGGCATGAAGGCGGCGGCAGCCCCAGTGGGGTTCATCAGCGACGGGTCGCGGAGGAGGATCTGGTTGGGGCCCTCGCGGTGGCCGATCCACAGGTCCTCGGGGTGTTCGGCGGACCAGGCGGCAGAGGCCTTGGAGCCGGAAATGTCCCAGCAAAGAAGACCCCGCCGCCCGTGGCTGACCTGGCTTGTCGACATCATCCCGCGCCCGCCGTTGCCGTAGCGCAGCAGGATCGTCGCCGCATCGTCGGTCTCGATCCTGCGGGTCTCGGTCGGGCCCTTGGTGGCCGTGAAGGTCTCGACCGGGCCGGTGGGCTTCTGGCGTTCGGGGATGAAGGTCGCAAGCTCGGCCATGACGGCCACGGGCTTTTGCCCGGTGATGAAATTCGTCAGGTCCACCCAGTGCGTGCCGATGTCACTGACCGACCGCAGCGGCCCACCCTCTTCGGCCTCCAGCCGCCAGTTCCAGTCGGTGTCCTTGGCCAGCCAGTCCTGGTGGAAATGCCCGGTGATGAGCCGCAGGTCGCCCAGCTCACCGGACTTCATCATGCCGTGGGCATGCTGGTTCAGGGGGTAGAAGCGGGTGTTGTAGCAGACCGCCGCGACCTTGCCCGAGGCGCGGGCCATCGCCACCATCTCGGCCGACTGCGCGGCGGTCATGGCGAGGGGCTTTTCGCAGATCACATGCTTGCCAGCCGCCAGGATCGCCTTGACCTGCGGATAATGCGCCACGTTGGGCGACGTGACGTGGACCACCTGCACCGCCGGGTCGGCCAGCAGTTCATCCAGAGACCCGTAGGCCTTCGCCACGCCCAGCGCCCGTGCCCGTTCGGCCCCCCGTGCAGCGCTGGAGCCGAGGACGCCGACGATGGGAATCCCGAGGCGACGAAGGGTCGAAAGGTGGACCGCACCGATGAAACCGGTGCCGATGACGGCGGCGCCTATGGTGGAAAGGTCAGACAACGGAATATCCCCCGTCTATGGCAAGGCAGGTGCCGGTCATGAAGGCCGATGCGCTGGACGCCAGGAACAGGACCGGTCCGGCGATATCCTCGGGCTGGCCCCAGCGGCCCATCGGGGTCCGGGCCGAGACGTTTGCCACATGGGTCGGATCGGTGCGGCTGCGGGCGGACTGCTGGGTGACGATGAAGCCGGGGGCCACGGCGTTCACCCGGATGCCATCCCCGGCCCAGGCAATGGCGAGCGATTTCGTCAACTGCACCACGGCGGCCTTGCTCGCGCCATAGGCCGGGTTCTTCGGGCTGCCGAACATCGCATACATGGACGCCACGTTGATCAGCGCCCCCTTGGCGGCCGCAAGCTGGTCATGAAACGCCTCGGCCATGCGGAAGGTGCCGTGCAGGTTGACATTGACCACATGGGCGAAGAACTCCGGCGCCATCTCTTCGCCCCGGGCGGTGATCGCGGCGCAGTTGACCAGCACATCGACCTTCTCGTGCTTCGCGGCGAAGTCCTTCACCGCTGCCCCGTCCGTCACGTCAAGCTGGGTATAGCCGAAGCGGGCCGCATCCTCGGGCGCGGGTTCCGGTTCGGCCCCGGTGATCTCCACCCTGGCCCCGGCCTCCTGGAAGGCCCGCGCGATGGCGGCCCCGATCCCGGCGCGGCTGGCGCCGACGACCACGACCTCGGCGTCCGCAAAGTCGAACCGGCTGTGCATCATGACGTCCTCCCACCGCCATCCTTGGGCAAACGCCGAGTCGTTGCAATGGAGTTTTCATTTTTTCGGTTTTGAATGGTTTCGACCGAACCGAGCCTGCGGCCCAGCCCGACGATCATCGCCTGCGCGACGACCATTGCCGGGACCTGGCTGCGGAAATGCCCCAGCCGGGCCTCGTTGACGTAAAGGACATGGGTCGCCAGTCCCGCCACCGGGGAAAGCGCGTTGTCGGTGATGACCAGCACCCGGTTGCCCCGCTGGGCGGCCAGCTTCACCACCTCGACCGTCTCGGGCGTGTAGTCGTCGAAGGTCATCGCCAGCAGGGTATCCGCCGGACCCATCGCCGCCACCTGCATCGCCCGCATTGCGCCGATGTTGTCGATCAGCTGCGCCCGCCGCCCGATGCTGCCCAGCCCGTAGACGGTATAGGCCCCCAGCCCGAAGGCCCCCCGTGCCGCCGCGACATGCACCACTTCGGACGCCGCCAGCACCTCGACGCAGGCCGCCAGCTGGTCGCGGTCCAGCGCCTCTTCGATCCGCAGTAGCGACTGGACCGCCGCCTGCACGAAGCCGCCGAAAACCAGACCCGGCTGGTCCAGATCGCCGTCCCCCACCCCGGACAGCCGTTCGGCATAGGGCACGCGCGGGCCAAGCAGCCGCTCGCGGAAGACAAGCTGGAGGTCGGCGAAACCCTGGAAGCCCAGCTCCTTTGCAAAGCGGGTGATGGTCGCCGGGGGGACAACCGCAAGCTCGGCCAGGCGGACCAGGGTCGAGACGGCGACCTCTTCGGGATGGTTGAGGAAGAACTGCGCCACCTGCGACAGTCGCTTCGACAACCGCCCCGACCGCGCGACCAGCGCCGCCCGGAGCGCTTCGAAATCGCGGGGCGGGCTTGCCTCGGTCATCGCGCCCCCGCCACCCGCTGCTCGAAGTCGATGATCGCCCCGCTCATCGGGACCGAAGCGTCGGACAAGAGGAATGTCGCCAGCCGGGCGCATTCTTCGGCAGTGACGAGGCGACCCAGCGGTTCTGCAGCGGCCACGGTCGCCTCCCAGTCCTCGCCCAGAAGCGCAGTCTGGATACGGTGTTCGGTTTCCGTGGCGACCCAGCCGAGGTTGATCCCGTTGACCCGGATGCGGTCTGCCATGTGGGCGTGGGCCGCGTTCTTCGTAAGGGTGACCATCGCGCCCTTGGACGCCGAATAGATCGCCAGTTCGGGAATGCCGCAATGCGCGTTCATCGACAGGATGTTGACGATTGTGCCCCCTGCCCCGCGCCGCTGCATGTCGGCGATGGCCGCCTGCATGAGCAGAAACCCGGCGCGACCGTTCACCGCAAAAAGCGTATCCCAAATTTCGGCCGTCCCCGTGCGGAACGAGCCGCGCGTGGTCAGGCCGGCTGCATTGACCAGCCCGTCGATCCGACCGAACCGTGCCACTGCCGCCGCCGCGATCCCGGCAGGGGCCGAAGCGTCCGCAAGGTCGGCAACCACCGTCTCGACAGATGTTGGGGCCAGGCTTGCCGCCATCCGCGCCAGTCCCGGGGCGTCGCGGTCGGTGAGGACCAGCCCGCCCACCCCTTCGGCGGCCAGCAGTCGGGCGATGGCCGCGCCGATCCCGCTTGCCGCGCCCGTGACGATCACCGCCCCGCGTTGCAGTCCCAGTTCCATTCCCTGTCCCCAACCGGCAGTCCTGCCTGCAACGTTACCGGATGTCGGCCATCTGGGAAGGCCCCGTTTGCGGGCCGGGAGAAAAATCGGGCCGCAGCATCTGCCCAATTCCGTTTCCCCGGTGGTGAAGGACAGGCAGACGCGCGCCTCTTCCCAACGGCGCTTGCCAGTGTAGCATGGGTGCCAACCAGCACATGAGACCCCGATGCCCAGCTTCCCGATCGTCGACAGCCACCTGCACCTCTGGGACCCCAAGCTTCTTCGGTACCCCTGGCATTTCCCGCCGTTGGACCGCGCCTTCCTGCCTGCGGACTTCCGGGCCGCCAGTGCCGGGGTCGCCATCGAGGCGCTGGTGTTCCTGGAATGCGATGCGGCGATCGACCAGGCCTTCGACGAAGCGCAGCAGGTGCTTCAATGGGCGAAGGAGGAACCCAGGATCGCCGCGATGGTCTGCAACGCGCCGCTGGAGAAAGGCGATGCCGCGCGGGCCGAGCTTGAACGTCTGGCCGCGACCGACAAGGTCCGGGGTGTCCGGCGCATCTATCAGGACCAGCCCGATCCGGCGTACTGCCAGCGGCCCGATTTCATTGCCGGTGTCCGGGCGCTTGCCGATTACGGGCTGTCTTTCGACCTTTGCCTCAAGCATCCGCAGTTGCAGGCGACCATCGGGTTGGTCGACGCCTGCCCCAATGTGCCGATGGTGCTGGACCACATCGCCAAGCCCGGCATCGCGGCCGGCCTCATGCAGCCCTGGGCCGATCAGGTGCGCGAGCTGGCCCGGCGCGAAAACGTGGTCTGCAAGCTGTCCGGTGTCGCCACCGAAGCCGCTGCCGACTGGACGGCCGCGACGCTGCGCCCCTACATGGAGGTCGCGCTGGAGGCCTTCGGGCCTTCCCGGATCATGTTCGGCGGCGATTGGCCGGTGTCGACCCTGCGCATCACCTATCCGGGCTGGGTGGCACTGGTGGACGAGCTCATCGCCGACCTGTCCGAGACGGAAAAGCGCCAGATCTTCCGCGAGACGGCGCGGGGCTTCTACCGTCTGTAGTCACATCACCGCGCCGATCTGCCAGGGCACGAATTCCGCCCCGCCAAAGCCCAGCTCCTCGGACAGCGTCCGTTCGCCCGAGGCCACGGCGATGATCTTTTCCAGGATTTCCGCGCCCTTGGCCTCGATACTTACGCCGTCGATGATGTCGCCGCAGTTGATGTCCATGTCCTCGGCCATCCGCTGGTACATCTCGTTGTTGGTCGCAAGCTTTATGCAGGGGCTGGGCTTGTAGCCCGAGACCGATCCGCGCCCGGTGGTGAAGACGATCATCGTCGCACCGCTGGCGATCTGGCCGGTGACGCTGCAGGGGTCATATCCGGGGCTGTCCATGTAGACGAAGCCGGGCGCCGTGATCGGCTCGGCAAACTTGTAGACCCCGGAGAGGGGCGCGGTGCCGCCCTTGGCAACGGCACCCAGCGACTTTTCCAGGATCGTCGTCAACCCGCCGCGCTTGTTGCCGGGGCTGGGGTTGTTGTCCATCTCGCCGCCGTTGATCGCCGTGTAGTTCTCCCACCACTTGATCCGGTCGATCAGCTTTTCCCCGACCTCTGTACTGACCGCCCGGCGGGTCAGGAGATGTTCGGCCCCGTAGATCTCGGGCGTCTCCGACAGGATCGTCGTGCCACCCATCCGGACCAGAAGATCGCTGGCATGGCCCAGCGCTGGGTTAGCGGTGATCCCGGAATAGCCGTCAGACCCGCCGCATTGCAGCCCGATGATGAGCTTCGATACCGGCGCCGGGGCGCGGGAGACTTTGGAAGCGACCTCGGCCATCTCGCGCAGCACCTCCAGCCCCTTCTCGATGGTCGCCCGCGTGCCTCCGGTCCCCTGGATCGTCATGTAGCGGAAGTTGCCGTCAGGCCGCAGCCGCCCCTGCCCCACCAGGTCCGGAACCTGCATCACCTCGCAACCAAGGCCCACCAGAAGGATACCGCCGAAGTTCGCATTCCGCGCATAGCCCTTCAGCGTGCGCATCAGGGTGTCGTAGCCCTCGTTCACCCCGGACATGCCGCAGCCGGTGTTGTGGACGATGGAGACGAAGCCGTCGATGTTCGGCATCGAAGACAGGACCGGGTCCTTCTCTGCCGCCTCGGCGATGAAGCGGGCGACAGAGCCGGAGCAGTTTACCGAGGTCAGGATGCCGATGTAGTTCCGTGTTCCAACCTGCCCGTCCGCGCGATGATAGCCCATGAACTCGCGCACCGGCAGCGCGGGCAGCGGCGTGGCCTGCGTTCCCATCGCGTAGTCCGTGCTGTGCGGCCCCATGCCAAGGTTGTGCGTATGAATATGCCCCCCTGCGGCGATATCCTCGGTTGCCTGGCCGATGGACTGGCCGTAGCGCAACACGATCTCGCCCTTGGCAATCGCCCGCGTCGCCAGTTTGTGCCCGCGCGGCACCGGGCCCGGCAGGGGAACCGACACGCCGGGCACCACCGCGCCCTT
>JAIXSA010000081.1 GCA_027484915.1 Paracoccaceae bacterium | reverse complement strand
TTGTCGCTCCAGATGTCGGCGACGCGCACGCGGCCCATGTCGGGCGACACGACCGTCAAGGTCGACGGGTCGAGCTGCGAGCGGAAGTGCTCGAGCAGCACCGGCATCGCGAACAGGTGGTCCACGGGCCCGTCGAAGAAGCCCTGAATCTGCGCGGCGTGCAGGTCGAGAGTCAGGACGCGGTCGATCCCCGCCGTTTCGATCATGTTCGCGACCAGCTTGGCGGTGATCGGCGTGCGGGCCTTCGCGCGGCGGTCCTGGCGGGCGTAGCCGAAGTAGGGGATGACGGCGGTGATCCTGGAAGCGGAAGACCGACGCAGGGCGTCGGTCATGATCAGAAGCTCCATCAGGTTGTCGTTCGCCGGGTTCGAGGTCGGCTGGATGACATACATGTCCTCGCCGCGGACGTTCTCGAAAACCTCGACGAAGATCTCCTGGTCGTTGAAGCGTTCGACCCGCGCGTCCACCAGGTTCACGCTCATCCCCCGGTGCATCGACATCCGCCGTGCGATGGACTTGGCGAGGGAGAGGTTGGCGTTACCGGCGATGAGCTTCGGTTCGGTGACAGCGGGCATGGAGACTCCGGGGCAGCGGATTCGGGTGCGCTTCGCTTATCACCGGGTTTTGCGGTTGCAAACCGGCGCGACCGCTAACGGTGCGAAAATCCTGTGGGGTGGAGCAAATGGGTCAGAAGGCGGCAAGAAAACGGTCGACATCAGCCTCGGCCGTCGACCAGGACGCGACGAGGCGGGCCCTCTCGCGGCCCTGGGGGGCGGGAAAGCGGTAATAGTGCGCGCCTGCGGCTTCCAGTCGTTCGTGGTGGCCGGCGGACCATTCGGGGAAAAGCATATTGGCATCCGCCGGAGGGACATGCGCCTGCCGATGGCGCAGGCCTTCGACCAGGCGTTGGCCCATCGCGTTGGCCTGGGCTGCAAGTTTGAGCCAGAGGCCGCCTGTCAGATAGGCCTCCATCTGCGCCGACAGGAAGCGGTGCTTGGAGAAGAGATGCCCGCCGCGCTTGCGGCGAAGCTCCAGCTCCCAGGCCTTGGCCGGGTTGAAGAGGACGACGCCTTCCACCCCCAGGCAGCCGTTCTTGGTGCCGCCAAGCGACAGGACATCGATCCCGGCTTTCCAGGTCATCTCGGCTGGGGTTGCTTTCGTCGCGACCAGCGCGTTGGCGAACCGCGCGCCGTCCAGGTGGCAGGGGATGCCCTTGGCCTTGGCGAGCTTGGTCAGCGCGGCGATTTCGGCGGGGGTGTAGACCGTCCCCGCCTCGGTCACGTTGGTGAGGGACAGCATCCCGCGCTGGACGCCGTGGACGCCGCTTTCGCCAGTGGTGGAAAGGGCCTGAGCTAGGGCGTCGGGGGTGATCTTGCCGTGCTCGCCTTGGATCAGGACCAGCTTGGCGCCCGAATAGAACTCGGGCGCGTTGCATTCATCTTCGGCGATATGGGCGCGGGCGTGGCAGAAGACGCCGTCCCAGGGTTGGACATGGGTGGCGATGGCCAACGCGTTGGCGGCGGTGCCGGTGGCGACAAGGCGGACTTCGGCCTCGGGCGCCTCGAAGAGGTCGCGGACAAGGTCGGTGACACGGGCCATAGCGGCATCGGCGCCGTAGCTGCGCTCATAGCCTTCGTTGGCCTTGACGATGGCGGCGAGGACTTCGGGGGCGGCGCCGGAGGTGTTGTCAGAGGCAAAGCGCATCAGGGGTTTTCCTCGATCAGATAGTCTTCCCAGTCGTCTTCAGGGATGTCCAGTTCCGAGAGCGTCAGCCCCTTGATCGACTGGCCCTGCGTGTGGGTGCTGTCCGGAACGCCGGTGACCAGTGGGTGCCAATCTGGAAGCTTCTTCCTCTGGAACAGCAGCTTGTAGGCACAGGTGGATGGCATCCAGTAGGCGATTTTCGGCAGGGTCTTGGGCGTCAGGACAACGCATTCCGGAACGTGCATCTTGCGGTTCGGATAGTCCATGCACTGACAGGTGTCGCCATCAAACAGACGGCAGGCGACGCGCGTATAGGCGACCTCTCCGGTGTCTTCGTATTCCAGCTTGTTCAGGCAGCACTTGCCGCAGCCGTCGCAGAGCGCCTCCCATTCGGCCTGGGTCATCTTGTTCAGGGGAACGGTTTCCCAGAAACGGGGGCGAAGCGCGGTCATGCGGCCAAGGTGCGGTGGCGGCGCGGAAAAGGGAAGGGGCTACAGCGCGGCAAGGATGTCACGGGCGCGGGCGCTGTCGGCGTCCATCTGGGTGATGAGGGCGGGTAGGCCGTCGAACTTCAACTCGGGGCGGAGGTAGTCGACGAGGGCGATGGAAAGGTGCTGGCCGTAGAGGTCGCCCTTGAAGTCGAAGAGGAAGGTTTCAAGGTTCGGGCGGTTCTCGCCGAACATGGGCCGGACGCCCAGGCTGGCAACGCCGTGGTGGCTGCCTGCCTGAGGGCCGGTCAGGATGTCGACGAGGACGGCATAGACGCCCAGTTTCGGCAAGTGAAGGCCGTCGACAGACATGTTGGCGGTGGGGTAGCCAAGCTCGCGGCCGCGCTTTTCACCATGCAGGACCGCGCCTTCGATCCGGTGCCAGTGCCCGAGCATCGCGGCGGCATCCTGGGGACGGCCTTCGGTCAGCGCGCGGCGGATGTTGGTCGAGGAGATCTCGGTCCCGTTGTCGGCGACAAGGGGGGCGATGGTGGTGCGGATTCCTTTGGCTTCGCAGAGGGTTGAGAGGTCCCTTGCGTTTCCGGCGCGGCCCTTGCCGAAGCAGAAGTCGGCGCCCACGACGACATGGGAGATGCCGAGCCCGTCGTGCAGGACAGCGCTCACGAAGCCCTCTGGCGTCAGGCTAGCGAGGGTGGCGTCGAAGGGGAGTTGGAACAGATGATCGACCCCAAGGCGGGCCAGTCGGTTCGCGCGGGCCTCGGCGTTCATCAGGCGGAAGGCGGGGCTTTGCGGGGCAAAGAACTGGCGGGGGTGGGGTTCGAAGGTGATGATGCCAAGGGGCGCGTCGGTTCGGGCAAGGTCGATCACCGACTGGTGGCCACGGTGGACGCCGTCGAAGTTGCCCATCGCGACCGAGGTGCCGCGGGCCTTCGGGTCAAGCCACTGGTAATCCTGGTGAATTTGCATCCGCACCCTTGCAGGGGGCGTCTGCCCCGTCAGTCGAACTTGCGGCTGGGCGCAAGAACCAGCGCCTCACCCTTCAGCACAACGGTTTTACCCACCGAGGCGAGGGTTTCAAGGGTGACTCGGCGCTTTGCGTGGTCGATGGCGGTCACGGTGACCTCGGCCCGGACCATGTCGCCGGGGCGGACAGGGGCCATGAAGCGCAAGGACTGGCCAAGGTAGACCGTGCCGTGGCCGGGAAGCTGTTCGCCGATGACGGCGGAGATGAGGCCGGCGGTCAGCATCCCGTGGGCGATGCGGCCTTCGAAGATGGTGTCCTGCGCGTACTGCTCATCCAGGTGGACGGGATTCCGGTCGGTGGAAACCTCGGCAAAAAGCTCGATATCCCGGTCGGTTACGACCTTCGACAGGTGGCGGGACATGCCGATTTCGATGTCCTCGATGCAGATGGTGCCGCGGGGCATGTTGTCGAGCATGGTGAACGAATCCTTTCCGACGCGGGTAAAGGCTAGCACATGCCGCAGCGCGGCACAATCCGTTGCGCAAGATTTGTTCAATCTGTGCGCAATGAATGAACGATTGTTACCTAGCGGAGGCGGCCCATCGCGAAAGTGGGCGAGAGCTGCTCGCCTTCGAGCCACGGAAGAAGGAGACCGGCCTCGGGGGCCTCGACGTCGGTGCCAAAGCGTTCGGCCTCAAGCCCGCCGGTTATGAAGAGGGTGTCCAGGCCCTCACCGATGCCACCTTGGATGTCGGTGCGGATGCCGTCGCCGATGCAGAGGATCTGCGGGTCGGCGGAGACGCCGGCCTCGGCAAGGCGGCGGCGGGCGAGGTCGTAGATCGGGGGGTGGGGCTTGCCGAAGTAGAGGGTCTGGCCACCCATCTGTTCATAGGCCTGTGCCAAAGCGCCCGCGCAGTAGAGGCGGCGGTCTCCAAGGTCAACGATGATGTCGGGATTAGCGCAAAGCATTGGCAGGCCAAGAGTTTTTGCCATGAGGAGGGTGGCGCGGTAGTCGTCGGGGGTTTCCGTCAGGTCGTCGAAAAGGCCGGTGCAGACGATCCCTTCGGCTTCGTTCAGGGGGACGCGGGTGATCGGTGGTTGGCTTGCAGCGTAGCCGGCAAGATCCTCGGCGAAATCGGTGAAGAAAGGTTCATCCTTGGGCGCGCCGATGAAGTGGACCTTCCTGCCCACGGCGCCGGATAGCATGCCCATCTGGGCGGCATCGCCCGAGGTGACGACAAGGTCATAGGCGTCGCGGGGGACGGAAAGGCCGTCCAACTGCTTGATGACGCTGGATTTTGGCCGGGGCGCGTTGGTCAAGAGGACGACCTTGCCGCCTGTCGCGCGGAAACCCTGCAGGGCCGATACGGCGGCGGGATAGGCGGCTTTGCCGTTATGCAGGCAGCCCCAGAGGTCGCAGAAGACGGCGTCGTAGCGGCCCGTCAGGTCGGCGAGGGCGCGGATGATCTCGGTCATTCTGGGTCCTTTCGGGACTGGAACGGCAGTCTTGTTTCCGTCTTGCAGGCGTCTTCCTTCCGTCTCTACGCGCGCAGAGACGGAAGGTTGCGCAACACCGCTGGGGTCAGAGCTTAAGCGCCGGGATGATCTGCTTCTTGCGGCTCATGATGCCGGGCAGGACGACGGTGTCGCCGGTGACCTTGGCGCCGAAGGAGGCCTCGGCCAGTTGCTTCACGAGATCGTTCGGGACCAGAAGCGTCGCCTCTTCCCTGATGATGTCGACGACGAAGAGGAGGACCTGATCGGCGCCGTCTTCCTTGGCCACGTCGACCATCGAGCGCATCAGGCTGTCCTTGCGGTCAAGGACGACCTTGGGCGCGGTGGTTTCCAGGACCGAGACGCGAAGCTCCTTGCCTGCGACGTTGTATTCCTTGGAGTCCATCCGCAGGAGTGCGGCGTCCGAGAAGGCGGAGACGTCGGACTTGGCCTCGAACATCTTGGTGGCGAGGTCGGTGATGTTCACGCCTAGGTCCTTGGCAAGTTTCTCGGCCACGGCGCGGTCGTGGGGGGTGGTGGTGGGCGAGCGGAATTCGAGCGTGTCGGAGAGGATGCAGGACAGCATCGCGCCCTTGATGTGTTTCGGTGCCTTGGCGGCATGGTCGCCCATCAGGTCGTGCATGATGGTCGCGGTGCAGGCCAGCGGGCGAATGGTGATGTCGATGGGCGATTTGGTCTTGATGCCGCCGACCAGCATATGGTGGTCGATGATGCCCTGGATCTTGGCGTCGTTGATGGACGCGGGGAGCTCGGCCGGGTTGTTGGTGTCGACGATCACGACGCTGTCGTCGGCGGTGACGTCCTGGATGATCGCGGGTTTCTCAAGGCCCCAGTGCTTCAGCACGAAGGCGGCTTCGGTGTTGGGCTCCCCCAGCATGACGGGTTTCGCCGGGGTGCCGGTTTCGTTCAGGTACCAGGCCCAGATGATGGGCGAGCCGGTGGAATCGGTGTCGGGGGATTTGTGGCCGAAGACGAGGGTGGTCATTGGATGCCCTTGGAAGCTGGTGCGACGGTTCGGGCGCGGTATAGGCGAGGGTGGGACGGTTGTCACGCGGGGGTGTTTGTGGCATCCTGACGCCCTTGGCAGAGGAGCGCTGTGCGATGGACAAGCAGGTCTGACGCCCCCGTGGGGGCAGTAAGAGGGGCCGGATGGCCCGGATGCAGCCTTCAGCCAAGGAGTGCCCTGACAATGGACAAGACCGTTTCGGCGTAAGCGCCGTTTTGTGGCCGAATTCCGGCCGAACGCAATTCCAAGACAGGGGTAGATCATGCCGAACACAAAGACTGGAAGACCCGCTTTGGCGGGGCTGAAGCCGTTGACCAAGGGCGCGAAAGGGTTGGGGTTTGACCCGTCTATCCTGAAGGCGGCGAAAGGGCCGCAAGGCCTGAAACTGGTGCCGAAGCGAGGGATGATTCCCAGCAAATCGGGGCAGCGCTAGGGCCAAGGGGGGCGTCCCGGTCGGGGCGTCCCTGCTTTACTTCGGCGCGCTGCGGGCGCTGTGCAGGATGTGCCAGAAGACAGCGGCAAAGACGATCGCCCCTCCCAGAAGGGTGGCGGGGCCGGGGGTTTCGCCGAACATCAGCCAGACCCAGAGGGGGGCGATGGGGGCCTCCAAGGCGCCGATCAGGGCGGTTTCCACGGCGGGGATGCGGGCCGAGCCGAGGAGGAACAGGGTAAAGCCCAGAAGCGAGTTCGACAGGCCGAAGACGGCGAGGATGGTGATCGTCCTTGCGTCGGGTATCCCGTCGGAAAGGAAGGGAAGGGCGGCCAGGATGGTGATCAGGGTTGCCAGCATCCCGGCGGCGAGGGCTGGAATGTCGGGGTGACGCCGGGCAAGGACGACCTGCACCGCCATGCCGAAGGTCATGAACAGGGCGAGGATGTCCCCGGTCAGAGTGCCGTCGGTGCTGAGGCCGACCATGATCACCGCGCCCCCCAAGGCGATCAAGGCGGCGATGATGGCTGATCGCGGTGCGGCCTCACGCAACACAAGCCAGGCGAGGCAGGCGGTCATCAGGGGGACTGTGGCGTAGATGATCGCGACATGGGCGATGGAGGTCAGGTGCAGGCTGCCGAGATAGGCGGGCAGCGTCAGGACGGTGACGCCGACATAGGCCCAGCCGGGGCGGCCGAGGTGCAAGAAGCGGGCAAACCCGGCGCGGCCCTGGAAGATCAGGATGACGCAGGTCATGCCAAGGACGCCGAAGATTCCGCGCCAGACCAGGAGGGTGGGAAAGTCGGTGTCGGCGGCGCGGATGAAGAGGCCCGCCGTGCTCCACGCCAGGGTGGAGACGAAGACCATGGCAAGGCCCAGGCGGCGATCGGTCACCACGGTTGCGGGGATTTGGGCAGTGCGGGCCACTGGCTGGGTTCGTGCCCGTAGATCAGCGTGGCGCCGGGGGTGACGAGGGACTGAAGCCGTGCGGCGGAGGTCTGGGAGGCGGCGGGGTCCATCGAATCGGCGAAGGCCTCATCGGGTTCCGAGGCGCGGTTGATCGCGTCGGCGGCCAGGATCACGCGGCGGCCGTCGGGGAGGTCGAGGAGGGCCGAGAGGTGGCCGGGCGTGTGGCCGGGAGTGGGGAGAAGGGTGAGGCCCTCGCAGACCGGGGTGTCGGCGTCGATCAGGTGGTAGGTCGCCTCGGGCCAGGGGATCGGGCGGACGCTGCCAAAGTAGAGCGGCGCGGGTTCGGCCCGTTCGCGGGCGGTGAGGACGATGGGGGCGTGGGCGAAAAGCGGCAGGGAGCCCACGTGGTCGATGTGGCCGTGGGAGAGGATGACGAGGTCGATGTCCTTTGGTGCGAGGCCGAGAAGGGCCAGCGCGCCTTCGGCGGTCTGGTCGCGGCGGAAGTCGATCAGGCGGCCAAAGCGGGGGAGGCCGTCCTGCTCCGGGCGGTTGGGGTCGGTTAGGTAGTCGGGCGGAAAGCCGGTGTCCATCAGGATGTTCGCGCCCCGGTCGGTCTGCATCAGGTAGGCCGGGATGCCGATGATCCGCTCGCCCCCGCGGACATCGAAGAGGCCGAGGTCGAGGATGTAAAGGCGGGAAAGCTGACCGGGAAGGATCACAGGGGCAACTCTTCCAGCGTGAAGCCTTCCTTCTGGAGCAGGTTCAGCACGCCATCCTCGCCCGAGAGGTGGAGCGCTCCGAAGGCGGTGAAGACCGGGCCCTGGGCGGCCGCTTCGGTGAGAACCGGAATCCAGGCGCGGTTGCGGGAGGAAGAGACAAGCTCTTCCATCCGGGCGAAGTCGGCGTCGATCTGGTCGCGGGTGTAGCCGGGCAGATCGTAGCTGACGAAGCGCATCAGCTCCCAAGCCTGGCGGCTTTCGCCGGCGAAGTAGCTGTCGACGAGGGTGGTGAAGTAGTCCTCGCTCATGTCTTCGATGGCGAGGGTGGAGACCAGCATCTCGGTCAGTTCCTCGGCAGTCATGCCGTCGAAGATTGTGAAGAGCGTGTCGAAGGGTTCCAGTCCCCGGACCGGAACACCGGCGGCAAGCGCCGTATCGATCACGGCACCGTCAAGCCCCTTGGGCTTGTCAGCCATCGCGGTGATCGCGCAGGGCGGGATGGACAGCAGGGTGAGCACGTACCAGGGCTGGAACTTGGCGGTCATGAACGGCGGAATGCCGCGATTCGAGAGCGCTTCCTTCAAGGGGTCCCAAACCTCGGGCGGGAGGCGCTGGTTCAACGGCAGGCCTTCGGTGATGACCATCGTCGAAGGGTCCTTGGCGATCAGCGCCATCAGGGCCTTTTCCTCTTCGGGTCCGGCTTCGACGAGGACGGTGGTGGCCGAGGTGATGTGGGGGGTCAGCGCGGCGAGGTTCGGGGCATGGCGCGGGTCGTCGAAGTGGTAGGTCCCGGCGATGGTGATGACCTCGTCACCACGGGTCGCCCGCCAGAAATTGCCGGTCGCGAAGGGGACGTCAGCGGCGGCGGCCTTCACCTCGGCCAACCGTGCGGGCTCCATCTCGGTGAAGAGGCTGCGACCGGCGCAGGCGGCGAGGGCGGGAGAGACGGCAAGCCACGCGACGGCGAGGCCGGAGAGAAGGGAGATCAGGCGGGACATGCGACCTTGCAGGGCTAAAAGGATTCATCCGCATCGTGGCACCGGCTGGGCAAAAGGCAATGCGAAAAGCCGGGTCGGGGTGTTGACACGTGGCGGGGCTTCGCCTAACTGATGGCCCGTTAGCACTCGGGCAAGCTGAGTGCTAATCGAGATCAAACCTGGAAACTCAAGGGAGTACCCCAGATGGCTTTCAAACCGCTGCATGACCGCGTTCTGGTCAAGCGTATCGCCTCCGACGAAAAGACCAAGGGCGGGCTGATCATCCCCGACACCGCCAAGGAAAAGCCCGCCGAGGGCGAGATCGTCGCCGTGGGCGAGGGTGCCCGCAAGGACTCGGGCGAGCTGATCGCGCCGTCGGTCAAGGCCGGCGACCGGATCCTGTTCGGCAAGTGGTCGGGCACCGAAGTGACCCTGAACGGCGAAGAGCTGCTGATCATGAAGGAAAGCGACATCCTCGGGATCATTTCCTGAGGGGAGTTGGGCTGAAGCCCGACCTACGCGTTCCGCAATCAACCCATTCAAGGAGCTATCATAATGGCTGCTAAAGACGTCAAGTTTGACACCGATGCCCGCGACCGCATGCTGCGCGGCGTGAACATCCTTGCCGATGCCGTGAAGGTCACGCTGGGCCCGAAAGGCC
>JAIXSA010000141.1 GCA_027484915.1 Paracoccaceae bacterium | reverse complement strand
GCTGGAAATGGATCAGGTCGGTCAGGGGCGTCACATCGTCGAACAGCGCCATCCAGGGCCAGACTTCGCACAAGGTCTCGGTCAGGGGCTGCACGAAAATGGTGATGACATCCCATTCGCCGGGGCGCGGCGGGCAGGTCTTGTACAGGATCGAGACTGTGGGCGCGGGCACGCGGTACATGTATTCGGTTGTGATCCCGCCTTCGGCCGACTTCGCGGCTTGCGGCTGGTAGAACTGCACCTTGGTGGCCCAGACCTCATCCACCTCGTCGCGGATGGCGACGTCATAGCGCCCTACCTCGGTATGCGGCTCGGCCCCCAGGATGTCGGTGTGGACAAAGGGAAAATGCGCGATGTCGAGGAAGTTTTCGACGGCGCGCAGGGGTGAGCATTTGACGCGGACGAGGCCCACATCGACCAGACGCCGTCCGGGCTGGTCGGCTTCGGGAATGTCGAACAGCGGGCGGGTGGGGGAGCCGAGGCTGGTCCAGACATGGCCGTAACGGGCCTGCGCGGGCAGCTCGCGCCCCGAGGCCGTGACCACGGGCTGGCCGTCGCGCAGGGTCACGCGGATCGGCTCGCCCAAGAGCTGCGTATCGCGGGGCGCGTGCTGCAACTGGCTGACCAGGGCCACCGGATACCATTCGTCGCGGATGGGATCGGTCATGCCAGGGCCTCCTCGGCCTGCCGGCGCAGGCCTTCCAGATCGCGCGACACCTCTTTCAGGGCGGCGGGGGGGGCGGCTTCCGCCAGGACGTGCAGCGCTTGGCGGCCCTGCGGCAGGGGCTGAACAAGGATCGTCACGCCAATACTTGACAAATCACCCCGTGCGACTGGGCCTGACAGCGAAAGGCCGGCAGCAGCCCAGTCCACCGCGCGCTCGACGGTAAGGGACCGCAGGGGCGCGCCTTCAACGACAGGCGGAGGGGCGTCGGTGGCTTGTGTCGCGACCCAGACCACCCCGCCGCTCTCTGCCGCATGGTAGACCGGCACGCGGATCGCCTCGGGCGGTTCAAGGTCGGGATGGGCCGGGATCCGCAGGCAGTTGCCTTCCGCTCCATAGCTCCAGCCGTGGTAGATGCACGACAGCGCTTCGCCCCGGACAAAGCCGTGCGACAGACGCATGCCACGGTGCGGGCAACGGTCGGCCCAGGCCGCCAGACGGCCCGTCGCACTGCGCCACAACGCCAGTTCGATCCCGTCGACACAGACGGGCATTACACACAACCGGGGAAGGTCACGCGCCAGCGCGACAGGAGTCCAGGCAGCAGTCATTCTTCCAGTTCCGTCAAACGGTCTTCAGGTCACGCTATGTCGACTTCGGATGACTGTCCTGCCGGGAAGGTTGGCCTGGGCGGTCGCCAAAGGGAATCGGGCGTCTTGCCTGATTGTTAGACCGGTGCGCCCAATAAGTAACCAGTTTGTGAGCAGCGCAGTGTCACGAGACGTCACCGTTCTCCAGACGCCGCCGAACGATTGCTTCAACCCAGACATCGATCGGGCCAAGGGAAACGCCCAGTTCCATTGCGTCGATCAGGTCTGCGGGCCCGCTCAGGGTGATTTCCACGTGCCCGTCGGCACATCGGATCGGAACCCCCTGAAGCCCGAGGCGCTGCAGATGACGGACGATCCAGGGCAGGAAGCTCTCTGCCCGCAGATCGCCTTCGACGATGAACCGCTCGACTGCCAAGATCCCTCAGTTCCAGCTTGAAGACAAAGCATGGCAGCAATACCGCTCGAAGCAAGAGGCCTAGCAGTGCAAGCAGGCTTGATGAACGGATAACGATCCCGAACCCGTCATTTCACGGCCCGCCCATGCCTATCGCTTGAAGCTGTACGATTTCAGCCGCTGGCGCCACCCTCCTGGCGGTAATCACAAGTGTCCTGTTCCTGCCCTCATCGTCCCGGCGGTCACTTTCGGCCCTTGGCTGTCATTCGCGACTATGTTGATCGAATGCTGCGCTTCCAGCTTTCATGGTGTTCGTGCCAGGTGACAGGCATCTGACAGGCTGGAGCGGGTCAGTATCCAACCTTCTTCAGTTGAGGCAGGGGTTCGGAGAGGGACCGAATTCCATTGTCCACCTTCAAGGTTGACCTGTTCATGCTCCCGGACCCTAGCGCCGCCAAACCACTGCATTCTCATGTCGAAGAATCTGCTGCTGCATCCGTTCGAAAGATTGCACCACATACTCCGCAAAGGCGGCGGCAGCGGGGTTCGCGGGTAGTCCCGCGACGCGCAGAATACCAAGATGGCGCTGTGGCTGCGGTATATCGACTGGGAGGACGGCGATGCGGTAGTGCTTGCGCTCGGCGAACCAGACCGAAAACGGCAGGACCGCGAGGGCATCGGTTTCGGACATGTAGTTGATGACCGACAGGAGCGACCCCCCTGAATAGCGTATGTCGAGGTCGATTGACCCCAAAGAAGAGCGAATTGCGAAGAGGTCCGCAAGAAGTGGCGAGCCGGGAAGCGGTGCAATCCAGGGGAAACGGCCGAGATCGCCCGTTGTCAGGCGCTTTGCGTGCGTAAGTGGATGCCCCGTCCGGCAACAGACGACGTTGCGCGCTGGCAGGATCGCGGTGAAGGACAGACCCTCAGGCTCACCCGAGGTCCCAAGCGGCACGATCCCAAGGTCCAGTTGGTCGGCACGCAGACCCATTCCAACCTCGGTGAGATTGCCGTAGCTTTGCTGGATATCGACGTCAGGCTGTTGGGTCTGGAAGGCGGCGATTATTCTGCTGATCATGGCATCCATGAAGAATGGCACGCCACACACGCGGACAAGGCCACGTGTACCGCGCAACAGGCTTTGCACGGCCTCTGTCGCGCGGCGGCTTTCCATCAGGATACGGCGGCCATGAGTGGCGAGTTGCATGCCAAGGGGCGTGGCCTGCAGGGGCCTGCGGTCACGGATGAAGAGCGGCTTGCCGACGCGGGCCTCAAGCTGGGCGAGGGATCGCGACAAGGCGGGTTGGGACAGGCCCAAAGCTGCTGCGCCCTTGCTGACGCTGCCAGCGTCGACCACGGCGGAAAGCTGGATGAGGTGGGATTCGGAGAGCTTCATAACGAAATGGTATATTGATCTTCGAAGAAGTCATTAGCCGCGTCTTTTTTCCCGCCTAGCTTGGGTCCCACAGGGGGAGGAACGGCATGGACGGACAGGGCACCGGGTCGAACGGGCAGGGGGGCAGCGCAGAGCAGCGCCTGCGACTGGCCGCTGCGGCTCCGGGCCGGCTGGGTGATGCGGTGCGGCTGATCCTGAGCCATGCCTATGACGTTGTCGCGCAGCTCCAGCCTTCGGCCGAGGAGCTGGACGCGCTGGTGCAGTTTCTGACCGACGTGGGCTATGCGACCGATGCCCGGCGGCAGGAATGGGTGCTGTTGGCCGATGTCTTCGGGCTGACCGATGCGGTGGTTTCGCGTGAGGCGGAGGGGCGCGGCACGCCCGCGACACTGCCGGGGCCGTTCTACCGCCCGGATGCACCAGCGCTGCCGCTGGGGGCGAACCTGTGCCGTGGGGGCGACGGCGTTCCGCTGGCGGTGTCTGGCACCGCGACCGGACCGGCGGGCGAGCCGCTGGCCGGGGCCGTGGTCGAGGTTTGGCACGCAAATGCCGAGGGTCGCTACGAAAACCAGGACCCCGACAACCAACCTGAACATAATTTGCGCGGCCGCTTCATCGCCGACGGCGAGGGCCGCTTCCATTTCCGCAGTATCCGGCCCGCCGGGTATTCCCTGCCCGACGACGGTCCAGTGGGGCAGCTCGCCCGACGGATCGGCCTCTCGCTCGACCGGCCCGCGCACATCCACTTTGCCGTTACCGCGCCGGGCTATCGGCGGCTGGTGACTTCGATCTTCGACGGCAGCGACCCGGCCATCGGCTGCGATGCGCTCTTTGCCGTCAAGCCCGGCCTGATCGGCGATTTCCGCGCCGAAAAGTCCGGGGTCTCGCTTGTCGTCGCGCTGGTCCTGGACCGCGACACATCACCCGCAACCTGAAGGAAGGATGATGCTTATGGCCCTCGTCTCCGGCTATCACCACCTGACGATGAGCACGCATGGCGTGCAGGAAGACTATGACTTCTACACCAAGGCGCTGGGGCTTTACTCGGTCAAGCGCACGGTGCTGTTCGACGGGGTGCTGCCCGTCTATCACCTGTACTACGGGTCGAAGCACGGCGATGCCTCGACGATCATCACCACCTTCCCGTTCAAGAAGCCCGGCATCTATGGCCGTCGCGGCACGAACCAGACCCGGACGATCATGCAGGCGATCCCGGTGGGGGCTGCGGATTTCTGGGTGGACCGGCTGAACAAGCACGGCATCCCGGCGACCAAGGGCAGCCGCTTCGGCCTGACCCGTGTGATGTTCGCCCATCCCTGCGGCATCCCGCATGAGCTGGTGGAGAACCCCGACGATCCCCGCACGCCCATCGTGAACGAGGCGCAGGGGACGACCGCCCAGGTCGCGATCAAGGGCATCTACGGCGGCGCGGTCGCGGTGATGGATACGTCCGCGATGGAGGAGTTCCTGGATATCGGCATGCAGTTCCGGCGCGAGGGGACCGATCCGAACGGCAGCATGTGGATCGTGCCGCAGAATGACGGACTCCGGTCCGTGATCGAGCTGATCACCGACCGCGACAGCCCGCAGGGGACGTGGACGCTGGCGGGGGGGACGGTGCATCATCTAGCGTTCAACACTGGGAACGAGGAGAACCAGATCGCGCTGAAGGCGAGGCTGGAAGGAATGGGGTATACCGACGTCTCGGAACAGAAGGACCGGATGTACTTCAAGTCGATGTACATGCGCTCCCCCGGCGGGGCGATGTTCGAGCTGGCCTGGACCGTTCCGGAAGGCTGGGCCAAGGACGAACCCGCCGATGCCATCGGCAAGAGCCTTGTCTTCCCGCCATGGTTTGCCGATCGGCAGGCCGAGATGGAAGCTGGCCTGGAAGCGGCCAACTTCTGATGCCGGGGGTGGCGGACATCCTGTTCCGGGGCGCTGACCCGGCGAGGGCGAAGGTGCTGTGCGTCTTCGTCCACGGCCGCGGTCAGTCGCCCGAGGAGATGGAGGCGGCGGTCCTTCGTCGCCTGTCCGCTGCAGACGTGGCCTTTGTCCTGCCACGGGCCGAAGGCAAGACCTGGTACAACGCCCGCGCCATCGATCCCTTGACCGACGCGACGCGGGCAGAGTTGGCGGCCTCCCTCGAAGGACTGGCTGTGGCGGTATCGGACCTGCGAAGCCGGGCGGCCAGCTTGCCGCTGGTTCTGGCTGGGTTCAGCCAGGGTGCTTGCCTGTCGCTGGAGCATGGCTTCTCGGGTCGGGCGGCTCCGGAGGCCGTGGTCGGCTTTACCGGGTGCCGGGTGGGCGTGGCGACTGACGCGCGCCCCACTGAATTGCCCTCGGGCCTTCCAGTCTACCTCTCCGCCGGAAGCGCTGACCCCTGGATCCCAGTCGCGGCCTTTGCCGAAACTGCTGCCGCCCTAGGCCAGGCCGAAGCGCGGCTCCGCTGCGACGTGTTCCCGGGCCGCCCGCATGAGGTGTCGGACCCCGAGATCGCCATGCTTGACGGCATCCTGTCCGACCTTGCCGCCGGTCACGCCCCGCGGATGGAGGCCCGCCGATGACCCGACCCTTCGTCTTCCCCGGCCTTAATACCCGCGTCGTCTTTGGTCACGGAACGCTTGCTCAGGTCCCCGACGAGGTTGCGCGCCTTGGCCATTCCCGGGCGCTGGTCCTGTCCACCCCGCACCAGAAGGCCGAGGCGGAGGCGCTGGCGGACCGGTTGGGCGACAAAGCCGCCGGCGTCTTCGCCGGGGCCACGATGCACACGCCGGTCGAGGTGACCGAACAGGCGGTAGGTGCCTTCCGCGCCGCACAGGCGGACTGCGTGGTTTCCCTCGGCGGCGGCTCAACCACCGGCCTCGGCAAGGCCATCGCGGTTCGCACCGGGGCCGATCAAGTGGTGATCCCTACGACCTACGCCGGGTCCGAGATGACCGACATCCTGGGCGAGACGGCAGGCGGCGAAAAGACCACCCGCCGCGACCCGGCTATACGACCAGAGGTCGTGGTCTATGACGTTGACCTGACGCTGACGCTGCCGGTTGGCCTTACCGTCACGTCGGCCCTGAACGCCATTGCCCACGCGATGGAGGCGCTTTACGCCCCCGACCGCAACCCGGTGATCGAGGCGATGGTGCGCGAGGCACTGCCTGCGTTCCGCGATGCCCTTCCTGCACTGGCGAAGGACCCGCAGGACCGCGACGCTAGGTCCGGCGCGCTCTACGCTGCCTGGTGCTGCTCGACGGCGCTTGGCTACGTCTCGATGGCGCTGCATCACAAGCTTGCCCATGTCCTTGGCGGCAGCTTCGGCCTGCCGCATGCGGAAACGCACGCGGTCCTCCTGCCCCACACGACAGCCTACAACGAACCCGCAGTTGGAGGCCTGCTGAAACCCATCGCCGACACCTTCGGCGGCACGGCGGGTGCGGGCCTCTGGCACTTTGCCAAGTCGGTCGGCGCGCCCCTGCGCCTGGCAGACCTTGGGCTGACCGAGCCCGACCTCGACCGCGCCGCCGAGATCGCCACGAAGAACCCCTACGCCAACCCACGACCCGTCACCCGCGACGGGATCCGCCATCTGCTGCAACAGGCCTACGACGGGCAGTGCCCAGCCTGACCAAAACAAAAGGGAGGAACCACCACCATGCTTACCAGACGCAAGCTTCTGAAATCCGGCGCTGCCACCGGCCTCGCCCTCGCCACACCCGGCCTTTTTGCGCCGGCCATCGCGCAGGGGGCGAAGATCCGCATCGGCTATGTCAGCCCACAGTCCGGACCCTTGGCAGGCTTCGCCGAAAGCGACGCCTACAATATTGAGGCGTTCCTTGCGACGGAAGCCGGGGCGAACTTCGAGGTCGTGGTCAAGGACAGCCAGTCCGACCCGAACCGCGCCGCCGCCGTGGCGAAAGAACTGATCGTCGATGACGAAGTGAACCTGATGATCGTCGCCTCCACCCCCGAGACGACCAACCCGGTTGCGACGACCTGCGAGGCGGAGGGGATGCCGGTGATCTCGACCATGGCGCCCTGGCAGCCCTGGTTCATCGGCCAGCAAGGCAACCCCGGCGACCCGGCAAGCTGGAAACCCTTCAACTTTGCCTTCCACTATTTCTGGGGGCTGGAAGACGTGATCGCCGTCTTCCTGAACATGTGGAACCAGGTCGGAACGAACAAGGTCGTGGGTGGCCTCTTCCCCAACGACGCGGACGGTAACGCCTGGGGCGACCCGAACGTGGGCGTCGGCCCAGGCTTCGCAGCGCAGGGCTATACGCTGACCGACCCCGGCCGCTACCAGAACCTGAACGACGATTTCTCGGCCCAGATCAACGCCTTCAAGGCGGCGAATGCCGAGATCGTCACCGGCGTGGTGATCCCGCCGGACTTCACCACCTTCCGCAACCAGGCGCTGCAGCAGGGCTACAACCCGAAGATCATCACCGTGGCCAAGGCCATCCTTTTTCCGCAGTCGGTCGAGGCTTTGGGCGAGGCTGGGCACAACCTGTCCTCCGAAGTCTGGTGGAGCGCCACGCACCCCTTCAACTCCTCGCTCACCGGCCAGTCGGCGGCGGACCTTGCGGCGGACTTCACCGCCAAGACCAGCCGTCCCTGGACGCAGCCTATCGGCTTTGTCCATTCACTGTTCGAGGTCGCTTCTAACGTCATGGGCCGCGTCTCGGACCCGACGGATGCCGACGGGATCGCCGCTGCCATCGCAGCGACCGATCTCGACACGATTGTCGGCAAAGTTGCCTGGAAGGGTGAAGGCCTGCCCCCCTTCGCCGTCGCCAACGTCACCAAGACGCCCCTGGTCGGCGGCCAGTGGCGGCGGAAAGAGGACGGGACCTTCGACCTGGTCGTGGTCGACAACCAGACCGCCCCGGCCATTCCGACCGGCGGCACGATGGAGGCGCTGGCCTGATCCTTCGCGGCCCCCGACGCGAGGGGGCCGCGTCTCAGTCCGATAACCCATGACCGACGTCCTGACCCTTTCCAACGTCTCGAAAAGCTTCGGCGCCCTCAAGGTGACCGATGGCGTTTCGTTCAGCCTGCCGAAGGGTCAGGCGCTTGGCATCATCGGCCCGAACGGCGCGGGGAAATCGACGCTGTTCAACCTGATCACTGGCAACTTCCT
>JAIXSA010000113.1 GCA_027484915.1 Paracoccaceae bacterium | reverse complement strand
TCGTGACCGGGCAGGACATCCTGTTCTTCTGGGTCGCCCGGATGATGATGATGCAGCTGGCGGTGGTGAACGACATTCCGTTCCACACCGTTTACCTGCACGGCCTTGTCCGCGACGCCAAGGGCAAGAAGATGTCGAAGTCCCTGGGCAACGTCATCGACCCGTTGGAGATCATCGACGAATACGGCGCCGATGCGCTGCGGTTCGCCAATGCGGCGATGGCCTCGCTGGGCGGTGTGCTGAAGCTCGATACCCAGCGGATCGCGGGCTACCGGAACTTTGGCACGAAGCTGTGGAACGCCTGCCGCTTTGCCGAGATGAACGGAGTTTGGGAGGGTCATGCGACGGGCCCCGCCCCCAGCCCGAAGGCCACCGCGAACAAGTGGATCATCGGCGAGACGGCAAAGACCCTCGCGGAAGTGAACGAGGCGTTGGCGGCGTTCCGGTTCGATACGGCGGCGGATGCGCTTTACAAGTTCGTCTGGGGCAAGGTCTGCGACTGGTATGTCGAATTCGCCAAGCCCCTGTTCGACGGGCCTGACGCAGCGGAGACGCGGGCGACGATGGCCTGGGTGCTGGATCAGTCGATGATCCTCCTCCACCCCTTCATGCCCTTCATCACCGAAGAGCTGTGGGGCACGACCGGCAAGCGCGAGAAGCTGCTGGTTCATACCGACTGGCCGGAGCTGCCCCCTAGCCTGATCGACGCGGACGCGGATCGCGAAATGTCCTTTGTCACCACGCTGATCGACGACATCCGCTCGGCCCGGGCGCAGGTGCATGTGCCGGTGGGCCTCAAGGCCGATCTGGTGGCGACCTCCCTCACCGACGAGGCGCGGGCGGCGTTCCAGCGCAATGAGGTGCTGATCAAGCGCCTTGCCCGGGTGGACAGCGTTACCGAAGGTGCAGCCCCGAAGGGCTCCATCGCGGTGGCGGCGGAAGGGGCGGCCTTTGCAATCCCGCTGGAAGGGCTGATCGACATCGCCGAGGAGAAATCCCGCCTGCAGAAGGGCTTGGACAAGCTGATGAAGGAAATCGGGGGCCTGAAAGGCCGGCTCGACAACCCGAACTTCGTCAAGTCCGCGCCCGAAGATGTGGTGATGGAGGCGCAGTCCAACCTGGAGGCCCGTCAGGAGGAATCCGCGAAGATGCAGGAGGCGCTGAAGCGGCTGTCTGATCTGGGGTAAGGAAACCCACCCAAGCCTTTCCGGGGCCAATGCGTCAGACTGATGCCAACCCCGGAAAGGAAACGCCAATGCGCCTTGCCCTTGCGACCCTGGTCCTGATCGGGCTGACCTCTGCAGCCCATCCACTGACCCCTGAGCTCTTCCCCGAAATCACGCTTCAGGGAGGCCTGGAGCAGGTGCTGCCCGAGACCGGGATCACCCTGATGCTGACCAGGGTGGAGGACAGCCGCTGCCCTGCAGGGTTGGATTGCGTCTGGGAAGGAATGATCCGGGTGCGTCTGACGGTATCCACGCCCACGGCTAAGCTGGCAATCGTGCTTTGCAACCAATGCGACGATGCCTCGGGTCTTGCGACGGCGGCGGGGCAGACCTTCGGGCTGATCGGGCTGGCGCCTTCGACCGAAGAGTTGGCGAAGCTGGGCCGTGCGCCTGACCTGTCGGATTACGCGGTGACTGTGAACTACGGTCCCGCTGACTGAGGTCTTGCGTGGCCGAAGGCGCCATGCCAGCGTGCCGTGCATGAGCCGTTTTCTGACCCCACATGCAGCCGCCCTGCCCTCCACCGTACCGTTCACCGGCCCCGAAGCCCTGGAGCGACGGACAGGTGTGCCCTTCCGCGCGCGGCTTGGCGCGAACGAGTCGCTGTTCGGGCCGTCTCCGCGTGCAGTGGCCGCGATGCAGGCGGCGGCGACGGGCGCCTGGATGTATGGCGATCCGGAAAATCACGATCTGAAGCAGACGCTTGCGGCGCACCACGGGGTGACGCCTGCGCATGTCGCAGTGGGACCGGGGATCGACGGCCTGTTGGGTCTGGTGTGTCGACTGGTGCTGGAACCGGGGACGCCGGTGGTGACCAGCCTTGGCGCCTATCCGACGTTCAACTTCCACGTGGCAGGCTATGGCGGGGTACTGACGCGCGTGCCCTATCGGGGGGACCATGAGGACCCCGAGGCGTTGCTGGACGCGGCGCTCTCTGGCGGTGCAAAGCTCATCTACTTCGCCAATCCGGACAACCCGATGGGGAGCCACCATCCGGCCTCGGTCGTGGAGGAGATGGTCGCTAACCTGCCCGCGCACAGCTTGCTGATCCTTGACGAGGCCTATGCCGACCTTGCGCCCGAGGGGACGGTGCCGGTGATCGCGGCGGACCATCCGCAGGTGATCCGGATGCGGACGTTTTCCAAGGGATACGGGCTGGCAGGGGCGCGGGTGGGGTATGCGATCACCAATCCCGATCTGGCCTTGGCCTTCGACAAGGTGCGCGACCATTTCGGGATGAGCCGGATCAGCCAGGCAGGGGCACTAGCCGCGCTGCAAGATCAGGACTGGCTGAAGGCGGTGCAGGCGCGGACGATCGCGGCACGAGAGCGGCTGGCTGCGATTGCAAAGGCGAACGGGCTGCGACCCCTCCCCTCGGCCACCAACTTCGTGACCGTCGACTGCGGGCGCGATGGGGACCATGCGCGCAAGGTGTTGGCGGAACTGGGCAAAATTGGGGTCTTTATCCGGATGCCGGGCGTGGCACCCCTGCACCGCTGTATCCGGATCAGCCTGGGCGATGACCGGGCGCTGGATGTCCTGGAAGAAAGCCTGCCGCCGGCGCTGAGGGCGGCGGGCTGATCACTCGGCAGCGAGTTTTGCGGGACCAAGTGACGGGGCATTGCCGGGCGGAGGTGTGTCGGCCGGGCCCAGGCGCGGGGGTGCGGGAGGCTCAGAGTCCTGCAGCAGGAGCCGGGTCGAGGCAGGTGCCTCGGCGGACAAGGACGGAATGGCGCGCCGGAAGACAAGGACGTTCTGGAACGTGGTCTTGGTGCTGGTGAAACCCGACCGTTCTTCACAGGGCAGTGCGTCGGCACGAACATAGTCCCAGCCTTCCGCCCCGAGTTCGTTCATCAGGTTGGTAAGCGCCAAGGCAAACCGGTCCTCGGTGGTCTTCACACCTCGCGCCTTTTCGCCCCGCTTGGGGGCCGGAATGACCTTGAACTCAAAACGTTGCATTGGGTCTCTCCAGCACTGTCCAGACGAACACATAAGAGATTCTGCGGCTTGCCGCAAACCACGGAAGCGTTTTCCGGCAGAAGCGCGCCTGTTGGGCAACAGGGCGGATCAAGATCCGAAAAGGCATAGCCATGACATTGCAAGAAGTCTCGGGCCGCCGACTTACAGCCCGAGCTTCTTTGCCACCAGCGCGTTGACCGTCGCGGGATTGGCCTTGCCACCCGAGGCCTTGATGACCTGACCGGTGAACCAGCCTGCAAGTTTTGGATTTGCCTTGGCTTTTTCGACCTGCTCGGGGTTCGCGGCGATGATCTCGTCCACGGCTTTTTCGATGGCGCCGGTGTCGGTGACCTGCTTCATTCCGCGCGCTTCCGCGATCTGGGCTGGGTCGCCGCCTTCGGTGTAGACGATCTCGAACAGGTCCTTGGCCATCTTGCCGCTGATCGTGCCCGCAGCGATCAGGTCGATGATCCCGCCCAGCTGCGCAGCCAAGACCGGGCTTGCGGTGATGTCGTGGCCTTCCTTCTTCAGCCGCCCGAAGAGCTCGTTGATGACCCAGTTCGCGGCCATCTTGCCGTCGCGACCCTTGGCGACCTCGTCAAAGTAGCGGGCCGAGTCGAGTTCGGCGGTCAGGACGTTGGCGTCGTAATCCGTCAGGCCATAGTCCGCCATGAAGCGGGCCTTCTTGGCATCGGGAAGTTCCGGCATCCGGGCGTGGATGTCGTCGACCCAGGCCTGTTCGATCTCCAGGGGCAGGAGGTCCGGGTCGGGGAAGTAGCGGTAATCGTGCGCCTCTTCCTTCGACCGCATGGAGCGGGTTTCGTTCTTGTCGGGGTCGTAGAGGCGGGTTTCCTGCACGACCTGGCCACCATCCTCGATGATGGCGATCTGGCGCCGGGCCTCGTACTCGATGGCGGCCTGGATGAAGCGCATCGAGTTCATGTTCTTGATCTCGCAGCGGGTTCCCAGGTGCGAGAAATCCTGCGTTGCCTGGTACTTCTCATACTGGCCGGGGCGGCAGACGCTGACGTTGACGTCGGCACGGAGATTGCCGTTCTGCATGTTGCCGTCGCAAGTGCCAAGGTAGCGCAGGATCTGGCGCAGCTTCGTCACATAGGCCGCGGCCTCTTCCGGCCCGCGGATGTCGGGGCGGCTGACGATCTCCCTCAGCGCGACGCCGGTGCGGTTGAAGTCGACGAAGCTGAGGTTCGGGTCCATGTCGTGGATGGATTTCCCGGCATCCTGTTCCAGGTGAATCCGCTCGATCCGGACGCGACGCGCGACGCCGGGAGCCATTTCGACGATCACCTCGCCCTCACCCACGATGGGGTGGTAGAGTTGACTGATCTGGTAGCCCTGCGGCAGGTCGGGGTAGAAGTAGTTCTTGCGGTCGAATGCCGAGCGCAGGTTGATCTGCGCCTTCAGGCCAAGGCCGGTGCGGACGGCCTGTTCAACGCAGAATTCGTTGATCACCGGCAGCATCCCCGGCATCGCGGCGTCGACGAACGCGACGTTGGAGTTCGGTTCCGCCCCAAAGGTGGTCGAGGCACCGGAGAAGAGCTTTGCGTTCGAGGACACCTGGGCATGGATTTCCATCCCGATTACCAGTTCCCAGTCGTGCTTGGCCCCGGCGATCGCCTTGGGCGTGGGCGCGGTGTAGGTCAGGTCGAGCATGGCAGCCTCCGAGTGGTCCTTGGTCGGTTTAGGCCGCAAGGACCGTCAGGGCAAGGGGGAGAGGTCGGCGGTCAGGTCCGGCGCACCAGCGTGCCCAGTCCTTCGCCACGGCGGACGATCCTGGCACCGCGTTTCAGCGCGGGGCCGAAGACTTCGGCCATCGCGAAGGCAAGGGTCTGGTTGCCGGTATCCCAGCAATCCAACTGAATTTCGCGCAGGCGATTCCACAGGACGTCGGACAGCGCGGCCCGGGTCTTGGTCAGGTGCCAGGCAGCAGTGGGGCCTGCCTTGCGAAAGCCCATCGCCATGTCGGACAGAAGATGGGCAGCGACATTGGCGCGCACCTGACAGCCGGTCGCCGACTGATAGTCACCAAGCGCTTCGAAGAAGTATTCGTGATCCAGGGTCGGCGACAGGTCCCCGAAAGCCTCGACCGCGGCGATGTGGAAGATGGCGTAGGCGGCCTTGCCGGTCTGGCCCTCGGTCATGCGGACGGCACGGCGGGCCTCGCGCTCGAAGGCGGAGAGTGATCCGTACCAACCCGGCAGCAAGTTGACCGCATGCGCTGCGTGGGCTTCGGCATCCTCAGGGTCAAGGTCGACCCAGTCGTCGTACCATTCGCGGCAGACGGCGCCGCCATCCTCGATCCCCGGAACCAGCGCATAGCGGGTGGCGGCAAGGAGAGGCGACATTTCCTCGATCGGATCGAAGAGAGTGACGAGGTCTTCGGCTGCAACGTAGTGAGCGGCGGCCTCCTGCCAGGCATCGCGCGAAAGTTCAGGCGCGGTCGGGCTGCGCTTGGCGCGGGCAAGGTCGACATGCGCTTGGGCCAGCACCTGCGCGGCGCAGTAATCCTCGGAATTGCGGTCGTAGACGTCTTCCAGGATCGCAAGCTCGGCGCGGGCCACCGTCCAGTCGCCGCGCGCGATGGCGCTGGTCAGGCCCGAACGCATGCCGTCGCTGATCAGGCCGGCCACGCGGCGGCCGCCCGAGGCCATGACCCGTTCCTGGTCGGTGTAGCGCAAGGCTTCCAGCAGATCGGACCATTCGCCCGCCGCCGCCATCGCGGCATGGTCGTCACGGACGCATTGCCATTCGGTCTTTTCCGGACCTGTGCGCATGACAGGCACATCGACGCGACCAAGAACCTGATCGGCGCTCAACCCGTCCAACATGTCCACGCCCGAGCCTACCTGCAGGCGCAAGAGAACGGCGTCTTCTTGCTGATTGCGACCCGTGCGGGTTTTCACGTGCAGGAGTGACGGTGTAACTAGCATCGGCTGTTCCCCGGGCCAGGTTGCGGATCGACCCTCTGCGGAACGTGACGTCGGATCGGGGCGAAAAAAGGGAAATGCGGTGATTTTCAGGTGACGTGGACGTGCTGAAGCCAATGACTCTTGGAATATTTGCAGCAGCTTCGCTGACTGGCTGCATGCACACCCAGCCGAAGGAGGAGATGTCCTTTTTGGCGCCCCCCATGCAATGGGACCATCATCCGGAGGGTCCGGAGTGGACCGAATCAACCTTGGTAGCCCTGTCAACCAAGGATCAGGAACTGTCCGAGCGGGTTCCCGCCGACATCGAAACCTGGTGTCCCGGCTATACCGAAGCCCCGGTCGAGGAACGTCGGGCCTTCTGGGCCGGCCTCCTGTCGGCGGTTGCGCGGTACGAAAGTACCTGGAACGAACGCGCCTTGGGCGGTGGCGGGCGGTGGATCGGGCTGATGCAGATCGACCCGCGCTCGGCTGCGAACTACGGCTGTGAGGCGACCTCGGTCAACGCATTGAAGGACGGCGAGCAGAACCTTGAATGCGCCGTCGAGATCATGTCGACGCAAGTGGCCAAGGATGGTTTGGTGGCCGGCGGCGGCGACCGCGGCATCGGGCGTGACTGGATGCCCCTGCGGTCAAGCGAGAAGCGCTCGGCCATAGCGGCCTGGACCAGCCAGCAACCCTACTGCCAGGCCGGCTGAATCTAGCCGGCCGCCAGCATCCGTTCCACCATCTCGCGCAGGTCGCCCGACAGGGTTGGAGCGGCCAGCATCCGTTCAAGCGCTGCCTTTGCGCGCTTGCGGCGGGTCGCGTCATACCGCGGCCAGGTCTCGAAGGCGGTGGAGACGCGGGCTGCGGTCTGCGGGTTCAGCGGATCCAACTTGAGAAGCCAGTCGGCGACCAGCTTGTAGCCCGCGCCTGTGCGGTGGTGGAAGGCCGCATGGTTGCCAGCAAGCGCGCCGATCACGGTGCGGAAGCGGTTGGGGTTCTTCCAGTCGAAGCCGGGGGTCTGGATCAGCCGGGTGGTGAGGGCAGCGGCGTCGCCGGGTTCGGCATAGGCGATCTGCAGCGCGTACCACTTGTCCATGACATTGGCGTCGCGGCCCCAGCGGGCGGCGAAGGAGGTCAGTTCCGCCTGACCCTGGTGAACGTCAAGGAGTGCGGCAAGGGACCCGATCTCTTCAGTCATGCTGCGCGCCCGGACGAAGGCCGAAGCGGCAAGTTTGCCTCCATCCCGACGAGTGAGAAGCTGCAGCGCGGCGATCTTCAAGGCCCGGCGGCCCGCCTGCGCAGCCGAGGGGGAGAAGGGCGCGTTGTCGTCCAGGTCCTTGTAAAGCCTGGACAGTCCGTCGCCCAAACGAATCGACAGCGCCCCAGACATTTCGCGCCGGGCGGCGTGGATCTTGGCAGGATCGGGGATGCGGCCCATCGCGTGGATGGTCTGGGCAAGGTCATCTTCGCCCGGGAGCCGCAGGCAAAGTGCACGGAAGGCCGGGTCAAGCGTGTCGTCGAAGGTGACGGCGGCAACCGCATCCAGCCAATCCGACCGGACCGGCGTACCCTTCAGCGCCATCTCGGCCATCACCTCCTTGGCCAAAGCCCGGCCTGCCTCCCACTTGTTGAAGGCGTCGGTATCGTGAGCAAGGAGGAAGGCGCGTTCCCCGGGCGCGGGCTTGCGGTCAAGGACAACGGGGGCGGAAAAGCCCCGCAGGATCGAGGGCACCGGTTTGGCGGCCAGCCCGTCAAAGCGGAAGGACTGTTTTGCCCGCGTCATTTCCAGCATGATGGTCGGCACGACCTCGTCGCCGTTGGGGTTCAGAAGGCCGACCTTGATCGGGATGACTTTCGGCTGCTTCTCGGGCTGGCCGGGCGTCGGCGGGTTGGTCTGGGTGAAGGTCAGAGTGTAAACGCCGTCGGCCCAATGGTCGGTGACTTTCAAGCGCGGCGTCCCGGCTTCCGAATACCAGAGCTTGAACTGGGAAAGGTCACGGTCGGTCGCATCCTCGAAGACCTTGAGCCAGTCCTCGATGGTGGCCGCATCCCCGTCGTGGCGGTCGAAGTAAAGGTCGAGGGCGCGCTTGTAAGCGCTGTCACCCACCAGCGACTTCAGCATGCCGATAACTTCGGCACCCTTCTCGTAGACGGTGGCGGTGTAGAAGTTGTTGATCTCGATGAAGCTTTCCGGCCGCACCGGGTGGGCAAGCGGGCCGTCATCCTCGCGGAACTGGCGGCTGCGCAGGGTCACCACGTCCTCGATCCGGCGCACCGCGGCGGACCGCATGTCGCCGGAAAACTGGTGGTCGCGGAAGACGGTGAGGCCCTCCTTGAGGCACAGCTGGAACCAGTCGCGGCAGGTGATGCGGTTGCCGGTCCAATTGTGGAAATACTCATGCGCAATGATCGCCTCGATCCGGGCGTAGTCGTCGTCGGTGGCGGTTTCGGGGGAGGCGAGGACGTAGCGGGAGTTGAAGATGTTCAGCCCCTTGTTCTCCATCGCGCCCATGTTGAAGTCGTCGACGGCAACGATGCTGAAGACATCGAGGTCGTATTCCCGGCCGTAGACCTGTTCGTCCCATTTCATCGAGCGGATCAGGCTGTCCATCGCATAGGCGCAGCGGTCCTCGTCGCCGGGGCGGACCCAGATGTTCAGGTCGACGGGGCGACCGGATGCGGTGGTGAATTTGGCGGAATGCGCGCGGAGGTCGCCGGCGACAAGGGCGAAGAGGTAGGCGGGCTTGGGCCAGGGGTCGTCCCATTCGGCCCAACCCTTGGCGCTGCTGGTGGGGTTGCCGTTCGACAATAGGATGGGCAGGTCGGATTCGATGCGCACCTTGAAACGGCTCATCACGTCGGGGCGGTCGGGATAGTAGGTGATCTTGCGAAAGCCCTCGGCCTCGCATTGGGTGCAGTACATGCCTTTGGACATGTAGAGGCCCTCAAGCGCGGTGTTCGCTTCGGGCGCGATCTCGACCTCGGTGTCCAGCGTGAAGGGGCCGTCGGGAAGGTCCTTGGCGGGAATCGTAAGGGCGTGGTCATCGACCTTCGGCTGGGCGGGCTGGCCGTTGACCGTGCAGGAGACGAGCTTCAGCCCTTCACCATCAAGGCGGAGGTCGTTTCGACCTTTGCGATCAGGGTTCGGGCGGAGGGTCAGCCGCGCCAGTACACGGGTCGCCGTGGGATGCAGGCGGAAGGTCAGGTCCACGCTGTCTACAAGATGGGAATAGGGCTGATAGTCGGCCAGGTAGACGGTCTTCTGCTCGGACATGCGGGGCTCCCTTTGGGACAAAGCTACGGGGAATGACGCGGGGTGCAAGAGGCAGTCACGGTGTTTTGCCGCTTTACGAATCTGTGCGGGTGGCTACACCTATGTTCTATGAATGTTCTCGTCTGGCTGAAGCGCGATCTGCGCGTCCATGACCATCCGGCGCTGACCTTGGCAGCGGGGCTGGGGGCGGTGCTGCCGGTCTACGTGGTGGAGCCCGAGCTCTGGGCTGAGGCTGATGCCTCGGCCAGGCAGTGGGAGGTCGTGGCGGAGTCCCTGGCCGATCTGCGGGAAGCGCTTGCGGGTTTGGGGGCGCCCTTGGTGGTGCGGGTCGGCGAGGCAGTGCAGGTGCTGGCGAGGCTGTGCAAGCGGCACGGGGTCACGCGGATCGTCAGCCACGAGGAGACAGGGAACCTGTGGACATACGCGCGGGACCGGCGGGTGGCGGCCTGGGCGCGGTCGGTCGGGATTGAGTGGACGGAAGTTCCGCAATCCGGCGTGGTGCGGCGGTTGCCGACGCGGGACATCTGGGCCAGCGCGCGGGACGGGTTCATGGCCCACCCTGCCCTGCCGGTTCCGGCCCTGCAGGCGGTTGCCGCGGTGGAGCCGGGGCTGATCCCCTCGGCCAAGGCGCTGAAACTGGCACCGGACCCCTGCCCGCACCGGCAGTTGGGTGGGCGGACGCGGGGGGTGGAACTCTTGGACAGTTTCTTCGCCCAGCGCGGGGAGCCGTATCGGGTGGCGATGTCCTCTCCCCTGTCTGCCGAACGTGCCTGTTCCCGGCTGTCCCCGCACTTCGCCCTTGGGACGCTGTCGATCCGCGAGGTGGTGCAGGCGACCGCCGCACGTCAGGCGAAACGGCCCGGGGGCAAATGGGGCGGCTCGCTGTCGAGTTTCCAGTCCCGGCTCGCCTGGCGGGACCACTTCATCCAGAAGCTGGAGGATCAGCCGTCGATCGAACTGCGCGACCTGCACCCCGTCGCAGTGACGCGGCCGCGGGAGATGGACGCGACGCGGCTGAACGCCTGGGCCAATGGCGAAACAGGGCTGCCGTTCCTCGACGCCTGCATGCGGTATCTGCAGGCGACGGGCTGGCTGAACTTCCGGATGCGGGCGATGGTGATTTCGGTCGCGTCGTATCACCTGTGGCTCGACTGGCGGGCGACGGGGGCGCATCTGGCGCGGATGTTCACCGATTACGAGCCAGGCATCCACTGGCCGCAGGTGCAGATGCAGTCGGGGACGACGGGGATCAACATCCCGCGCATCTACAACCCGGTGAAGCAGGGGCTTGACCAGGACCCGACCGGCGCCTTCACCAGGCGTTGGCTGCCGGAATTGGCGCGGGTTCCGGACGGGTTCCTGCAAGAGCCCTGGCTCTGGCCCGAGGCGCGGCGCCTTCTAGGGCATCGGTATCCGGAACCCGTGGTCGACATTGCCAGCGCGGCGCGTGAGGCTCGGGAGAGGATCTGGACGGCGCGGCGGTCCTTTGGCTTTGCCGAGGTGGCCAGCGAGATCGTCCAGCGCCATGCAAGCCGGTCCGGCAACCGCGAAGGGCGGCGGCCTGCGAAAAAGCACCCACAGGCGCAGCTTTCCCTACCCTTCTAGCGCTTGACGCAGGCCAAGCGCCACTCTTACTGTACGGTCATTCAACAAGGATGACCCGATGCCCCGCGACCCGCGCTATGACATCCTGTTCGAGCCGGTCCGCATCGGCCCGGTCACGGCCCCCAACCGCTTCTACCAGACCCCCCACGCCACCGGCTTTGGCTGGCAGCGCCCACAGTCGGGGGCCGCGCTGCGCGGTGTAAAGGCCGAGGGCGGCTGGGGTGTCGTCTGCACCGAGTATTGCTCGATCCACGCAAGTTCGGACGACAGCCCCTATGCCTTCCTGACGCTTTGGGACGACGACGACATCGCGCCCCTGGCCCTGACGGCCGAGGCGATCCACGCGCATGGCTCGCTGGCGGCGGTCGAGTTGTGGCATGGCGGTGCCCATGCCTCGAACCGCATGACGCGGGTTCCGGGGATGGCGCCCGATGTGCAGCCGGCGCTGTATCATCTTCCAGCGACGGCTCGGGCGATGGACGCAAGCGATATCAAGGCCTTTCGCGGCTGGCAGCGGGATGCGGCGGTGCGGGCCAAGCGGGCGGGGTTCGACATCGTCTATGTGTATGCCGGGCACGACTATTTGCCGTTCCAGTTCCTGTCGCGGCGAACGAACCACCGGGGCGATGCCTACGGCGGTAGCCTGGAGAACCGGGTGCGCCTTCTACGCGAGATGATCGAGGACACGAAGGAGGCGGTGGGCGACACCTGTGCGGTGGCCGTTCGGCTGGCGGTGGATGAGCTGCACGGGCCGGAGGGGATCACCTCGCAGGGCGAAGGCCGCGAGATCATCGAGATGCTGGCGGAACTGCCGGACCTTTGGGACGTGAACGTTGCGGGGGCCTTGGGGAATGACTCGCGTTCGGCAAGGTATTCGCCTGAGGGCTTTCAGGAGGAGAATGTCGCCTTCGTGAAGTCGCTCACCACGAGGCCCGTCGTGTCGGTGGGGCGGTTCACCTCGCCCGACCGGATGGTCAGCCAAATCAAGCGGGGGATACAGGACTTCATCGGCGCCGCACGGCCCTCGATTGCCGACCCGTTTTTGCCCGCGAAGATCCGGGACGGGCGTGAGGACGAGATCCGCGAGTGCATCGGCTGCAACATCTGCCGGGCGGCGAACAACGAAGGCGTGGGCCTGCGCTGCACGCAGAACCCAACGATGGGCGAGGAATGGCGGCGCGGCTGGCATCCCGAGCGGATTGCCGTTCATCCGAAGCGCGAAAAGGCATTGGTGATCGGCGGTGGCCCGGCAGGGCTGGAGGCGGCCTTGACGCTGGGGCGGCGCGGGCTGGAGGTCTCTTTGGCGGAAGCTGGCGATGTGTTCGGCGGGCGCCTTTTGCGCGAGGCGACCTTGCCGGGGTTGGCGACTTGGATGCGGGTGCGGGATTGGCGGCTGCACATGATCGGGAAGCTTCCCAACGTGGAGCTGTTTCCCGCCAGCCGGATGGGAGGGGATGATATCGCCGAGTTCGGCGCGGACCATGTGGTGTTGGCGACGGGGTCGCAATGGCGTCGGGATGCAGTGGGGGTCTACGCGATCCGCCCCTTGGTGCTGCCGAACGCACTGACACCGGACGATGTATTCGCAGGGGCCAAGGTCCAAGGGCCGGTCGTGATATATGACGACGAGCATTACGTCATGGCCGGCGCGCTGGCGGAGATGCTGGCCACCGCGGGCCATGAGGTCCATTTTGTGACGACGGCTTCCCTCGCTTCGTCCTGGACCGTGCTGACCAACGAACAGGACTTTCTGCAGGCCCGGCTGATCGAGGCGGGGGTGGTGATCCATCCTCTCAAGGCTTTGCAATCGCAAGGGAAGGGTGAGGTGCGGCTGGCCTGCGTCTACTCTGGGCGAGAGGACGCGCTGCCCTGCGGGACGCTGGTCCTGTGCACCGGGCGGTTGCCAGATACCGCGCTTTGGGACGCCCTAGCGGCACGGGGCGTCGCCGCGGCCCGGGTCGGCGATTGCCTTGCCCCCTCCTCCGTCGCCGATGCCGTCCATTCGGCCCATCGCCATGCCCGCCTTCTGGGCGAGCCTGACCTGCCACCGCGCCGGGAACGAGCGCCGGAAAGGAGCCTGTAGATGCGCCAGCGCCGCCCGTCCCGGTCCCCGACCGCCATTCCTCAACCGCCCTTCGGGCAGGTGCCGAGGCGCTATGACCCGATCAAGGTGATCTCGGACGACCAGGTGGAGGCGATTCACCAAGCTGCGCTGACGCTTCTTGCGACGCAGGGGATGCGCGTCTTGAACGGGCGGGCCCTTGACCTGTTCCGCAGCGCAGGGGCAAAGGTCGAGGGGCAGATGGTCTATCCCGATCCGGGCTTGATCGAGGGGCTGCTCGCAACCGTCCCCGGGACATTCACCATTGCCGCCCGCAACCGCGCAAAGGACCTTCGGTTCGGCGGGAATGACATGGTGTTCTCCAGCGTCGGCGGGCCGGCCTATGTGATGGACCTTGACCGTGGGCGACGGGATGGCACGCATCAGGACATGCAGGACTTCCTGCGCCTTTGCCAAAGCCTGAACGTCCTGCAGCAGGAGTCCGGCGGACCGCTGGAGCCGATGGACCTGCCCGCCGCCACACGGCACCTGGACCTGTACCTGTCGCAATGCACGCTGCTGGACAAAAGCTGGAACCTGAACGCTTTGGGAACCGAGCGCACGATGGACGGCATTCATATGGCCGCCCTAGTGATGGGGTGGTCACTGGAGGATCTGGCGCGGCAGCCGATGATGATGGGGGTCATCAACACGAACTCGCCCCGGCAACTGGACGTGCCGATGGCGGACGGGCTGATCACTTTGGCCGAGCATGGGCAGGTGGCGATTGTCACGCCGTTCACATTGGCGGGGGCGATGGCTCCGGTCAGTCTGGCGGGGGCGCTGGTCTTGCAGCACGCCGAAGCGATGTTCGGCGTGGCGCTGACCCAGATCGTGCGGCCGGGGGTGCCGGTGATGTACGGGGGCTTCACGTCGAACGTCGACATGAAGACCGGGGCACCTGCTTTCGGCACGCCGGAATATGCCAAGGCAGCGCAGGCCAGCGGGCAGTTGGCACGGCGGATCGGCGTGCCCTTCCGGTCCTCGAACACAACGGCAGCCAACGCGCTGGACGCCCAAGCGGCCTACGAATCGATGATGTCGCTGTGGGGGTGTCTGATGGGCGGGGCGCATCTGGTCATACACGGGGCGGGGTGGATGCACGGGGGCCTCACGGCCAGTTTCGAGAAGCTGGTGCTGGATGCCGAGCTTCTGGGGATGATGCAAAGCTACTTCCGGCCCATTGCGGTCAGCGATGAGTCCCTGTCGCTGGACGCGATTGCCGAGGCCGGGGTAGGCGGGCATTTCTTCGGCACGGCACAGACGATGGCGCAGTACGAGACGGCCTTCCACCCGCCGATGCTGTCGAACTGGGACAGTTACCCGAACTGGCAGGCCAGGGGGGCCGAGGAAGCCCCGGCGCGGGCGAACCGGATCTGGAAGGAGCTTCTGGCCAATTACGAGGAGCCACCGCTTGACCCCGGCATCCGCGAGGCGCTGGAGGATTTCGTCGCCCGCCGCAAGGCCGAGGGCGGGGCGCCGACAAACTGATGGCGCGGTTCACCCGGCTTTCCAGCGAAGATCGCCGCGCGCAGCTGATGGATGTGGCTCTGGCGGGTCTCGCGAAGGGCGGCATCCAGGAGTTCACGGTGGACAGGATCTGCGCCGCGGCGGGGGTGTCCCGCGGGCTGATCCTGCACCACTTCGGCTCGATGGCGGGGCTTCTCGCGGCGGTCTATGCGCGCCTGTATCGGGACACGACCCCGGACCTGCCCGCCTTGCCCCCGGAGATCCGGCTTAACGCGCTGATCGAAGGCAGCTTTTCGCCCAAGTCCTTTAACCGCGACACGCTGAACGCTTGGGTGGCACTTTGGGGGCAGATCGCCAACACCCCTGCCCTCCGTGAAGAACACCAGCGGCAGTACCAGGCCTATCTGGCGCAGGTGACCGAGGCGATTGCGGCGCTTGGCCTGCAGGCGGACGCCCTTCCCCTTGCCAGGTCCTTGATCTGCCTGATCGATGGGCTCTGCCTGCAGCATTGCCTCGACCCTGAGGCGATGCCAGCGGAGACCGCGAAGGCGGCCTGTCGGGCCTTCCTCGCGCCCCATCTGGGTTAGTCACTCGGCCCCAACGGCCTTTGCCAGCTTGCCCAGCGTCTGCAACCCAAGCTCGACCGCGCCAAAGCCCTTCGCCTCGTGGTATTCCTTGGCCGTGGCCATCACCATGCCCAGCGTGACCTTCGTCGACCCGCCAAGATCGTCGAAGGAAGCCCAGGCGTCGGCGTGCTTCGGGCCGTTCTCGCCCCAGTGCAGGTTATAGTCTAGCCGTCTCTCCGGGACGACAGCGCCGTACTTGTGGTGGTTCGGGAAGACCGTGCCGTCCGGGCCGATCATGTCGAAGACCCACTCGCCGCCCTGCCGCAGGTCGATGCGACTGGTCTTGCAGGAAAACCCGTCCGGCCCCCACCATTTCGGCAGACTGTCGGCGTTCATCCAGGCGCCCCAGACTAGCGGGACCGGGGCCTTGATGACGCGCTGGATCAGCATGGTCCGCTCTGCCACCGCGCCAAGGTTCGCCATCCCGGCGTCGAAGCCCTGACGGTAACCCTCGGACATGTCCTGCGCCAAGGAGGAAAGCTGGACCGTCACCGCGATGCGGCTTCCCCCGCCCTCATCCGTGAAGTCGGCGGTGACCAGCGCCGCGGACTGCCGCGCACCCTCTTGTGCGACGACCTCATAGCCCACCGTCCGTGCCTCGGGCAGAAGGTCCAGCCAGCCCGCCTCGACCCGGATATCCGGCTGGCCTTCGTCCTTGCAGAGCGACACTTCGCGGCCCCCGACGCGGGCGTCTGATTCGAGGAACTCCACCGTCACCCCGGGCGCAGGCGAGGCCCAGACCGCCCGCGCTGCCGGGGAGGTCCACGCGGCGTAGAGCGTCGCTACCGGGGCCGCGACCTTGCGCTCGAAGGCCAGTGTCGCAAAGCGGTCATGGGTCAGGTTGCGGCCCATCACTTCAGGCCCTGAGCATACTCTTCAAGCTGGGTGATCACGGTGCCCCAGCCGTCGTAGAAACCCATGTCCTTGTGCGCCTTGGCGGTTTCCGGGCTGCGGTGGCGGGCGATGGCGGTGTACTTGGTGCGGCCGCCTCCGATGTCTTCGAAGTGGATGATCGCAGTCATGAACGGGTCAGGCTTGGGTTTCCATCCGGCCGAATAAGCATCGGTGAAGACAAGCTTTTCGTTCGGGATCACTTCCAGGTAGACCCCGTTGTTCTCCATCTCGTTGCCTTCCACGTTGAAGGTCGTGTTGCAGGCCCCGCCAACGCGGACGTCAAGCTCGCACTTCGAGACGGTGTGCGGCTTCGGCACGAACCAGTGGACGAGATGTTCCGGAGTGGTCCAGCACATGTAAAGGATTTCGCGCGGGGCGTTCACCTCGCGGGCGATGACAAGGTCAAGCTCGGGGTCCAGATCGGGGGTCGTGGTCATTTTTCGCGTTCCTTCATAAGGTTCATCACGTAGTCGTCGAGGCGGTCGAGCCGCGCCTCCCACAGCTTGCGCTGATCCTCCAGCCAGTCGGTCATCGGCTGCAGGGCCTTGGGCTGGAACGCGCAGGACCGGACGCGGCCGTCCTTCTGGGTGGCGACCAGCCCCGCCTCTTCAAGCACCGAGAGGTGGCGCAGGATCGTCGGAAGCTTAAAGCCCGAAAGCCCGGCAAGTTCCGTCACCGCCGCGGGCCCCTTGGCCAGCCGGCTCAGCATCATCCGGCGGGTCGGGTCGGACAGGGCGTGGAACAGCAGGTCAAGATTGGGATCATGCTTAGCCATGTTGCTAACTATACACCCTTTGCGGCCGCCGGAAAGAGAAACTTAGCAAGCTGGCAAAGTTTCTCATCTTCGGCTTTTCACGACAAGTGATTTTCGGCCCTGCTTGAAATTCCGGGCCTGTTTCCTTTGCCCCTCCCCCTGCCCTCGCCTATTGTGTGCCACAGCATACAAAGTGCGGCTTCGGCCGAAGGGGGACAGGATGACCGAACGTCTGGATCGTGCAGGGCTTCAGGTGGACGCCGTTCTCGCCCGCTTCCTCGAGGACGAAGCGCTGCCGGGGACCGGGGTCGAGGCCAGGGCCTTCTGGTCCGGGTTCGCCGGGCTTCTTGCGGACTTCGCGCCGAAGAACAGAAAGCTATTGGCGCGGCGGGACGAGCTTCAGGCGAAGATCGACGCCTGGCACGTCGCAAGGCGTGGCCAGCCGCACGACCATGCGGCCTACAAGGCCTTTCTGGCCGAGATCGGGTATCTCTTGCCCGAGGGTCCGGCGTTTAGCATCGGAACGGCCAATGTGGACTCCGAGGTCGCGAAGGTCCCCGGCCCGCAGCTGGTGGTGCCGGTCACAAACGCCCGCTATGCGCTGAACGCCGCCAATGCGCGCTGGGGAAGCCTGTATGACTGCCTCTATGGCACCGACGCGATGGGCTCCCTGCCCCCCTCGGGCGGATATGAACGGGGCCGCGGTGCGCGGGTCATCGCCCGGGCGCGGGTGTTCCTGGACGAGGCATTTCCGATTGCCGGGACCTCTCATGCCGATGTGCGGCGGTACGTGGTGAAGGATGGTCAGCTTCTGGTCGATGACCTGCCGCTGGTGCAGCCGGAGAAGTTCGCGGGGTATAGGGGGAACCCGAAGGCTCCCGACGCGATCTTGCTCAGAAACAACGGGTTGCATGTGGAGTTGGTTTTCGACCGGGCGCATTTCATTGGCTCGCGGGATCAGGCCCTGCTGGCGGACGTGCAGCTGGAAAGCGCGCTGACGGCGATCATGGACTGTGAGGATTCTGTCGCCTGTGTGGACGCCGAGGACAAGGTCGGGGCATACCGTAACTGGCTGGGACTGATGAAGGGGACACTGTCGGAGGTCTTTGACAAGGGCGGCCGTCAGGTCGAGCGGCGGCTGGCGGCGGATCGGGAGTATCTGGACCCGAACGGCTCGCCTTTCACGCTGAAAGGCCGGGCGCTGATGTGGATCCGGAACGTGGGCCACCTGATGACCAACCCGGCGATCCTGTTGCCGGATGGGTCCGAAGTCCCGGAGGGGCTGATGGACGCGATGGTCACCGTGGCAATCGCCCTGCACGACCTGCGGAAGACCGAGGGGATGCGGAACTCGGTCCTTGGGTCGGTCTATGTGGTGAAGCCGAAGATGCACGGACCCGAGGAAGTGGCCTTTGCCGACGCCGTGATGGCACGGGTGGAGGGGCTTTTGGGGCTGCCGGCGGCCACGGTGAAGTTGGGTATCATGGACGAGGAACGGCGGACTTCGGTGAACCTGAAGGAGTGCATCCGGGCGGCGAAAGGGCGGGTTGCGTTCATCAACACTGGCTTCCTGGACCGGACCGGGGATGAGATCCACACCAGCATGGAGGCCGGGGCGTTCAGCCGGAAGGACTTCATCAAGCGGAAGTCCTGGATCACGGCCTATGAGGCGTTGAACGTTGATATCGGGCTGGAATGCGGGCTGTCGGGCAAGGCGCAGATCGGCAAGGGGATGTGGGCGATGCCGGACTTGATGGCCGGGATGCTGGATGAGAAGATCGCCCATCCGCGAGCTGGGGCGAATACGGCCTGGGTGCCCTCGCCCACGGCGGCGACGCTGCATGCGCTGCACTACCACAAGGTCGACGTCTTCGCGGTCCAGGCGCGGCTGGCGAAGGGGGGACGCCGGGCGCATGTGGACGGGATCCTGGATATTCCGCTGGCGAGCTTCCAGGCCTGGAACCGGGCGCAGGTCGTGCGGGAGGTCGAGAACAACGCGCAGGGGATCCTGGGGTATGTGGTGCGCTGGATCGACCAGGGGGTCGGCTGTTCCAAGGTGCCGGACGTGAACGATGTGGGGCTGATGGAGGACCGGGCGACGTGCAGGATCTCGGCCCAGCACATCGCGAACTGGCTGCATCATGGGGTGGTTTCGGAAGCCGAGGTGATGGAGGCGATGAAGAAGATGGCCGCCGTGGTGGACCGGCAGAACTCTGGCGATCCCCTCTACCGGCCGATGGCGCCGGCCTTCCAGGGGGCGGCGTTTCAGGCGGCCTGTGACCTCGTCTTCAAGGGGCGGGAGCAGCCTTCGGGGTATACGGAGCCGCTCCTCCATGCCTGGCGGCTGCGGGTCAAGGCGGGGTGAGTGCCCACGCGTGGACAGCTTTGCGGGGTGAGGGATTTCAAGGGGTTGCCTGCGGGCGTTAGGGGTTGCTTAACCTCTGGCGTAGCGCGCGGGTGGGGGCAGTTCTTGAATTGAGTGCTGAAGCGCGAGGCTTTCATCTCGTCGTCGGCCTTCGCCTCCTTCTCGGTCATTGGGGGCGCTTTTCCCAACCCCCCCGAGGATACTTGGAGCCAGGTGAAAAGGACTTTCGTTCCTTTAGGAGCGGTCATCGGCATCTGGCTCTAAGCGGGTACCCTTAGGTGGTCGAGACACCCGCAGCTAGGCACTGGTCCGGAGGGTAATCAGTTCAAACAAGACACAAAATCATGATTGTCTTGGATCGTATGCTAGTTTTGAAAAGCAAGTTTCTGCTCCGTTCCGAGCATAATGTTGTTTGAATTGTCGAACTTACTGGTGACGATGCACAGTCAGCCCGCATCCAGCGCAATCGCATGCACCCGCTGGTTCAAATCCCCCAGAGCCTTTTGCACGGCACGATGCCTCGCCACGCGGGTCATCGCGGCAAGCGCCTCGGCGCGGATGGTGATGTGGAAGTGGCTGGCGCCCGAGCCGTCGTCGCCCGCGTGACCGGCATGCTTGTGGCTTTCGTTCACCACCTGCAGCACCGAGGGCCGGAAGGCGGCGGTCAGGCGGTCCTCGATCTCGTCTTTCACCGTCATGTCACTGTCCCCTGCCCTTCCAACTTCCGGGAAAAGCCCTAAACTCATGCCCCCGAGTCGGAAAGGCCCAGTTCGCATGACCAACCGCCCGCCATTCGAATTCGACATCCGCGTTTCTGCGGACAAGAAGCGCAAGAAAACCAGCCGGCGCGGCATGTCGGGGGCGTTCGAGACGGCTGACAAGCCTTGCGATTACCCGGCGTGCCGCGAGAAGGCGGCCTTCCGGGCGCCGAAATCGCCGGACCTGCTGGATGAGTTCTTCTGGTTCTGCAAGGACCACATCCGCGAATACAATCTGAAATGGAACTTCTTCCAGGGCACGACGGACGAGGAGTTTCAGAAGTTCCTGGACAAGGACCGGGTCTGGGAGCGCGAGACCAAGCCCTTCAGCCGTCTGGGCGACGGCAATGCCTGGGCGCGGCTGGGGGTGAATGACCCGATGGCGCTTCTGGGCGAGAAGGCGACGCAGAACCCGGGGCGGGCGCAGTCGGCCGCGACGCGGAAGCTGCCGGCGACGGAACGGAAGGCCATCGAGATCCTGGATGCCCGCGACACGATGTCCAAGACCGAGATTCGCAAGGTCTATAAGGGCCTGATCAAGGTGCTGCATCCGGACATGAATGGCGGCGACCGCAGCCACGAGGAACAGCTGCAAGAGGTGGTCTGGGCCTGGGACCAGTTGAAGGACAGCCGCTACTTCCGCGATTGAGCCGGCGAAAACCGGCGCGGGGGCGTCGGGTCCCGCCCTTCCCCTTGAACCCCCCGGCGTTATGTTCCAAGGATGGCCGGGCGCGGCGCAATGGGGCGCTGCCGGCGAATGATGGACCAAGACGATGCTTGATCAGGCGATGAAACCGACCGAGGACATCTCGGTCCGCGATGTGTTCGGGATCGACACCGACATGCGTGTGAAGGGCTTCGCCGAGCGCACCGACCGCGTGCCGGAGATCGACCCGACCTACAAGTTCGATCCGGACACGACCTTGGCGATTCTGGCGGGCTTTGCCTATAACCGCCGGGTGATGATCCAGGGCTATCACGGGACGGGGAAGTCGACGCATATCGAGCAGGTTGCGGCCCGACTGAACTGGCCCTGCGTCCGGGTGAACCTGGACAGCCACATCAGCCGGATCGACCTGATCGGCAAGGATGCGATCAAGCTGCGTGACGGCAAGCAGGTGACGGAATTCCACGAGGGGATCCTGCCTTGGGCGCTGCGCAATGCCGTGGCGATCGTCTTCGACGAATACGATGCGGGCCGGGCGGACGTGATGTTCGTGATCCAGCGCGTGCTGGAGCATGACGGGAAGCTGACCCTGCTGGATCAGAACGAGATCATCACCCCGAACCCCTATTTCCGGCTGTTCGCCACGTCGAACACGGTGGGCCTTGGGGATACGACGGGGCTTTATCACGGGGTCCAGCAGATCAACCAGGCGCAGATGGACCGGTGGAGCTTGGTCGCCACGCTGAACTATCTGTCGCATGATGCCGAGACGGCGATCGTGCTGGCGAAGAACGCGCATTACAACACGGACAAGGGCCGCAAGGTCATTTCGCAGATGGTGACCGTGGCGGACCTGACGCGGACGGCGTTCATGAATGGCGATCTGTCGACGGTGATGAGCCCGCGGACCGTGCTGAACTGGGCGCAGAACGCCGAGATCTTCCGCAACGTGGGCTACGCCTTCCGGCTGACCTTCCTGAACAAGTGCGACGAGCTGGAGCGCCAGACGGTGGCCGAGTTCTACCAGCGCTGCTTTGCCGAAGAGCTGCCGGAAAGCGCGGCCAGCATGGCGATGAAGTGAACCGGCCGGGCGCGGCGCTGCTGGTGGCGCTGGCCCTGGCGGGCTGCGTCGAGGCGCCGGAGCCGCTGTCGGACGCGGCTCCTGCCTGCAGGATCGACACTATCGTCGATGCCGACAGTTTCGTGGTGGAGTGCAACGGGAAACGCGTCTACGGGCGTCTGTCCGGTGTTGATGCGCCCGAGATTGCGGCCGCCAACTGCCCGGCTGAGCGGGCGCAGGGACAGCTGGCGCGGGCCTATCTGCAGGAGCTGGTTGCCGAAACTCCCGTGACGGACGTTCGCTATGGCGCGCGGATCAAGGAGAGTCAGCGGCAGCTGGTCGACGTCGAGCTTGGTGGCAGCGATCTGGCCGGGCTGCTGGTTGCGGCGGGTCAGGCCAGGCGCATTTCGGGCAGCGACCGGCCCGACTGGTGCGCGGCGGGCTGACTTGGCGGCAAGTTTTCATTTCGCCTTGAAAAAGTGCGATTATCCGTGCCCAATGCTGAAATGGCGCGCGGTTTGGAAACTTTTCTGGCCGTCCTGACCGTGGGGCTTGCGACGGGCAGCTCTGCGACGGCCGATCCCCTGTTGCGCGACTTTGCCGTCTGCGCGGGGCGGTTCTCGGCCCTGGTCGAATATCAATGGCTGGTGGATGGTCCGGCGTCGGAGGCTTCGGCGCGGCAGCGGGACAGTCTTTTGTCGCTGGTGGATGCCGTAGCGGGTCCGGAGGGCGCGAAGGTGGCGATGGCCTGGCGGATCGACGCAAAGGTCTCGCACAAGCGGTTGCTGGACCGGGCGTATTTTGCCGACGATACGCAGGCGGCAGAGAGATCGGCGCAGCTTTTGCAAGCCTGCGCCGACCTGATCGGTCAATCCTGACTTAGCCGCGGGCGGCTTTGGTGGCGTTCGCCCACCAGACCACGTCGTCGAGCATCGCTTTGGCCGACGGCGCGATCGAGCCTTCGATGTCGCCAAGGTTGCCCGAGCCGCCAAAGCCCGGGTGGACCCGGAAGAAGTCGCCGCCGCCGATGCGGACGTTGTTGCGGGTCGGAACCATCTGCAGTTCCACGCCGATGTTCTGCAGGTGACCCAGCGCATTGGCACCGCCCATCGAGCCATAGGCAATCGCACCCATCGGCTTTTTCGCCCATTCAACATAGGCTTGGTCCAGCGCGTTCTTCAGCTCGCCGGTGATCGAGCGGTTGTATTCGGCGACGACGAAGATGTAGCCGTCGAACTCACCGACCTTTTTCTGCCAGGCGACAGCGGCCGGGTCCTGCGACGGGGCCCAGGCGTTCGAGGCAACCTCGGCGAAGAAGGGAAGCTTGTGGTCGCGCAGATCCACGACCTCGACGTCGATGTCGCCACGGGCCTCGGCCTGGGCCTTGATCCAGGCAGTGGGCAGGTCGGCAAAGCGGGTCGGGCGGGTCGACGACACGATGATCGCGATTTTCGGGTTGGCCATGACAGGGTCCTTGGGTTTGAATTCTGTGCCCTCTTATGTGTGGTCCGGGCGGCAGATGCCAATCCCGCAGGACCGCGCCGGTTCTGTGCAGTGGCGCACGAGGATCAGCCTTCGAAGTAGGGTCCCCCCTCGGCCGCCAGTGCCTCGTACCAGCACATCTTGCCGGTGCCGGTAAGGATTTCGTCCACCTCCTCGGGCGTGGCGGGGACGCCTTCCTCGTAGCTTGGTGCGCGAAAGAACAGAAGCTCTTCGGCAAACCGGTCCCCGATGGTCTTGGTTTCTTCCGGCAAGGATTTGGCGGCGATGAGGGTGGAGAAAAAGACGAGCCAATCGGCGCGGCTGGCAGCGATCTTGCCCTCGCGGTCGCTTTCGATTTCGCTGACCGTGTAGGCCAGGCAGGATATCGCGGCGTCCAGAGTGAAGCCGGGCAAGGGGTCGACGGTCTGGGCCTGCACGGGCAGGGCCGTGGCAAGGACAAGTGCGGCGGGCAGGCGCATCTGGGGCCTCATGCGTTGGACATGATCCGATTACCCGTCGCGGGCAGCGTGGCACAGTGGGATTTTCCTGCCCCTTCCTGTGCCGCGGGCTTGCCGCGCCCCCGGCAGGGTGCTTTATCTGGGGTCATGACCAAGCCCACAGACAACCCCGCCGATCCGTTCAAGAAGGCCCTCGCCGAGGCCACCCGCACCATGGCGGATGACCCGGAGATGACGGTCACCTATTCCGTCGATCCGGCGGGGATGAACAAGGAGGGCGTGCGCCTGCCGCAGGTCAGCCGTCGAATGACGCGGGACGAGGTGTTGCTTGCGCGCGGGACGGCGGATGCCTTTGCCTTGCGGCGGAAGTACCACGACGATGCGGTGGCCGCGCGCTATGCGCCGACCGGCCCCCTGGCGCGGGACATCTACGACGCGATGGAGAACGCCCGGTGCGAGGCGGTGGGTGCACGTGACATGCCGGGGACGGCGGGGAACATCGACGCCAAGATCGCCAACGAGGCGGACCGCAAAGGGTATGGCCAGGTGACGGCGGCGTCGGAAGTGCCCTTGCCGGTGGCCGCGGGCTATCTGGTGCGGCAGATGGCGACGGGACGGGCTTTGCCGAAGGCGGCGGAACACGCGGCGGACCTCTGGCGTGGCTTCGTCGAGGAGCAGGCGGGGGAGACGCTGTCGAACCTGGACCATGTGCTGGCCGATCAGGCGGCCTTTGCGCGGCTGGCGCGGAAGGTGATCGCGGACTTGGGCTACGGCGACCAGTTGGGCGACGACCCGGACGCGCCCGAGGATGCAGGCGACGATCAGGCCGAGGAAGATCAGGATTCCCCGGATTCAGCGGGCGAAGAGCAGGAAGAGCAGGACGATTCGGAAGCGTCCCCCGAGAGGAGCCAGGAGGAGCAGCAGGACCAGTCCCAGGCGCAAGTCACGATGGAGGACAGCGCCGACATGGAGCAGGGCGACGAGGCGGAGTTGCCCGAGGGCGAGGCCCCGCTGGAGCCGCCTCCGCCTGCGCCGCATTCGGACGCGGACCCGAACTATGTGGTGTACACGACTGATTTCGATGAGGAAATCAAGGCCGAAGAGCTGGCCGAACCGGCAGAGCTGGAGCGGTTGCGGGCCTACCTTGACCAGCAGTTGGAGCCCTTGAAGGGGGCGGTTTCGCGGCTGGCGAACAAGCTGCAGCGGCGTTTGCAGGCGCAGCAGAACCGCAGCTGGGAGTTCGACAAGGAGGAAGGCATCCTTGACGCCGGGCGGCTGGCGCGCGTGGTGGCGAACCCGACTACCCCCTTGAGTTTCAAGTGGGAGAAGGACACCGAGTTCCGCGATACGGTGGTGACGCTACTGTTGGACAACTCCGGGTCCATGCGCGGGCGGCCGATTTCCATCGCAGCGATTTGTGCCGATGTGCTGGCGCGGACGCTGGAGCGGTGCAACGTGAAGGTTGAGATCCTGGGGTTCACCACGCGGGCCTGGAAGGGTGGGCAGTCGCGCGAGAGGTGGCTGGCGCAGGGGCGGCCGCAGATGCCGGGGCGCCTGAACGATTTGCGGCACATCATCTACAAGTCGGCTGATGCGCCCTGGCGGCGGGTGCGGCCGAACCTGGGGCTGATGATGAAAGAGGGCCTCTTGAAGGAGAACATCGACGGCGAAGCGCTGGAATGGGCGCATCGTCGGATGCTGGCGCGGCCCGAGCAGCGGAAGATCATGATGGTGATCAGCGACGGGGCGCCGGTGGATGATTCGACGCTGTCGGTGAATCCGGCGAATTATCTGGAGAAACATCTGCGTGACGTGATTTCGATGGTCGAACGGCGCCGCGCGGTGGAGCTGATCGCGATCGGAATCGGACATGATGTGACCCGCTACTATCAGCGCGCGGTGACGATCACCGATGTCGAGCAGCTGGCGGGGGCGATGACCGAGCAGCTGGCGGGGCTCTTTGAGGTGGACCCGAAGAAGCGCGCGCGGGCGCTGGGGATGCGGCGGGCGAGCTAGGTGGCTTTCCGCCCACTCGGCGCGGCGCGCCTCACCCCGGAGGATATTTGCACAAAGATGAAAGGCTGAGGGCATGTTCCAGAGCTTCGAGAGCCATGCTTCCCCCGACCAGGGCCCGCCGCGGCTGGCTGCGCTGCGCGAGCGGTTGGGGGCGATGGGGTTGGCGGGGTTCATCATCCCCCGCGCCGACGTGCATCAGGGCGAATACGTCGCGGCGCGGGATGAAAGATTGCAGTGGCTGACCGGGTTCACCGGGTCGGCGGGGTTCTGCATCGTGCTGCCGGATGTGGCGGGGGTGTTCATCGACGGGCGGTACCGGACGCAGGTGAAGGCTCAGGTGGACCTTGGGGTCTACACGCCGGTGCCCTGGCCGGAGGTGAAGCCGGGCGACTGGGTGAAGGAGAAGCTGGCCGAGGGCGTGGTTGGGTATGATCCCTGGCTGCATACGGCGGATGAGGTGGAGCGTCTTCAGAAATCACTTGAGGGAACGGGCGTAACCATTTCTGCAGTAAGTGAAAATCTAGTGGACGCGATCTGGCCCGATCAGCCTGCGGCGCCCAAAGGCAAGGCCTTTGTGCATCCGGTGGAGCTGGCGGGCGAAAGCCATGAGGCCAAGCGCAAGCGGCTGGCCGAGGGGCTACGGAAGGCGGGGCAGACTGCGGCGGTGGTGACGATGCCGGACTCGCTTTGCTGGTTGTTGAACATCCGGGGCGCGGATGTGCCGAAGAACCCGGTGCTGCATGGCTTCGCGGTGTTGCGCGACGATGGGTCGGTGGACCTTTTCGTCGATCCGGGGAAGCTGGATGACGCGGTGCGGGCGCACTTGGGGGCCGGGGTTGCGGTGCATCCGGTCGACGGGTTCGCCGCGGCTCTGGCGGGCCTTGAAGGGCCGGTGCGGGTGGACAAGACGACGGCCCCGCTGGCGGTGTCGGACATCCTGAAGGGCGCGGGGGTGGAGGTGGCCTGGGGCGATGATCCCTGCCGTATGCCCAAGGCCTGCAAGAACGCGGCCGAGATCGCCGCGACGCGGGAGGCGCATCTCCGCGACGGGGCGGCGATGGTGGAGTTTCTGCGCTGGCTGGACGAGGCCTCGCCGAGCGGTGGGTTGACCGAGATTTCCGTGGTGCAGGCGCTGGAGGGGTTCCGGCGGGCGACGAATGCGCTGCATGACATCAGCTTTGACACGATCTGTGGGGCGGGTCCGAACGGGGCCATCATGCACTACCGGGTGACGGAGGAAACGAATCGGCCGGTGCAGCAGAACGAACTGCTCCTCGTCGATTCGGGGGCGCAGTATCTGGACGGGACGACGGACATCACCCGCACGGTGGCGGTGGGCGATCCGGGGCAGGAAGCGCGGGAGTGCTATACGCGGGTGCTGCAGGGGCTGATCGCGATCAGTCGGGTGCGGTTTCCGAAGGGGCTGCCGGGGCGGGACATAGATGCCTTGGCGCGGTTCAACCTGTGGGTCGCGGGGCAGGATTACGATCACGGGACGGGGCATGGCGTGGGGGCCTTCCTGTCGGTGCATGAGGGGCCGCAGCGGATTTCTCGCGTGTCCGAGGTCCCGCTTGAGCCGGGCATGATCCTCTCGAACGAGCCGGGCTACTACCGCGAGGGCGCGTTCGGCATCCGGCTTGAGAACCTGATCGTGGTGCAGGAGGCCCCTGCCCTTGGCGACAACCGGGCGCAGATGAGCTTTGAGACGCTGACCTTTGTCCCCTTCGACCGCCGCCTGATCCTGCGCGAGGAACTGTCGCCGGGAGAACGGCGCTGGCTGGACACCTATCACGCGGAGGTGCTGGAAAAGCTTGCCCCGCGTGTGTCCGGCGCTACTCTTGAGTGGCTGAGGAACGCCTGCGCCCCGATCTGAGGAGCCACCGATGGCCAGCCACATCACGATCACTCCGATTGCCGGGCCGGTCACGGTCACGGTGGGCGGGACCCCGCTGGGGGAAAGCCGCAACGCGCTAGAGTTGAAGGAAGGGAGCTACCCGCCCGTCGTCTATGTCCCGCGCGCGGATATCGACATGGGCAGGCTGCAGCGCACGGACAAGGCGACGACCTGCCCGTGGAAGGGCCAGGCGAGCTATTACTCGGTCGAAACCCCGGCAGGCCGGCTGGAGAACGCGGTCTGGTCCTATGAGACCCCCCTGCCCGACATGGCCCCCATCGCGGGCCACCTGGCGTTCTACCCAAGCGTGACGGTCACGCGCGGCTAGCCGCTTCCTCGCGGATGCGCTGCACCATCGCGCGGACGCCGTTCGAGCGCTGACTGGAGAGGTGCTCGTTCAGGCCCAGGCGGCCGAGTTCGGCAGTTGCGTCGATCTTGGCCACATCCGCCAGCGGAACGCCGGAATAAAGCGCGTGCAGGACGGCAATCAGGCCGCGCACGATCATCGCGTCGCTGTCGCCCTGAAAGTCGAACCGACCGCCCTCGACCATCGGTCGCAGCCAGACCTGACTGGCGCAGCCCTGCACCTTGAGGGCCGGGACCTTGAAACTGTCGTCCAGGGGAGGCATCGCCTTGCCCAGCTCGATCACATGACGGTAGCGGTCTTCCCAGTCGTCCAGAAAGTCGAAGGTTTCGGCGATCTCTTCGAAGGCTGCGGTGGCCATGCGATGCTCCTTGATGCGGCTGAGGTAAGCCCGCCGAGGACAAAGGTCCAGTCCAGAGAAGCGCTTTTCAAATGCGGTGCCATCGGCTACCCAAGAGGCAGTCTGTCAGGATGCTTGCCCATGCCCGTTTCTCGCCGTCATGTCGTTCTTGGCCTTGCCCTCGCCCTTGGGGGCTGCGGTGCCATCCGGCAGAGCAAGCTGAACCCGTTCAACTGGTTCCGCAAATCCGAACCGCGCGAGACGATCGTGCTGCCCGGAGCGGCGTCAGACCCGCGCGGGCTGGTCGAGACCGTGCTGTCAATGAGCGTCGAGCCGATCCCAGGCGGAGCCGTTGTGCGCGCGCGTGGGGTGACACCGACGCAGGGATGGTGGAATGCCGAGCTGGTCGGGCGCGACGTCGGTGAAGATGGCGTGCTGGTCTATGAGTTCCGGTTGCTGCCCCCGACGGGCGCGACGGACGTCAACACGCAGGCCTCGCGCGAGATCGACGTGGCCATCTACATCTCGGATGTGAAGTTGCAGAACGTCCGCGAGATCGTGGTGCAGGGCGCGACCAACGCAAGGTCGGCGCAGCGGTAGGTTCAAGGAAAGCTCCTCCTGCGCCTTTGGCTTCTCGTCGCAAGCGAGGAGTGACGCAGTCATCGACGAGCGGGACGTCAGAGGTGGACGACGCGGACTTCGTTGCCCTTGGCGGAAAGCGCGATCTCGCCCTTGCAAAGGCGGAGAGCGTCGTCACCGAAAGCCTCACGCCGCCAACCGTTCAGCGCGGGCACGTCGCGGTCGCCGGCGGCGATCTGATCCAGCTCGGCGGACGAAGCGATGAGGCGAGGGGCGACGCCGAGTGATTCGGACTTGGCCTTGAGAAGCACCCGGAGGAGGTCGGCCAATGCCGGATTGACCTGCATCTGTTCGCGCGAGAGGTCGAGCTTCGGCATGTCCTCGGGCTTCATCTCCAGCCCTTCCTTCACTGCGGCCAGGATGCCATCGGCGATCTCGGGCTTGCGGCCTTCGCGCAAAAGAAGGCGGGAGCGGCCCAGTTCCTCGACCGAGGTGGGGCGGGTGGAGGCGAGTTCGAGCAGCGCGTCGTCCTTCATCACGCGGCTGCGGGGGACGTTCTGCGACTGCGCATAGGATTCGCGGAAGCGGGCCAGCGCCTTCACCACCGCAAGGAAGCGGCCAGAGGTGGTGCGGGTCTTGATGCGCTGCCAGGCGTCGTCGGGGTTGACGGTATAGGTCGCGGGATCAGTCAGCAGGGACAGTTCCTCGGCCACCCAGTCGGCGCGGCCGTTCTTTTTCAGTTGGGCCGCAAGGAATTCGTAGATCACCCGCAGGTGGGTGACGTCGGCGATGGCATAGTCCTTCTGCGCCTCGGAGAGCGGCCTGCGCGACCAGTCGGTGAAGCGCGAGGTCTTGTCGAGGTTGGCCTTGGCGATGCGCTTGACCAGGGTTTCGTAGCCGACCTGTTCGCCGAAGCCGCAGACCATCGCGGCGACCTGGGTGTCGAAGAGGGGCTTCGGAAAAACCCCGCCTTCGACGAAGAAGATTTCCAGGTCCTGCCGGGCGGCGTGGAAGACCTTCACCGTCGCCTCGTGGCGGAAGAGGTCGTACAGCGGCTTCATCGACATGTCCGGGGCTTCGATCGGGTCGATCAGCACGGCCTCGCCTGCGCCAGGCAGCGCCATCTGGATCAGGCAGAGCTTGGACCAGTAGGTGCGTTCGCGCAGGAACTCGGTGTCGATGGTGACGAAGGGTTGGGATTTGGCGAGGGCGCAGTAGGCGGCAAGCTCGTCGGTCGTGGTGATCGTGCGCATCGGATGCCTTTCGCCCGCGGGGTCATCCCGCACATTTTCCGGGCTGCTATAGGCGGATCGCAGGGAAAAGGGAAGAGCGGGGTTGTGGACGGGGGGCGGGCGTGCCTTGGTGGCGCTTTCGCGGAGGGTCGGATGCGGGGTCTGTGGCTGGCGGCGGGCTGGCTGTTCCTGGGGCTGGGGCTTCTGGGTGTGGTGCTGCCGGTGTTGCCGACGACGCCGTTCCTCTTGCTGGCGGCGGCGTGTTTCGCCCGGTCCTCGCCCCGGCTGCATGGCTGGCTTGTGACGCATCCGGTCTTTGGGCCGCCGATCCGGAACTGGGAGGAGAACGGTGCGATCTCGCGCAAGGCCAAGCGGCTGGCGGTCGGCAGCATGGCGGCGGTGCTGGTCGGGTCGGTTGCGGCGGGGGCACCGTGGAAGCTGCTGCTGGCGCAGGTCGCGCTGATGGCCATTGGCGCGGGCTTCGTGCTGACGCGGCCGGATGGGCCGTCAGGGAAGTAGGACGGGCGTCCGGTCGCCGGTGGCGAAGCGGCGGAGGACGGCCGGGTAGAGCCGGTGTTCCTGGGTCAGGACGCGGGCGGCGAGGGTATCATCGGTATCGCCCGGCAGGACCGGGACGCGGGCCTGGCCGAGGATGGGGCCAGCGTCGAGGTCGGCGGTGACTTCGTGGACGGTGCAACCTGCTTCCTGGTCGCCTGCGGCAAGGGCCCGGGCGTGGGTGTGGAGGCCGGGGTATTTCGGGAGGAGCGAGGGGTGGATATTGAGCATCCTCCCTTCATAGCGGCGGATGAAGCCGGGGGTCAGTATGCGCATGAAACCGGCGAGGCAGAGGATGTCGGGGTTTGTCGCGTCGATCTTTTCGCTAAGCGCGGCCTCGAACGCCGGGCGGTCCTTGCCAAAGGGGCGGTGGTCGACGGCGGCGGTGGGGATGCCCAAGGCTGCGGCCTTGGCGATGCCCCCTGCCGTTGGATCGTTCGAGGCGACGAGGACAGGCTGGGCATATGCGCCCTCGGCCATGTCGCGGGCAAGCGCCAGCATGTTCGAGCCACCCCCGGAAATCAGGATGGCGATGCGCTTCACAGGAGCTTGCCCTTGTAGATGACCCCCTGCCCTTCGATGATGCGGCCAAGGCGGGTGACGGTCTCGCCCTCTTGGGTCAGGAGGTCGGTAAGGGCCTCGGCGCGGTCTTCCGCGACGACGAGGATCATGCCGATGCCGCAGTTGAAGGTCTTCAGAAGCTCGGGTTCCGACATGTTCGCGGTGGTGGCGAGCCAGCGGAAGACCGGGGGCAGCGTCCAGGCGCCGAGGTCGATCTCGCAGGCGAGGCCTTCGGGAAGGACGCGGGGCGGGTTTTCCGTCAGGCCACCGCCGGTGATGTGGGCAAGGCCGTGGACCCCACCGGCGCGGACGGCGGCGAGGGCTTGTTTCACATAGAGGCGGGTCGGCGTGAGGAGAGCTTCGCCGAGCGACCCGTCGGAGAAGGGGGAGGCCGCGTCCCAGCCGAGTCCGGAAAGCTCCACCACCTTGCGGACGAAGCTGTAGCCGTTGGAGTGGACGCCGCTGGAGGCGAGGCCGAGAAGGACGTCGCCATTATGAACGTCGCGCGGCAGGTCCTGGCCCCGCTCCATCGCGCCGACAGCAAAGCCTGCAAGGTCGAAGTCGCCCTTGTGGTACATGCCGGGCATTTCGGCCGTCTCGCCCCCGATCAGGGCGCAGCCACTGTCGGCGCAGCCCTTGGCAATGCCGGTGATGATGCGGGTGGCCTCTTCGACCTCAAGCTTGCCGGTCGCGAAATAGTCCAGGAAGAACAGGGGTTCCGCGCCCTGACAGACAAGGTCGTTGACGCACATGGCGACAAGGTCGATCCCGATGGTGTCGACGTGGCCGGTGTCGATGGCGATGCGCAGCTTGGTGCCGACGCCGTCGGTGGCGGCCACAAGGATCGGGTCTTGGTAACCCGCGGCCTTGAGGTCGAAGAGAGCGCCGAAGCCGCCGAGACCGCCCATCACCCCGGACCGGCTGGTGGACTTGGCGGCAGGCTTGATCCGGTCGACGAGGGCATTCCCGGCATCGATGTCCACGCCCGCATCGGCATAGGTCAGACCATTGTGCCCCGTCGCCATGTCGCATCCCCTTCAATGCCCGGTATCAGGCGTCCGCTACACCAGATGCACTGCGGCGGCAACTCCGGGCTTGACCGGTCTTGCCACTGGCCTATTGGCTGTACGGAGCACGGGGGGTGGGTTTGGACGCGATCCGGTTTGTCTATGACGTGCTGTTCGGGCCGGGGCTGGTGACGGCACCGGTCTATCTGGCGCTGGCTGGTGTGGCAGCCTGGCTGGTCTACCGCAGACGTGGGAACGGCGAAGGGTTCTGGCGCTGGCTTTTGCCCGTGCGCATCTGGGGGCATCCCTCGCACTGGATCGACCTGCAGCTTTTCGTGCTGGGACGGATCCTTGCAGTGTTGGGTATGTTCAGCAGCATCGCGCTGACGACAGGGGTCGCAGCCGGGGTGGCGGGCCTGGTCCCTGCCCTTCTGCCTGCGACAAGTCTGGGGCCGGTGGCGCTGGCCTTCCTGCTCTGGCTGCCGTCCGACTTCGCGCTGTACTGGATGCACCGCGTCTTCCATCGCTTCCCGATCATCTGGCCGCTGCACGCCGTCCACCACAGCGCCGAGGTGATGACGCCCTTCACCACCTACCGCCAGCACCCGCTGGCACTTTTGCTGACCGGCTGGGCAGTCGCGCTGTTTGTCGGGCTTTGCCAGGGGGTGCTGTTGGGCAGTTCGGCCAGCGGGCTGGCGGTGGCCGAGATCGCGGGGATCAACCTCTTCATCGTGCTGACGAATGCAGGCCTTGCGGCCCTGCACCATAGCCATGTTTGGCTGAGCTATGGACCGGTGCTGGAGCGGATCGTCATCTCGCCCGCGCAGCACCAGATTCACCACAGCACGGACCCCGCGCATTACGGCAAGAACCTGGGGAATTCGCTCGCGCTGTGGGACTGGATGTTCGGGACGCTCTATGTGATCCGGGGGGATGAGCGTCTGACCTTCGGGCTGACCGAAGATGTGGAAAAGCCGCTGATGAGCCAGCGGCTTTGGCCTGTCTTGTGGGACCCGGTCCGCAGGATGCTGCGGCTGGGTGGCGCCTAGTACTTGCCGGTCCCAGCACCGTCCTCGGCGTCGGCGATCTCGGGCGCGCCCTCTTCCACCGGTTTCGCCTTGCCTTTGGCGACAGCAAAGACCACAGCGCCGATAAGTACGAGAAGCAACAGCCCCTCGCCGCTGTTGTCGTTTTCGACGGCGGGCGGCTGCGGTTGGCCCGCCCAGGCAGCAACGGTTGTGGTCACCCACACACTGGCCCCGGCCAAGCCCCAAGCAATCTTGTTCATTTTGCCCCTCTTCCCATATTCGTGTTGTTGTATGAAAAGCCTAGCACGGTCTTGGCATATCTCAACCCCCGCCAATCGCTTGACCCGCGCGGCTGGTCTGCTAGGCAGATGCCGCTACGGGCCTGTAGCTCAATTGGTTAGAGCAGGGCGCTCATAACGCCTTGGTTGGGGGTTCGAGTCCCTCCGGGCCTACCACCCCCTTGCCTTTCAAAGCCCCGGATAGATCGGGAAGGTCTGGCAGAGGGCTTCGACCTCGGCCTTGACCTTGGCTTCGACGGCGGCGTTGCCGTCTTCGCCGTTCTTTGCCAGACCCGCGACCACCTCGATGATCCAGCGGCCGATCTGGCGGAACTCGGGTTCACCGAAGCCGCGGGT
>JAIXSA010000029.1 GCA_027484915.1 Paracoccaceae bacterium | reverse complement strand
TTGCTGACGGCTACATCCATTTCTCCACAGCCGCCCAGGTTGCCGAGACCGCCGCCAAGTGGTTCGCCACTGAAAGCGACCTTGTCCTCGTGGCCTTCGACCCCGACAAGCTTGGCCCCGAACTGAAGTGGGAGCCCTCGCGCGGCGGCCAGCTCTTCCCTCATCTCTACCGGCCCCTCAGGATCGAAGAGGTCGTCTGGGACAAGTCGCTCCCCCTCGGCGCCACCGGGCATATCTTCCCCGAGGGCCTCTGGTGACCCCTGTCGAGCGTCTGGGCCTTTCCCTGCTGCACCGCATCGACCCCGAGCGGGCGCATGGCCTGTCGCTTCTGGCCCTTCGCAGTGGGCTTGTGCCCTTGCCCGGCCCCATCGATCTACCCCGCCTCCACACCACCCTGGCCGGACTGCCGCTTCTCAACCCCGTCGGCCTTGCCGCCGGGTATGACAAGAACGCAGAGGCCGTGGCCCCGCTGTCCCGCGCAGGTTTCGGCTTCATCGAGGTCGGTGCAGCGACCCCCCTGCCACAGCCCGGCAACGACAAGCCGCGCCTCTTCCGCCTGAGCGAGGACCGCGCCGCCATCAACCGCTTCGGCTTCAACAACCAGGGGATGGAGGCGATTGGCACCCGCCTTTCCGCCCGCACCCGCGGCCAGGTCCCGGTTGGTCTCAACCTCGGTGCCAACAAGACCGCGCAGAACCGCGCTGCGGACTTCGCCACCGTCCTGTCCCACTGCGGACCCCATGTCGACTTCGCCACGGTCAACGTCAGTTCGCCCAATACCGAGCGTCTCCGCGACCTGCAGGGCCGCGCGGCGCTTCTGGCCCTCCTCGAACGGGTGATGGAAGCGCGGGCAGCGCTGCCCCGCCCGATCCCGGTTTTCCTGAAGATCGCACCCGACCTGACCCAGACGGACCTCGAGGACATCGTCGAGGTCGCCCTCAAATCCCGCATCTCGGGCATCATCGCGACCAACACGACCATCAGCCGCGAAGGTTTGAAATCCTCAAATCAGTCTGAGCTGGGGGGCCTTTCCGGCGCCCCTTTGTTCGAAAAGTCCACGCGCGTGCTCGCGCAACTGTCGCATTTGACCCACGGCCTCCTGCCGCTTATCGGCGTCGGTGGCGTCAGCTCTGCGGAAGAGGCCTACCAGAAGATCCGCGCCGGGGCCTCCGCGGTTCAGCTCTATACGGCGATGGTCTATCAGGGTCTGTCGATGGTGCCCCAGATTGCACGCGGCATGGATGCGCTTCTGGCCCGCGACGGCTTTGCCAATGTCTCCTTCGCGGTGGGCACCGGCCGAAGTGCCTGGCTCTGACCTTTCATCTTTGCCCAAACATCCCGGGGTCCGGGGCAGCGCCCCGGGGCATCACCTTCAGAACGCCTTGAAGGTCATCGTGGTCAGCGTCCGCTGAATACCCGGAATGTCGAACAGCTTCGACGACAGGTAATGCCCGGTGTCCGCATCCTCGGGGATGTAGACCTTTGCGATCAGGTCGTAGTCGCCGCTGGTCGAGTAAAGCTCGCTCACAACCTCGCGGTCCCAGATCGCATTTGCGACCTCGTAGGTCTGGCCGGGGGTGCAGCGGAACTGGACGAAAACCAAAGCCATCGGGGCCTCCATTCTTGGCGCTAACTCTAACCCGCCGCCGGGCCAAGGAAAAGCCTCACTCCTGGCCCAAGGCCAGCGGCGCCGGCTCGCGCTTCAGGTCCTCGATCGACAATGGCCCCATCGGCCGCGCCAGCCGGTTCCGCACTACCCAGTAAAGCCGCGTCTGCGCGCGTGTAATCGCCACGTAAGCCAGCCGCTTCCACAGGGGTGCCCCAGCCTCGGACCGACCCGACTGCGCGGCGGCGTAAAGGTCGGGCGCAAAGACCTGCACCTCGTCCCACTGGCTGCCTTGGGCCTTGTGGATGGTGACTGCAGCCCCATGCAGAAACGCCGCCCCCATCCGCGCGGCGTGGGGGATGAAGGGCTCTTCCTCGTCGGGTTTCTCGATCTTGATGATGCTCGCCGCAGAAACCTGTGGCTCCTCCGCGCCGACTACATGTAGCTTGGCAAACCCCTCCCGGTTGCCCTCACCCAGATAGATCACCTGCGCGCCCTTGATCAGCCCCCGCGCCTCCAGGTCAATGCGCTTCTTGCGGTGCTTCAAGGGCAACTCGATACCGTCACAGATCAACGGCTCGCCGGGCAGCAGCGCATCTTCGGGCGCGCCATAGGCATTGCGGAACGCCTGGATCAGCCGCACCCGGGTCGCATTGCGCCAGACCAGCACCGGCGACCGCGCCATCAGCCCCGCCTCAACCCGTTCGGCCCAGACCACCCGGTCGTCGTTCCGTGCCTTGTCCTGCACCAGCGCCTCGAAATCCTCGAACCCCAACCGGTCATCGCCCAGCGCATGCGCAAGGTCCAGGATCGGGTTGTCCTGCGTCTGCCGATGGATGCGGCTCAGCACCAGGCGCCGCGCCTCGGGAAGCTTGTCGAACACCATCTCGCCCGACTGCCCGACCGGAGCCAGCTGCGCCGGGTCGCCAAACAGGACAAGGGTCGGAAAGATCTCCTTCAGATCGTCGAACTGCCGTTGGTCCAGCATCGAGGATTCATCCACTAATCCAACATCCAGCGGCTCTTCCCGCCGCTTCCAGCCCTTGATGAAATCGCTGCCCTTCAGCCCCGCCGCCGCCAAGGCCCCGGGGATCGAGGCGACCTGGCTGTAGAACGCCTGCGCCCGGTCGAGTGCCAGCTCCGACAGTCCAGCGATGGCAAGACTATCGATCACCGGCCGTGTCCCCGTCCCAGCCAGCCATTCGGCGATCTTCTCGTATTCCGGGTCATAGACCGGGGTGTACAGGATCCGGTGTATCGTCGTCGCCGGCACCCCCCGCAACCGCAGGACCGAGGCCGCCTTGTTCGTCGGCGCAAGAATCGCCAGCGTCCGGCGGTCCTTCCGCCGTCGCCCCTCATAATCACCCGACACGACGTCCAGGCCGGCACCCTTCAATGCGCGGTACAATTCGGCCAGCAGCATCGTCTTGCCCGACCCCGCTTTGCCCACCACCGCAAGGACCGACGACCGCCCCTCTGCCACGGGTGACAGCACGCTTTCGGCCAGATCGATTCCGGCAGCCATGAAGGCCGCAGCAAGGCGGTCGAAGGCCTCGGCCTGGTCGTCGGAAAAGGTCAGCGCTGGGGCCTGCATCCTGCGACCATATCCCGTGCCTTACCCAAGCGGTAGTGTCAGTGCATCGGCCGATCCTTCGGCGGGGGCGATTGCGGCGGCTCCTCCGGCCCCCCGTCGCCCGGGCCGATTTCCCGGCGCGCCTCGTCGATTGTCTCGGACACCTTGGCCGCCAACCGGGGCAGGCCATTCTGGGTCGCGTAGGAAAGAAGATCCGACAGAACGTCGAAGACCCAGTCGTGGCGCATGAAGTCCCTCGGCCAGAAATCTGTGCCGCTCTGGAGCCCCGGTACCTTCCCACAGGGCCCCGAGTCCACAGCGACTCACTTAAGCACAGATATCCGGTCGATGGGTGAATTGGTTGTTAATGGTTGACCTCAGGTCAACTTGCTCGCCTCTAGCGTGTCCTCAAACGTGCGCAGGCCAGTGCGGGGCGCCTGAACCAGCACGGCCATGTTTCCCGGCTTGTGCTGGTTCTTCCACATCAGCGTATGCGCCCGCGGGATCTCTGCCCAGGGGAAGACCTCAGACATGCAGGGGTCCAGCCGCCGTTCGACCATCAGCTTGTTCGCCGCCGCCGCCTGCTTCAGATGCGCGAAGTGGCTGCCTTGCAGGCGCTTCTGGTGCATCCACATGTAGCGCACGTCGAACGTGCAGTTGAATCCCGTGGTCCCGGCACAGATGACGACCATGCCACCCTTCTTCACCACCAGCGACGACACCGGAAACGTCGCCTCGCCCGGATGCTCGAACACCATGTCGACGCTGACACCCTTGCCGGTGATGTCCCAGATCGCCTTGCCGAAGCGCCGCGCTTCCTTGAGCCAATCGTTGTACTCCGGCGTGTTGACCTTCGGCAGCTGCCCCCAGCACTTGAACTCATTGCGGTTGATGACGCCCTTGGCGCCCAGGCCCATGACGAAGTCCCGCTTCGATTCGTCGCTGATCACCCCGATCGCATTCGCGCCCGCCGTGTTAATCAGCTGGATCGCATAGGACCCAAGGCCCCCCGACGCGCCCCAGACCAGCACGTTCTGCCCGGGCTTCAGGTCATGCGGCTCGTGCCCGAAAAGCATCCGGTAGGCCGTGGCCAGCGTCAGCGTGTAGCAGGCCGATTCCTCCCAGGTCAGGTGTTTGGGGCGCGGCATCAGCTGTTGCGACTGCACCCGGGTGAACTGGGCAAAGCTGCCATCATGCGTCTCATACCCCCAGATCCGCTGGGACGGAGAAAACATCGGGTCGCCCCCATTGCACTCCTCGTCGTCGCCGTCGTCCTGGTTGCAGTGGATCACCACCTCGTCCCCGACCTTCCAGCGCTTGACCTTGTCGCCCACCGCCCAGACGATCCCCGCCGCGTCCGAGCCCAGGACTGCATAGGGCTGCTTGTGCCCGTCGAAGACCGAAATCGGCTCGCCCAGCGCGGCCCAGACGCCGTTGTAGTTGACGCCTGCCGCCATCACCATCACCAGCACTTCGTTGCTGTCGATGGTCCAGGTGTCCACAACCTCTTGCAGCATGGCCGTTTCCGGGGCCCCGTGCCGCTCCCGCCGGATGGTCCAGGCATACATCTGCTTCGGCACATGTCCCAGCGGAGGGATCTCGCCCAGTTCGTAAAGATCCTTCTTCGGCGCGTCGTAGATCATCGGTGCGTTTTGCGTATCCAAAGCCACCACAGCCTCCAGCCTGATGCCGCGCCGCAGAATCGCTGCGCTCTCGCGGCCAGATAATATTCTTGCGCGCAATTTTGCAATAGTCTGCAGCCGTTGTATTGAAATTTTATGTCTGCGGCAGCGCAGAAACGCCGACGTCGGGGACCGACGCCGCGTAGAAGTCAAGAACCGCCCGCTCCGCTGCCACCGGCTTCAGGTCCGACGACACCAGCCCGCGCCGGATCAGCGGCTCCAGCCCCTCGTCCAGGATCGCGGCCCCACCCGCCGGCGGCAGCTTCAGCACCGCCCCCGCCGCGCGCAACCGTGTCACCAGCGCCTCGACCCGCGCGCCCAGGTCCTCACGGCTCGTCGCCCCCTCGCCCAAAGCGCGCGCCACCAGCGGCACCGGCAGCACCGGCACCACCGCCGCAATCGCCGCCATCAGCCGGTCGCCCAACGCCTCCACCGAGCCGCCCGCCCCCAGATGCTCACGCAGACTGACCGGCGCTCCGAACCCCGCCGCAGCCGTCCCGAAACCCTTCGTGCGCCCCCGGAACCGCGCCCAAAGGAACCGGAGCGCATGCCAGCCCACCATAATCGGTCGGTTCCGGAACCGCCGCGTCCCCGCCTTTGCCGCCTCGACCAGAACCCGGTCCTCCAGCACTCGGTCATAGGCGAGCCCCACCGGCACGAAGACCACGTCGCGGGAATGCGGGGTCCAACCCTCGACGATATAGCTGAGCAGCCCCAGTTTCGGCGGTCCGACGCGCCCATCCAGCGAAAGCCCGCCTTCAGGGAAGATCGCCTGCGTTGTCCCCTCTTCGGTCGCCATCTGCACATAGCGCGCCAGCACCTTGCGATACAGCGCATTGCGGCTGCCTCGCCGGATGAAATAGGCCCCCATCGACCGGATCAGCGCCGACAGGGGCCAGACCCGCGCCCATTCCCCCACCGCGTAGCTCACCGCCGACCGATCCGCGACCAGCCAGGTCACCAGCACATAATCCACGTTGGACCGGTGGTTCATGACGAACACCACAGCCGCCTTCGGGTCGATCTTCGCCAGCGCCTGGTCAACCTTGCCGACCCTGACCCGGAACAGAAGCCGGCTCAGCCATTTCGCCGCCCGGGTCCCGAAACCGAAGTAGACCGTGGCCGAAAAGCCGGGCACGATCTCCCGCGCATAGCGCCGCGCCTCCTCGAAGGCCACCTCGCCCGGCACCCCAGTCTCGGCCGCATGAACCATCGCCGCCTCGACCACGCGCTGGTCATAGGCCAGCCGCGCCACCATGTCCGACCGCTGTGCCAGCTTGAAAAGGTCGATCTTCCGGTCCAGCCGCGCATTCAACCGGGTCAGCGCCTTTTCCGCCCGTCGCCGAAAGAACCAGCGGACCGAGGGGAACAGGAAATGCGTGGCAAAGCTGATCGCCGCGAACCCGAGGATCAGGACAAGCAACCAGACCGGAACCGCCACCGTGCTGAACATTGCGCCACCCTGCCCCAAACCGCCCACCTCGTCGATGACTTCGTCACTTCCCAGAGTGCCCTAGCGACGAGAAGCCGAGGGTGCATAAGTATCAACGCCGCAGCGCAGCGATTGACAACGCCATGATCTTTCCCGTATCCCATCCATGACGCAATAAAGTTACCCGCCCGACTCGCGAGGCCGACATGTCCGAAAAACCCTGGCTCTTCCGCACCTACGCGGGTCACTCCACCGCTGCGGCGTCGAACGCCCTTTATCGGACGAACCTCGCCAAGGGGCAGACCGGCCTTTCGGTCGCCTTTGACCTGCCCACCCAGACGGGCTACGACTCCGACGACCCGCGCTCGCGCGGAGAGGTCGGCAAGGTCGGCGTGCCCGTCGCCCACCTTGGCGACATGCGGACGCTGTTTGCGGACATCCCGCTCGACCAGATGAACACCTCGATGACGATCAACGCCACCGCACCGTGGCTGTTGGCCCTCTACATTGCCGTGGCTCAGGAACAGGGCGCCGACATCTCTGCCCTGCAGGGCACCGTCCAAAACGACATCATCAAGGAATACCTCAGCCGCGGCACCTACATCCTGCCGCCGCAGCCGTCCTTGCGCCTGATCACCGATGTCGCGGCCTACACCGGGAAACACCTTCCCAAGTGGAACCCGATGAACGTCTGCAGCTACCACCTTCAGGAAGCCGGGGCGACGCCGGAACAAGAACTGGCCTTCGCCCTCGCCACCGCCTGCGCCGTCCTCGATGATTTGAAAGTGAAAGTCCCGGCCGCAGATTTCCCCGCAATGGCGGGAAGAATGTCGTTTTTTGTAAACGCCGGCATCCGCTTCGTGACCGAGCTTTGCAAGATGCGCGCCTTCACGGCCCTCTGGGACGAGCTTCTGGAGTCCCGCTACGGCATCACCGACGCCAAGTTCCGCCGCTTCCGCTACGGCGTACAGGTGAACTCCCTTGGCCTCACCGAACAGCAGCCAGAAAACAACGTCTACCGCATTCTGATCGAGATGCTGGCCGTCACCCTGTCGAAAAACGCCCGCGCCCGCGCCGTCCAGCTTCCCGCCTGGAACGAGGCGCTCGGCCTACCCCGCCCCTTCGACCAGCAATGGTCGCTGCGGATGCAGCAGATCCTCGCCTACGAGACCGACCTTCTGGAATACGACGACCTCTTCGACGGCAACCCCGCCATCGACCGCAAGGTCGAAACGCTGAAGCAAGGCGCGCTGGAAGAACTCGCCCATATCGACGCCATGGGCGGAGCCGTCGCCGCCATCGCCTACATGAAGGGCCGCCTGGTCGAAGCCAACGCTGAACGGCTTGCAAAGATCGAATCCGGCGCGACCACCGTTGTCGGCGTGAACAAGTTCACCACCTCCGAGCCCTCTCCGCTGACAACCGGCGAAGGCGCGATCATGCTGGCAGACCCCAAGGCCGAAGCCGACCAATGCGCGCGCCTGGCCCAGTGGCGCGCCCAGCGCGACCCCCAGAAGGTCGCAGAAGCCCTCGCCGCCCTCCGTCACGCCGCCCAATCCGGCGAGAACATCATGCCCGCCTCCATCCTTTGCGCCAAGGCCGGGGTAACCACCGGCGAATGGGGCGGCGCCATGCGCGCGCTCTACGGTGAATACCGCGCCCCCACCGGCGTCTCGCAGCACCCCTCCAACCGCACCGAAGGGCTGGAGCCCGTCCGCGACGCCGTCGCCGCCGTTTCCACCAAGCTTGGCCGTCCCCTCCGCCTCCTTCTCGGCAAACCCGGCCTCGACGGCCATTCCAACGGCGCCGAACAGATCGCAGCCCGCGCCCGCGACTGCGGGATGGAGATCACCTACGACGGCATCCGCCTGACCCCGCAGGAAATCGTCACCGCCGCCGCCGAGAAACAGCCCGACGTCATCGGCCTTTCGATCCTGTCAGGCTCTCACCTTCCCCTGATCCGGGAAACGCTTGACCTCATGCGGCAGGAGGGCCTGACCCAACCCCTCGTCGTCGGCGGCATCATCCCCGATGACGACGCCAAGACTCTGAAAGCGATGGGCGTGGCCCAGGTCTACACACCCAAGGATTTCCAGCTGAACCGTATCATGCTGGACCTCGTGGCCCTCGCCGACCCCGCCCCCGTCGCCGCCGAATAGGTTTTTCCTGCCTTTCCGCGCTGTAGGCTGCGCCTTAACAATGGCGCAACGACACCCCGCAAAGGCTCGACAATGCACAGATCACTCGCCCTCCTCCTCCTCCTTGCCACACCCGCCCCCGCGCAGGATTGGCCCGCTGAAGTCGCCGCCATCGTCGATGAGGCAAGGGACTTGTGCTCCGGTACCTTCACTGCATTCCCCACGGCCGTGACTCAGGTTGACCTGACCGGCGAAGGCACGCCCGACTGGGTCATCGACAGCGCCGCCTTGCAATGCTCGGATGGCTACGGCTTGTACTGCGGCACGGGCGGTTGCGCGGTTGACACCGTGATCGACGGCATCCGGACAAGCCTTCTCCTCCACGCTTGGGGCACCGAAACCGACGGCGGCATCACCTACCTCACCGCCCCCAACGACCTGGGTGGCACCACGCGCTTCCTCTGGGGCGATGGCGAATGGCAGATCCAGTGACCACCCGGACTTGACGCACATCAAGGCCCCGAAGCGGCAAAGTGCCTATCCATCAGGGCACCCAGCCAACCGGAGTTGCCCATGTTCGACCGTATCCGCGCCCTGATCCACCGTCTGCACGAGGTGCAGGAGATCAACGCCCTCTCCGACCGCGATCTCGACGATCTCGGCATGACCCGTGCCCAGGTGCTCGATTTCATCGACATGCCACGCGACATCGACCAACGGGTTACGGCGATGGGCGCGATCTTCGGCCTGTCAGAGACCGACCTGAAGCGCGACCACGGCCTTTGGGTCGAAATCCTGTCGACCTGCGGCCATTGCGCCGACCGCAGCTCCTGCGCGAAGTTTCTGGCCAAAGGGGCCGAGGCACAGCCGGTCGAGGCGACCTTCTGCGGCAACCGCAGCACCTTCGCCGACCTCGCGACCTACGCCGCCTGATCAGGTCTCCGGCACGGCTGGCGGCGCGGGTTCGGCCTGCCGCCAGACCGACCCAAAATTTTCCTACCGCCTGACAACCTGACCATACGGGCAGCATCGAAGGTCAGCTAGCGCGCGGCCTTGTTCGCAGGGACACGCAGTGCCAGGGAAGGGGAATGCGCCTCCAGCTCCGGGTTGATCTGTCGGAAGTCTCCGCATGACTGCCCATGGATAAAACATCCAGGCGTTCCTCTCATCTGCTTTTTCCGATCTTGCCGCCCTCACCGCCGCGCCGCATTAATGGGCGCGACCGGACGCGACGCCGGTTGAAAGACAAGACCTCGGGGACATGACCCTGGGCGGGGGGAGACGCAGACATGACCGTTCACATCGGTGCAAAACCAGGCGACATCGCCGAAACCGTGCTTCTGCCCGGCGACCCCTACCGCGCCCGCTGGGCCGCTCAGACCTTCCTGAAGGACCCCGTCCTCGTGAACGAGGTCCGCGGCATGCTGGGCTACACCGGCACCTGGAACGGCCACCGCGTCACCATCCACGGCTCGGGCATGGGGATGCCGTCCCTGTCGATCTACGCCAACGAACTGATCCGCGACTATGGCGCCAAGACCCTGATCCGCATCGGGTCCGCCGGTGCCCTGCCGGAACATGTCAAGGTGCGCGACGTGATCCTGGCGCAGACCTGCTCCACTGTCGGCTCGCCGTCCCGGACGATCTTCAAGGAACTGAACTTCGCCCCCTGCGCCGATTTCGGCCTGCTGTCCAAGGCATACGCCGCCGCCAGCGCGCGCGGCACCCCGGTCCACGTCGGCGGCATCTACTCGTCGGACACCTTCTACGACGAACGCCCCGACCTCTCGGACCAGCTTCTCCGCCACGGCTGCCTTGGGGTCGAGATGGAGGCGGCAGAACTCTACATGCTCGCCGCCCGCCACAAGGTCCGGGCGCTCGCGGTCCTCACCGTGTCGGACCACATCACGACCGGGGAAGCGCTTCCCTCTGACCAGCGTGAACGCAGCTTCGGCGCGATGATCGAGATCGCTCTGGAAGCGGCCTTCGGCTAACCCCATGCGGCGGGCCCCTGCGGACCCATCTTATCCGCAGATCAAAGGGTTTGCCCCATGCTGTCGCGCCGCATCGTGCTCCTCCTGCCCCTGACGGTCCTTGCCGTCGGGTCGGCCTATACCCTTACGCAGACGGCCAGTGCCGGCCCCACGCTGGACGCTGAGACCGCGTTCCAGCGCGCCACCACCGGTGACCTCCTCCTTGTCGACATCCGCCAACCCGAGGAATGGGCCGAAATCGGAAGTCCCAAAGGCGCGCAGCGGCTTGACCTTCGCAGCCCCAACTTCCTTGAAAGGCTTGTCGCGCTGGCCGATGGAGATACCAGCCGCCCCATCGCGCTGATCTGCGCCAGCGGCGGCCGCTCTGCCCGCACCGCCCAGGCGCTGATTGACGCCGGCTTCACCAACGTCCTGGACGTCTCCGAAGGCATGCTCGGCTCTTCCGCCGGTCCCGGCTGGCTCGCCCGCGGCCTGCCCGTGGTTACCGACTGACCGCTTCCCGCTTGCATCCGCCGCAGCGGACGGCTTTCCTCCGAGAACCAGACCGGAGTTCCCCATGTCCCACCTCGCCCCGCGCCCTTGGGTCCCGACCGAGACCTACATCCAGCGCCTCGCCACCGACGCCGGCCAACCCTCTGCGCAAGTTGCCAGCCGCCTCGATGCACTCATCGCCCGGAACCGCGAAATCCACGATCAGGATTGCTTCAACCTCAACCCCGCGACCAATGTGATGAACCCAAGAGCCGAGGCCGCACTTGCCTCCGGCATCGGCTCGCGCCCTTCCCTCGGCTACCCCGGCGACAAGTACGAGATGGGGCTGGAAGCCATCGAGGAAATCGAGGTCATCGCCGCCGAACTCGCCGCCGAGGTTTTCCACGCGCGCTACGCCGAAATCCGCGTCGGATCGGGCGCGCTTGCCAACCTCTACGGCTTCATGGCCCTTTCCCAGCCCGGCGACAGCATCATCGCGCCCCCCGGCACCATCGGCGGCCACGTCACCCACCACGCCGCAGGCTGCGCGGGCCTCTACGGGCTGACCACCCATGCCGCCCCCATCGACGCAGATGGCTATACACTTGATCTGAAAGGGCTCGAAGACCTCGCCCACGCCGTCCGCCCGAAGATCATCACTGTCGGCGGCAGCCTGAACCTCTTCCCACATCCGGTGGCCGAGGTCCGCAAGATCGCCGATCAGGTCGGTGCCAAGGTCCTCTTCGACGCCGCCCACCAGTGCGGCATCATCGCCGGTGGCGTCTGGGCCAACCCGTTGACCGAAGGCGCGCATCTGATGACGATGAGCACCTACAAAAGCCTCGGCGGCCCCGCCGGCGGCCTGATCGTGACGAACGACGCAGCCATCGCCGAACGCCTGGACGCCATCGCCTTCCCCGGCCTCACCGCCAACTTCGACGCCGCGAAATCCGCAGCTCTCGCCTATACCCTGCTGGACTGGCGCGACCACGGCGCGGCTTACGCCAAGGCGATGATCGACCTCGCCAAGGCCCTCGCCCAGGAACTCACCAAACTCGGCCTCCCCGTCTTCGCCGCCGACCGGGGTGCCACAACCTCGCACCAGTTCGCCATCGAAGCCGCAGCTTTCGGGGGCGGACAAACCGCCTCGAAAACGCTCCGCAAAGCGGGCTTCCTCGCCTGCGGTATCGGCCTCCCGATCCCCGACGTGCCAGGAGACATGAACGGCCTCCGCATCGGCACGCCCGAGCTTGTCCGTCGCGGCGTCACCCCAGCTGATGCCCCCGCCCTCGCCGCCCTGATTGCCGAAGGCCTGCGGTCCAACGCCCCCGAAACCGTCGCCGCCCGCACCAAGGCCCTGCGCGCGCGGTTCCAGGGTCTGCACTACATGACTGCTTGACCACGCGCGTCCCGTCCCGTCTTCTGCAACCGCAACGGCAGGAGACGGCGATGCGGCAAAGACAACTTGGCAGTCACGGCCCCCAGGTCTCCGCCCTCGGTCTCGGCTGCCTCTCCTTCGGCGGCATGTTCGGCCCGACCACGGAAGCCGACTCCTTGCGCACCCTCGACGCCGCCTGGGACACCGGGATCACCTTCCTCGACACCGCGAACCGCTATGGCGAGGGCGTCAGCGAGACCTTCATCGGCACATGGCTGAAAAAGACGGACAAACGCCCACACATCGCCACCAAAGCCGCCTTCTCCAACGACCCGAACCGCCGCATAGACAACCGCCCCGAACACATGCGGTCCGAACTGGAAGGCTCCCTCAAACGCCTTGGCGTGGACCACGTTACCCTCTTCTACGCCCACCGCCACGATCCCCAGATCCCGGCCGAGGACCTCGCCGGCACCATGCAACGCCTTGTCGAGGAAGGCAAAATCCTTGGCTACGGCCTGTCCGAGATCGGCCCTTACACGCTGGAACGCTGCCACTCCGTTCATCCCGTGATGGCCGTCCAGAACGAATACTCCCTCTGGACCCGCACGCCAGAGCTTGGCCTCATCCAGCGCTGCGCCGCACTTGGCGTTGCCTTCGTCCCCTTCTCCCCCCTCGCCCGTGGCGCTTTCGGCACCCCGATGGCAGACCCGGCGAACTTCCAGCCGAACGAATTCCGCACCCGGATCCCGCGCTTCCATCCGGAAAACTGGCCGCACAACCGTGCCCGGCTGGAAGCCTTCCACGCCTTCGCCCGCGAGCGCGGGTTTACCCCCGCCGCCCTCGCCCTTGCCTGGCTCCTCGACCGGGGCAGCCACATCCTGCCGATCCCTGGCACCCGCACGGCCCAGCATCTCCAGGCCTGGGCGATAGCCCCGGAAATCGACCTCACCGACCACGACCGCGAGGAGATCGACCGCCTCCTCCCCGTCGGCTGGGCCTGGGGCGACCGCTACGACGACCTGCAGGCGCAGACGGTGGAACGCTACTCCTGACCGTGGCTCCGCTCATATGCGTTCGGTCCTGACGGTGCCCACCCGACGGGCGGGGTCAAGGGCTTGAACACCTGCACCAGCAGCGGATGGCAGGCCGCCACGTCCGAGGAATGCTCTGCCGAACAGTCCCCGCCCGGACAGGCCGACAGCACCCCAAGCAGGTCGATCTCCGCCATGAACTCCAGGTAATCCCCCGGCCGCACCGGGCTGGCCTTCATGAAATACTGCCCTGTGTCGCGCGTAAATCCCGTGCACATGAAGACGTTCAGCACGTCATGGACATGGAACTCGGCGGCATGAAGCGGCAGGCCGGTCCGCGCGGCCACCGCTCGCGTCAGGTTCGAATGGCAGCAATGGTGATACTGCTCGCCCCCCGACAACAGCGCATGGGTATAGGGATCGCAGCGCGTGCCGATCACGTCATGGACACTTCCGCCAAAGGCGTCGAACCCATACCAGTCCAAAGTGTCGTCCGTGATCGTGGCCATCGGGCGCAGATGGGGCAGGCAGGACCACATCCGGTCCCCCGTCGACAGGTGCGTTCCATGCAGGGCACGCGTCTTGCCCGAAAAGAACCGTTCCGTCAGGTCGTGTGTAGAGAACAGGTTCAGGTCCCCGACCTGAGGCCCCTCGACGCTGACGATGCGGAAGAACCATCCCGCCGGGACCTCGAACGTCCTCGCCTCCCGCGGCGGCACCAGCACCTCAGACACCAGGCTCCACCCCTCCCGCGCTGCGCGGTAGGCGGCCAGGTCGGGCGGGGCAAGACCTTCGACCGGGTAGCAGATTACCGGGCGGATCGCCTTGCGGGCGGCGGCATCGGCGGGGGCGGGGTGTTCGGGATTATCCAGCTTCATGTCCCTAGGCTTCACCGGAAACCTGGCCTCCCGCAAGCGCCGATTTCTTCCAAGAAATCGGACTGGAATTCGCAGAATTCCGCCCCCGACCCTACCGCTCGGCCCGCAGACAATCCTTCGGCTCTGCCCCCCGGGTTGTTGCTCCGCAGGCCACGCAATGCCAGTGGTCCGGCGCGACGCTGCGGTCCAGTCGCCAGCGGCAATTGCGCGTCAGCGTCGAATTGCGCCGCGTCAACCACAGATACAGGAACACCGACACCGCCAGGAACAACAGCAGCAGCGGCATCAGCGCACCAGCCGGTCGCGCAGCCGCGCCAGCAGCGCATCGACCTGCGCCGCATCGTCCAGCCGCGCGACGTGATGGGCATCCCCGAAATCCGCCACCACCTCTGGGTCGATCTGCGCCGCCCGGAACTCTTCACCCAGCGCCGCCAAAAGCTGCGCCACGTGCCAGGCATAGCCCGACTCGTCCATCCAGATCCGGTTCTTCGCATGCAGCTTCGCCGCCAGCCCCGCCATCACCTGGGCAAACTCTTCGCCCGAGCCGAAGTCCGGCAGCTGCAGCGGATCAGACAACCCGCTCGACCATCATCTTCTTGATCTCGGCAATCGCCTTCGCCGGGTTCAACCCCTTCGGGCAGGTCTTTGCGCAGTTCATGATCGTGTGGCAGCGGTACAGCTTGAACGGGTCCTCCAGCTGGTCCAGCCGCTCCCCGGTCGCTTCGTCGCGCGAGTCGATGATCCACCGATAGGCATGCAGCAGAGCCGCTGGCCCCAGATACCGATCCGAGTTCCACCAGTAGCTCGGGCAGGACGTGCTGCAAGACGCGCACATCACGCATTCATACAGGCCGTCCAGCTTCTTGCGGTCCTCGATCGACTGGCGCCATTCTTTCGCCGGGCGGTTCGTCTTCGTCTCCAGCCAGGGCATGATGCTGGCATGCTGAGCATAGAAATGGGTCAGGTCCGGGATCAGGTCCTTGATCACCGCCATGTGCGGCAGGGGATAGATCCGCACGTCGCCCTTGATCTCGTCCAGCCCGTAGATGCAGGCCAAGGTGTTGATCCCGTCGATGTTCATGGCACAAGACCCGCAGATGCCTTCCCGGCAGGACCGGCGGAACGTCAGCGTCGGGTCGATGTCGGTCTTGATCTTGATCAGCGCGTCCAGAACCATCGGGCCACACTGGTCCATGTCCAGGAAGTAGGTATCCACGCGCGGGTTTTCCCCGTCATCGGGGTTCCAGCGGTAGACCTGGAATTTGCGGACGTTCTTGCCCTCCGGCTTCGGCCAGGTCTTGCCGGTGCGGATCTTGGAATTCTTGGGAAGCGAGAACTGGACCATGAGGTCAACCTTTCCGGGTCTTCGTCTTGACTGGTTTCATCGGGGCCGCCGCGGGCTTCGTCAGCTCGAACAGCGTCTCGCCCCGGGTGAGGGAATGGGTCGAGACATCGGGCTCGACCGCCACGAATTCATATAGCGCGAAACCGGCCGCCCGCATGTGCTCCTTCAGGTCCCGGCCGAAATAGCGCAGGTGATCCTTCTGGCCGTAATGCAGCATCCGCTCCCGCGCCGTGGTCAGCGCCGGGTTCTCGTAGGTGACGGCCCAGCTTTCGATGACCGGAGCCGTCACCACCATCCGACCGCCGGGCCGCAGCACCCGGAAACACTCTGACAGCGCCTTGTGATGGTCCACATGCTCCAGGATCTGATGCGCGACGATCAGATCAAAGCTCGCATCGTCCAGCTCTAGTGCCTCGATGTTCAGCTTGAGGTCGACCTTCGTCCGCATGAAGTCGGCGGTGACATAGGACCCTGCCCGCCCCCGCAGGATCGGCTCGAACATCGGCTCGGGGGCGAAGTGCAGGACCGCCATGTCCGCCCCGATCGCCCCGCGCCGGTCGATCCACAGCTTGAACAGCCGATGCCGTTCGCGCGACCGGCACAGCGGGCAAAGCCCGTCCAGCCGAGGCGGCTCGCCCACCGGGGCGAACTCGCCCTCATAGCCGCAGACCGGGCAGGTCCGGGTGAACCCCGTCGCCAGCATCGCCTCGTATTCCCGCACGCGCCGCCGACGGATGCGCTCCAGCGCCGCTCGGGCGAAGCGGACTTGCCTTGGGTCCGGCGAAGGGATGCCGTCCTTCGCCATCAGCGCCAATCCGGTCGCATGTACAATGGACGGCTCGGAGGCTCACCGGCCTTCTGCATCACGCACATCTCATAAACCGCCGACGGATCGCGCCCCAGCAGGAAGTCCGAGCTGACATTCACCTCCAGCCCCGCAGCGGTCCGCCCGTCCGAGCTAGCCCCGACCGAGACCTCGCCCCGTGGCTGCTTGGCCAGCCGCGCCCGCTCGAAGCACTGGCGCTCGGCCTCGGCCAGCGTCATCGGCCCGCAACCGGCCAGCAGCAGGGGCACCATCATCACAAGACCAAAGCGTTTCATCCTGCCCGCCTCCCTCAAGCCGAGGCCGCCATCGCTGGCGCCTCCGGCCGGATCGTGCCCAGCGGCACCAGTTCGCGTTTGCCCATCGGGCCACGGCCCGGCGTGAAATCCTCCAGCACCTGCAGCCCGTTCGCCCTGACGCGCGAGGCGCGCATGTGCATCGTCCGAACCCGCTGGCCGCCGAGCGCGTATTTCAGGAGCCGCTCGGAGTGCATCCGCTTGCCCCGCGCGCAATATTCCCCCATCCGGTCCGCCCGCCTGCCATAAGCAGCGACGCCCTCGGCCCCCTTGACCAGCGCGAAGCGGTCATTGTGGCCAAACCATTGCGACCAGTCCGGCACAAGCACAAAGGACCGGTGCGCCCGGGCCAGCATGTCCAGATGCTCGGCCGCGCTGTCGTGGTACAGAAGGTCCGGCCGGGCAAAGATCACGATATCCGGTCGGAACTCTTCCGCCATCAGCGTCGCCTGCTTCAGCGAATACAGCTGGTGCACCAGGTTGCGAAACGAGGCGAAATCGTCCCGCCAGATATCGCCCCGCGCCTGCATCTCGGCCATCGGGTACAGGTCCAGGCAGGCACCCGGCTCTTCCAGTTCGACCTCGTCCAGGTTCAGCAGCCGGTATTCCTCGGGGTCCATCCGCCCCTCCTCGCCCGACCGCTGGTTGCGGATCTCGGACTGGCGGAAGAAATGGCCGTACAGCCGGACCTCCTTGGCAAGCTTGCGTGCCGGGGCGATCAGGTTCTCGGTGATCGAGGGCAGCGTCAGCCGCAGCGCCCGGGTGATGCCGAAGAAGACCATCGCGATCCGCAGGTCCGCCCTGACGCGCCCCTTCCCCGCCCCCACCACTGCGGCCCCCGTCGTCATCGCCCGGTCAGCCACCCACCACGGGGGGCACACCATTGGCCGCATAACAGGCCTGCGCCGCCGGCCGCACCGCGATCTGGCGGATCGTCGCTTTGGTGGCGGTCCCGGCCTCGACACCGACATCCCGGGCCAGAAGCTCCAGTTCATCCTGCGATGCCGCATCCAGGATGCATTTCGTCGCCAGCCGTGCCGGTTCTGCCGGCATGTCGATGTTGACCACCGGGAACACCACGGTATGGGCCGTCCGTTTCAACGCGGAGTCGACCAGCTCGGCAGGGTCACAACCGGCAAGGGCTCCGAGTGCCACGGTCGCCAAGACAACTGCCCTGCCGCGATCAGTGGTTCGCTTTCGTGTCATGTGATAACCTCAGTTTTGACCGGCCCAGTTCCGCGTCCTTTGATCTTGAAGGCGTAGGTCCAGATTTCGTCGGCGACATGCTGGTGATGACGGGAGGTAAAGGTGTTATGGATTGACGCGGGGCCATATCGTCCAATGCGTAACCAGCCTTTTTCACGCTCAATGCAGACGGGGGTGATCCCTTGTTCAAAACACCAGCGCGCCAACCGGACGTCGACAAACCTTCTGCTATCGCGCATGTAGGCATAAGAAGGGGCGTCCGAACCCCGAATGATGGCTGAATTGGTTGCAATCTGGTCAACAATTATTGCGCTCTGCAAAGCGTCACCGCACGACCATACCTGACGGAATTTGGCAATCTTCCTCGGACTGTATGCCATTAAGCGTAAGGGCTGACTTAGGCTTGGCTTTACATACAAGGATCCATGATATCCGCCCAGCCACCTTCCCGGCCCAAGTGCCATGAACCGGTCTACCGTACGCGAGATGAAATCCTCCCGTGGATAGATGTCGTCGTCCACATACAGCACATAATCGTCAGGATCAGGCTGGACGTAGAACTTGCCCACGTCCACAGTATTTTCCTCGGGAATAACCGGCACCACATTCTGAAAGCGCGCCAGCTCACGGGGAATTTCAGTGTACTCGTTCAGGACAACGTTTAGCCTGTCCAACTGAAAAGCAAGGGCGCGAACCACATCCAGCATTCCATCGCGCCTTGGTGGGTAAGTAGCGAGATTGGCGACAATCATTTGGTATCCCCGGCCCGACCCTCATGCTGGCGGGCAAAAAGTTTGAATCGAGCAAAAGAGGTAGTGCGCGGATCACTTCCTGGAGTCATTGGGTAAGGGTTCTCATAGGACTGCACGAGGCTAAAAGCAGGCGCATGCTCGGCTATCCAGTCCGAATACTGCCTGTGGCGAACATGAGTCGCCCGGCTGGGAGTATTGGTATCTGAACTGTATATCAGCACGAAACGGGTCGAAGCTCTGAATAAGTTCTCCATGTAGCGATCAAACACCTCGTCCTCAACAAGGTGATAGATCACATCCAGCGACATTGACATGTCAGCCTGTGCAGGTTCGGCCATATAGTCTGCGACGGTTAAGAATCGCCAACCAGGGCGCCCTGCAAACCGCGTACAGCACGCCGCAACCACCGCCGGGCTAATATCAACCCCAGTATAGTTTCTAATCGTCAATAGCGAACATTGGTTGCCATCACCGCTTCCAAACTCAATGACGCTCTGTACATCGCGCTTCGCAACAAGATCGTTGATCAAGTCCGCCTTGTACTCCGCCAGTCGACCATACGAGCCCGCACCCGAATTCCCCCCGGTCTCATATCGGTTGCGCCAATACGTGTCCGAACGGAAATTTCTCTCTTCCGTCTTTCTGCGAAAAAGAGACCGGATCAATCGCATCAGAACTTCCTTTCTGCCGGCGCGATCTTGGACAATGCGATCCCGCCCTGGGCTTCGCTCGTCAGAGGGTCGGTGTGCACCGCGCGGTAGTCAAGCGTGACCTTGTCGCCCTCCACCCAGGCCAGCGAATGTTTGCGCCAGTTGACGTCATCGCGGTCGGGATGGTCCTCATGCGCATGGGCCCCCCGGCTTTCGGTCCGGGCATGGGCCCCGTAGATCGTCGCCAGAGCGTTCGGCATCAGGTTGGTCAGCTCCAGCGTCTCCATCAGGTCGCTGTTCCAGACCAGGCTCCGGTCCGTGACATGCAGGTCGTTCATCTTCCCCGCAATAGCCGTCATCTTGCGTTCGCCCGCCGCCAGGGTCTCCTCGGCCCGGAACACCGCCGCGTCGGCCTGCATGGTCTTCTGCATCTCAAGCCGCAGGGCGGCCGTCGGAACCGCACCCTTGGCGTTGCGCAGATCATCGAACCGGCCCAGGGCCTTGTCGACCTCCACCTTGTTCGTCGCGGGAACCGAGGCGTCGCGGTCCACCACCTGCCCTGCCCGGATCGCCGCCGCGCGGCCAAAGACCACCAGGTCGATCAGAGAATTCGACCCCAGCCGGTTCGCCCCATGCACGCTGGCACAGCCCGCCTCGCCCACCGCCATCAGGCCCGGGAAGATCGCATCGGGGCTGTCCTTGGTCGGGTTCAGCACCTCGCCCCAATAGTTCGTCGGGATGCCGCCCATGTTGTAGTGGACCGTCGGCAGGACCGGGATCGGCTCCTTGTGCAGGTCCACGCCCGCGAAAATCCGGGCGCTTTCAGTGATCCCCGGCAGGCGCAGTTCCAGCGCTTCCCGCGGAAGGTGCGACAGGTTCAGGTGGATGTGGTCGCCATTCGCGCCCACCCCCCGGCCTTCCCGGATCTCGATCGTCATGCAACGACTGACATAGTCCCGCGGCGCCAGGTCCTTGTAGTGCGGCGCATAGCGCTCCATGAACCGCTCGCCGGCAGAGTTGGTCAGATACCCGCCCTCACCCCGCGCGCCTTCGGTGATCAGGCAGCCCGAGCCATAGATCCCCGTCGGGTGGAACTGCACGAACTCCATGTCCTGCAGCGGCAGCCCGGCCCGCGCCACCATCCCGCCGCCGTCTCCGGTGCAGGTATGCGCCGAAGTAGCGCTGAAATAGGCCCGGCCATAGCCGCCCGTCGCCAGCACCACCATCTTCGCGTTGAAGACATGGATCGTGCCATCGTCCAACTTCCACGCGACAACGCCGGTGCAGGCCCCATCGGTGATGATCAGGTCCAGCGCGAAGTATTCGATGTAGAACTCCGCGTTGTTCTTCAGGCTCTGCCCGTACAGCGTATGCAGGATCGCATGCCCCGTCCGGTCCGCCGCCGCACAGGTCCGCTGCACCGGAGGACCATTGCCGAACTCCGTCGTGTGCCCGCCAAACGGCCGCTGGTAGATCTTGCCCTTTTCGGTGCGCGAAAACGGCACCCCGTAGTGCTCCAACTCGTAAACGGCTTTCGGAGCCTCCCGCGCCAGGTATTCCATCGCGTCGGTGTCGCCCAGCCAGTCCGACCCCTTCACGGTGTCGTACATGTGCCACTGCCAGTGGTCCGGCCCCATGTTGCCAAGCGACGCCGCAATCCCTCCCTGCGCCGCCACAGTGTGCGACCGGGTCGGGAACACCTTCGTTACGCAGGCCGTGCGCAGCCCCTGCTCGGCCATGCCCAGCGTCGCGCGCAGACCGGCCCCGCCGGCCCCCACCACGACCACGTCATATTCATGCGTCTCATACGGATAGGCAGTCATCATCAGGTCCTTACAGAGCCATGCGGGCCAGGGCGAACAGCCCCGTCGCGGCGATCACCCAGGCCAGGCAGGTCACGAAGATGATCAGCATCTTCCGCACCGAGCCCCGGGCATAATCCTCGATCATCGTGGTCGCGCCCATCGCGAAATGGCGCATTCCCACCACCAAGAGCAGCGCCGTCAGGATCGCCGGGAACGGGCTGCCAAACGTCTCGACCACGACTTCGCGGCTCTGGCCCAGAGCTTTCCCGAACACGTACAGCCAGACCGGCACAAGGAAGGCCAAGCCAACGGCCGACACCGTCATCGACCAATGGTGTTCCGTCCCGTGATGGGCGGCACCCCGGCCCTCAGCCCGCTTGCGGGGAGTGATATAGCGCATCGCGGCCTTCCTCACTGAACCAGAAGAATTGTGATCACAGTCAGCACCACCGACCCGATGATGCACGCCCAACCCAGCTTTTCAGCTGTCGGAACCTCAAGCCCGTGCCCCGCATCGAAGTACAGATGCCGCAGCCCGGCCAGGTAGTGATACCAGACCGCCCACATCGACCCCGTGAAGACCAGATCCCCGAACCAGCTTGTCGCAACAGCATTCGCCGTGGCGAAATAGGCCTCCGACGTCGCCGCCGCCAGCAGCCACCAGACCCCCAGGATCACGCCCGCAACCAGCGCATGGCCGGTGATCCGCGTCAGGATCGATGAGATCGAGGTCATCTGCGGCCGATAGTACGGCCCGATCATGAACGGGGACATGGGCCGTTCGACCCGCTTCGGTTCAGCCATTACGGTTCCCTTCGTCGCTGGCCGCGCGACCGGCCCGGACCGGTGCGGCGGCTACGCTTGTTACCGTTCTGAATAGCGTCTTTTTCGCCCAAGTCACGCGCCGATGTGCCGCAGAAGCAGCATGTTGGCGGTATCAGGGCGAAGTTTTTTCGATCTTGTGATCACGCCCATTTCTAGCGTGATCACAACCCTGCCTGTTCGGCCTGTTCCCACAGGTAATCGACATATTCCGTGCAGAAGGTGATGGTCTTGTCCGAAGGATGGTAGAACGCATTCTCTTCGCCACAGGACTCAAGCTTGACGGTCAGCCCCTCCGGCAGGGCGAAATACTGGTTCAGGGCCGCCACCTCGTCGCCCAAGAGGATCGAGATCCTGTCAGCCGGGTCCACCTCCATGGTGATGGCAGTGCCTGGCGCGTCGGCGGCCATTTCGTCCAGATAGATACCCCAGCTTTCCGCGGCCAGCGCATATTCGTCGGGGCAGCCTTCGGCCCGGTCTGCGGGCAGGGCGAACTCCTCGACGAAATCGGCCCGCGCGTCTGGGTTCGCGCCGTAGAAGAGGCAGACCGTGGTGTAATGGCGCTGCAGGTCCAGCCCATGCACTCCGGCATAGCTTTCCTCGTCCACTTCGCCCGCCTCATCGGCCATCATCCGCCACGAGGTCGCCGCGGCCCAGGCCGTCTCGCGTGCCATGTCCTCTTTCCACAGCGTGTTGGTCAGCACGACCGACAGGATATCCGCGGCATCCTCCTCCTGCCCCAACACCGGCAACCGAAGGATGTCGATCAGCGCATGCCCGAACTCGTGGTAAAAGATCGACAGGACGCTGCCTTCGACAAAGGCAATCTGGGCGTCGGTTGGCTCCTGTGCCGCCAGAGGCGCGGCAGACAGGACAAGGGCGGCAGCAAGGGCAAGGCGGCGCATCAGGCTCTCCAGGCAGATTCCCCGGCAGATATGCCGAAGCGATCCGCTCTCGCAAGGCCCGGGAAGAGCACCCCAGCGCGGGACCAGCGCCCGCCAATCCAGATCCGGCAGAACCTGCGGCAGGTACTTCCCGGCCTCATCCTTCAGCGCAAAGGGGACAGCGCCCTGCTTGACGGCCACCAACCGAAACCGCGGTGCGCCGACCTGCTTTTAGCGCAGGTTCGCCATGACCTTCTCCAGGTCGGTGTTCAAGGTGAACGAGATCACCCGGTAACCATCCCCCTTCGGCACGGACAGCCAGTAGCCGAACAGTGGCCCGACCTTGCCGTTGAACATCACCACGCTCTGCACCATCCCGCCCAGATCGCTGCGCTGGGCGATCGTGTCGCAGCCGTCGAAGCCCGCGCTGTAGATTTCGGCGACTCCATTCAGGCTATCGCCAAGATCAAGCCCGATCTCCTCCTTGATGGCCGCAACGAAGCCCGCGACGTCAAGATCCAGCATCAGCTGGTTCATCGCCTCGACCTTCGCGACGACCACGCCCCCGTCAAGCGTGCAGCCTTCCGCAAGCGCGACGGTCGGTGCCAAGGACACAAGACCCGCTAGAATCAACGCCTTCATGGTTCATCCCTTTCTGTGAACGCCGCATTCCCCGGTAGTAGCCTATGCGCCCACGGGCAACCGTCAAACCGGTATCAGCACCCAGATGTCCAGATCCAGAAGCACCTCGGGCAGATACTTCCCGTCCGCCCCGCGCAATGCCCCGGCATTGCCCCGCGTCGCCACCAGCCGCAGCCGCAAGGCCCCCACGGACGGCACCGAGGTTTCCGCCCGGTCCAGCACCTCCGACCAGGCGCGCACCGTGTCGCCCGCGAAACAGGGGTTCGCATGAGCCCCCGCATTCAGCGCCACGATCATCTGCGCATTGGCCAAGCCATTGAAGGACAAGGCCCGCGCCAGGCTGATCACATGCCCGCCATAGATCAGACGCCTGCCGTCCTCGCGCTGGGTCACGTCGAAATGCACCTTCGCGGTGTTCTGCCACAACCGCGTGGCCAGCATGTGCTCGGCCTCCTCGACCGTCACCGCGTCCACATGGTCGATCACCTCGCCGACCTTGTAGTCGCCCCAGCGATGTGGCTCCCCCGCCAGCGCGAAGTCGTACCGGCTGAAGTCCAATCCCTCAGGCACCACCAGCGCGCCCGGATCAACGACCGGGGCCAGCTCCGGCACCGAAACCGGCACCACCACCTCGCGCCGCCGTTTCCGCACCATCACCCAGCGGACATACTCCAGCACCGCCTCGCCATGCTGGTTCACCCCCCGCGTCCGCACCCAGACCACGCCGGTCGCACCCGACGAGGTCTCCTTCAACCCGATCACCTCGGATGTCGACCGCAGGGTATCCCCAGGCCAGACCGGCTTCAGCCAGCGCCCCTCGGCGTACCCCAGGTTCGCCACGGCGTTCAGGCTGATATCCGGCACCGTCTTGCCAAAGACCGTATGGAACGCCACCAGATCGTCCAGGGGCGAAGCCGCCAACCCCACGCCCTTCGCGAACTCGTCCGAGGAATACAGGGCCCCCCGCGCCGGATAAAGCGCATGGTACAGCGCCCGCTCTCCCGCCCCAACGGTCCGCGGCACCGCATGGACGATCACCTCGCCCAGTCGATAATCCTCGAAGAAGCGCCCCGGATTTGTCTTCATTGCTCGCCCAACTTCACATCCGGGTGGTACTCGCCCTCGACCTCTTTCACGACCGCCTGGCCACAGCGCATCACGCCATTGGCTGAGTCGAAGGCGTACGTCGGGCCGCCATGCAGCTCCCACCCCTTGTTCAAGGCCGCCGTCACCTTGTGACAGAAAGCCGACGTGTCATCCGCGCTCAAGAACCGATAGAGCTTCACGCCCCGATCTCCCTGCTTTCATCTTTGCACAAGTATCCCACGGGTGCGCCCAGTGGAGCGCAATTGGTTCGGGAACCACTGGACGCTTGGGGGTGTGCCCCCCAACCGACCTCAGCCCCAGGGCGGCACTCCCAGCCAGTTGTGGATCATCATCACCACCCCCATCACCACCACTGCCCCCACGATCGCGCCCACTTCCTTGCCTACCGACGCAGGCTCCGGCAACGGCCCGCGCGGCTCGGCCTTGTTGATCAGAATGACGGACACGACGGCCCAGGCGAGGATCCCGCCGAACAGCACGATCGCTGCCAAGTCCCCATTCACCAGCAGATGCGCCACGGCCCAGGTCTTCACCGCCGTCAGCTGCGGATGCCGGATGACACGGGTGATCCGCGTCTTCATGCCGGAGGCCGCATACAGATAGAAGGCGAACAGCATCAGCAGGTTGTTCACGTGGATCAAGAACCGTGGCGCGTCCCAGACGGGCACGAACTCCGCGGCCTCGATCCCCAGCCAGTCGCTGCCACGGTAACCAACGACCATCAGCACCACGCCCGCCAGCACCAGCACCGTGACCAGCCCCTTGCCACGCTCGCCAAAGCCCGCGCGCGATGCGGGAGCGACCCGTTTCCACAGATGCGCCGCCCACCACAGTGCCAATCCCAGAACAATCAACGTCATCGAAGGCCTCCAGCCGGTTCATTGGCGCGCACCCTGCCCCTAAACCGCAACCGCCGCAATCGCCTCGGCCTTCTCGATCAGCGCCTCGGCCGTGGCGACGTGCAGGTTCTCCACAATCCGGCCATCGACCACTGCCACGCCCTCGCCCCGCGCCCGCGCCTCGGCATAGGCCGCGATCATCCTACGGGCCTGCGCGACCTCCTCCTCGGATGGGGCGAAGACCTCATTCGCAATCGCCAACTGCGCCGGATGGATCAGCGTCTTGCCGTCAAACCCCATGTCGCGGCCCTGCTCGCACTCCGCCCGCAGCCCCGCCTCGTCCTTGAAGGCGTTGAACACCCCGTCGACGATGACCTTCCCCTCCGCCCGCGCCGCCAGCACGCAAGTGCCAAGCCCCGCCATCAGCGGCAGCCGGTCGCTGCGGAACCGGGCGCCCAGCTCCTTGGCCAGGTCATTGGTCCCCATGACCATCCCCTCCAGCCGGGGATGCGTAGCGATCTCTGCGGCGCGAAGGCACCCCTTCGCCGTTTCCAGCATCGCCCAGAGCGGAGCCTTCACCTTGCCCGCCACCAGCTCCAGATCGGCCGATCCGTTCACCTTCGGCACCAGCACCGCATCCACCCCCGGATGCGCGCCGAATGTCGCCAGATCTCCCTCGACCCACTCCGTCCCCAGCCCGTTCACCCGAACGATCCGCGCCCGCCCGCCGTAATCCGCGCCCAGCGCAGCTCCCAGCACCTCCCGCGCCCGGACCTTCTCCTCGGGTGAAACCGCGTCCTCCAGATCGAAGATGATCGCATCCGCCGCCAGCTCCCGCGCCTTCTCCAGCGCCCGCTCACGCGACGCGGGGATGTACAGGACAGACCGATAGGGACGCGTCACGACTCACCTCCGCGCAACATTCTTGCGCTTGAAAGCACGGATCGGACACAAACGGCAAGCCCAAATCCGCCGCAGCGCAGAAAGATCGCGCGCCCGCAGCACAGGGACGCCCCGTTAACCGCCCGTCAGCCCGATCCCGCCAGCCTTTCCCGCATCCCAAGCCAGAAAGGCCCGCCCATGTCCCAGCAGCTCTTCGCCCTCTCCTTCGGCCTCGCTGCCGTCCTCGCCGCGACCCAGATCGCCCATTCCGCCCCGCAATGCGACAGCCGCGAGGCGGTCACCACGCTTCTGGCCGAACGCTACGACGAGACCCGCCGCGCCGTCGGCATCGCCGGTCAGGCAGCAGTGATGGAGCTTTATGCCTCCGACGAAACCGGCACCTGGTCGATCACCATGACCCTCCCCGACGGACTCATGTGCCTGATGGCCTCCGGCTCGAACTACGAGGTCTTGACCGAAGACCCGACCAGCGGCGACCCGGCCTGAGGGTGACAGCGCTTGCAGGGCCGGAACCCCGCCGCCTGACACTCCTCGACCAAAGCGCGGAACTCCACATTGCGCAGGAAAGGCGTCCGCGCGGGGCAGGTCATCCGGCAAAAGATCCCCGTCGTCTTCACGCAGACGAAGGCCAGCCCGTCGAACCGGCCATCCCGCGCGGCAAGCGAGGCGTAAAGCGCATCGGCATCGGGCAGCATCGGCAAACTCCTACCTGATCCGCCACGCCCTCGCTTCGCTCACCCTTCGTGGGGAGGGAGAGGGTGTGGGGGCACGCGGCGCTTAACCTCGCACAACCGCGCGAAAAGACCATCCGCCCACGGCCCGAACCCGCAACATCCGGGTCAGATCAGCTCGTGTGCCCCGTCCCAGATCAGCTTGATCGAAATCAGCAAAAGCGCCCAGGTCACCGCCTGGAAGAACAGCTTCTCCGGCATCCGCTTGACCAACGCCACCCCGGCAAAGACCGCCAGCGCCGCCGGGAGCGACAGTACCGCCGCGTGCTTCAGGTTCTCCAGGCCCAACTGACCCAGAGCGTAGTATGGCACAAGCTTCACCGCATTGATGATCGCAAAGGCAATGGTCGAGGTCCCGGCAAACACCGCCTTCGTCAGCCCCAGGGGCATCGTGTAGACCTGATATGGCGGCGCGCCCGCGTGGCTGACGAAACTGGTGAACCCCGTCACCGCGCCCCAGAACAGGCCCGGCGCGACCTGAGGTGCCTTCGGCTCGGCCACCACGGGTTTCCGCAGGATCAGGTTCAACGCAAAGGCCAGGCCGATCACACCCACCAGCAGCGTCACCGCATCCTCGGACACCACCGAGGCCGTCGCCCAGCCCACACCGATCCCGACCACCGCTCCCGGCACTAGGATCGCCAGCACTCGCCGGTCGAAGGCATGGCGGTAGGCGTAAAGCCCGAACATGTCCGAAACGACATAGACCGGCAGCAGCATCCCCGCCGCAACCACCGGGTTCATCACCAGCGCCATGATCGGCACCGCCAGCATGCCGACGATGGGAACGCCGCCCTTGCCCATCCCCACCAGCGACGCCGCGACCACGGCCGCCACCCAGAATCCCAGATCTTCCATCGCGTCCTCCGCCGTCGTTACCGCTAACCCCTTCCTTCTCGGCCCGAAAGGCTGATTTTTTCGCATACAATGGTATACCAAACCCGCCGCAAGGCTGGACAGACGCGCCATAAGCCGCTACCCAAACCGCGATTCATCCCAACGGAGGCTCTCATGGCCAGACCCAAGATCGCCCTCATCGGCGCCGGTCAGATCGGCGGCACGCTTGCTCACCTGCTCGCGCTGAAGGAACTGGGCGACGTCGTCCTGTTCGACATCGCCGAGGGCACGCCGCAAGGCAAGGCGCTGGACCTCGCCCAGTCCGGCCCGGTCGAGGGCTTCGATGCCGCCCTTCGCGGCACCAACTCCTATGAGGACCTGAAGGGCGCCGATGTCTGCATCGTCACCGCAGGTGTGCCCCGCAAGCCCGGCATGTCGCGCGACGACCTCCTCGGCATCAACCTCAAGGTGATGAAGTCGGTCGGCGAAGGCATCAAGCAGCACTGCCCGAACGCCTTCGTGATCTGCAGCACCAACCCCTTGGACGCGATGGTCTGGGCCCTGCGCGAATTCTCGGGCCTGCCGCACAACAAGGTCATCGGGATGGCCGGCGTCCTCGACAGCGCCCGCTTCCGCCACTTCCTCAGCCTCGAATTCAACGTCTCGATGAAGGACGTCACCGCCTTCGTCCTCGGCGGACACGGCGACACGATGGTTCCTTCGGTCCGCTACTCCACCGTCGGCGGCATTCCCCTGCCCGATCTGGTGGCGATGGGCTGGACCACGCAGGAAAAGCTTGACGCCATCGTCCAGCGCACCCGCGACGGCGGCGCGGAAATCGTCGGCCTGCTGAAGACCGGCTCGGCCTTCTATGCCCCCGCCGCTTCGGCCGTGGAAATGGCCGAAGCCTACCTCAAGGACCAAAAGCGCCTTCTCCCCTGTGCCGCCCACGTCAAGGGCGCCTACGGGCTTGACGGCCTTTACGTCGGCGTTCCGGTCATCATCGGTGCCGGCGGCGTCGAACGGGTCGTGGAGGTCAAGCTGGACGCCACCGAAAAGACCATGTTCGACAAATCCGTCGACGCCGTGAAAGGCCTTGTGGCCGCCTGCAAGGGCATCGACCCCAGCCTTGGCTAAGCCGCGCGACGGCTTCATCTTTGCTGCGACGGGCGAGAAATACACCGGTCTCGCCCGCCGTGCGGCCCAGAACCTGCGGCAGGTGATGCCGCAGGCCCAGATCGATCTCTTCACCGATCAGCCGGTCGAGGATCCGACCTTCAACCGCATCCACCCGGTGACCCCTGTCTTCTTCCGTCCAAAGATGGAGGCCATCCTCAACTCCCGGTTCGAGCGGACGGTCTACCTCGATTCCGATTGCATCGTGCTCTCCGACCTCTCCGAACTCTTCGCCGTCCTTGACCGGTTCGATATCGCCGCCGCGCAGATGCAGTACCCGAACACGACCCTCGCCCTCGATCCCACCCTTCCCGACAGCTTTCCCCAGCTCAACGCCGGCGTGATCGCCATCCGGCGCAACTCCGCCACCCAGGCCCTGGTTGAAACTTGGGGCCGCACCGTGCGCGAAACCGGTGCCAGCTACGATCAGCCAAGCTTTCGGCGGCTTTTGTGGGACAGCGACCTGCGGCTGGCCGTCCTGCCGATGGAATACAACTTCAAGTGCATGACCTTCCTCGAGGTCCTCGACAGCCGCCACCGCGCGCCACGGATCATGCATTTCAGCGAGCTCAACGCGACCGATAAATGGCGGGAAGCCGGTCCGCTACTTCTGGACGAATTGATCGGGGTCCGTAGGGCAGATCAGGTCCGCAGACTGCAGAACGCGGCCCGCCTGGCCGAGGAAGAGCCAGTCCAGGTCCCGCCGCTTTATCGCCTGGCCTATGCTATGACGAACCCGCAACACTACCTGCGCCGCTACGGCCAAGGCATGTTGCGCCGCCTTGCAAGGCGACTGACCGGGGGCCCGCCCAAGCACGCCGCAAGGGACCCCGAGGCCAAGTAACCGCCGCGCCGACCGTCTCACGCCGTCGACCCAATCATCGGCCAGTGTGGGTGACCGTCACGCGCACCCGGACCGGCGCAGGAAAGCCTCAGCTTAGGTCAAGAGCGGCTATCCGCTGCATTCGCAGGCCGCCTCTATCTCGACCGCACTCTTGCGAACAAGGCCCTGCGCGATCCAAAGTCACCGGCCAACCGGATTGCACAGGTACAAGGGCCTTGCCGCCGTCGCCCGGTCGGCCGGCCGCCGAAGGCACCTCGCAGCTAGGCTCACGCCCAACCCTGCCACCAACCAACCCTGCTTTTGTCGGGATACTGCGCGACGAAGCATGTGGAAACGAGGTAAAGACTTCCCTAACGCACAAATCCAACCCCTTGATTTCGCTCACCCCGCACTCCCGTCCACGCGTGGACACTCACGCAGCCCCTTGCCCCCCGCCCCCAAATCCGGCATCCCCAAGTCCCACGCCTCCCCCGAAGGGACCCTCACATGGACTACTCGAAATCCGGCAACCCCAAGGGCGCCCGCAGCACCCTGCGCGGTCCCGACCACGCCCAAAAGGGCGCGCCCAAGGCCGTCAAACCCCCGCGCGAGACGCAAGAACAGCTCCTCGCCCGGATGAAGGCCGCCGCCGCCGCGAAGAAGGACGACAAGGCCTGAAGCGCCTCCCGTCCCCCTACCTCGCACCCGGCTTCTATGACGAAGCCATCGCCATGGGCCGCCACCGCGACATCGTCGGCGGCCGCTGGGACGAGACAGCCCGCGTCCAGATGGCCGCCCTGACGGCTGCGGGAATGACACCCGAAGACCACCTCTTCGACATCGGCTGCGGCGCGCTCCGCCTCGGCCACAAGGCTGTCCCCTACCTCGAACCCGGCCATTACTGGGGCACCGACGCCTCCCTCGCCCTGATGCGGCATGGCCGCCTCACCGAACTCCCCGACCCCGCGCGCCTCCCCGAAGACCACCTTGTCGAGGACACCATCTTCACCTTCCCCGGCATCCCCGACACCATCACGCTGGCCATCGCCTTCGGCGTCTTCACCCACCTCCCCCACGCCGACCTTGTGACCGCCCTCACGAACCTCCGCCGCTTCCCCAACCTCCGCGCCACCCTTTTCACCGTCTTCCTCTCGGACAGCCCCACCTCCACCCGCCAACCCGACGGCGTCGTCACCCACCCCGACCGCCCGCCCTATCACCTCCCCGAGGCCCAGGTCGAAGCCACCGTCCGCAACGCAGGCTTCACCCCCACCCGCCTCCCCACGCTCCTCCCCCGCGGACAGGTGCTCTGGTCGGCCACCTGAGGGCTTCCAGACTTGCGCCGCTCCGTGCGCCCCCTCACACTCTCCTGAACATAGGAGGCCCCCATGCGCACCCTCGCCCTCGCCCTGCTCCTCTCCACCCCCGCCGCTGCCGAGACCATCTCCCAGGAAATCGCCCGCACCGGGCTGAAGGCGACCGAAACGCGCCTCGCCGCCCTCACCGCCCCCACCAACGAGGACCTCTTCGCCCTCGCCGGCCTCCACTTCCTCGGCGGTGTCGAACAGGCCTTGCAACTGCGCTGGAAGACCGGTGTTAAAGCCGACTGGTCCGAGCTTCCCATCCTCCGCCTCCCCATCCCGGAAAACCCGAACGCCATCCCCTTCCAAGCCGCCGACTTCACCGCGCTGATCCGCAACCTCGACGCCGACATGGACGCCTCTCGCGCGGCCCTGACCCAGCTTGGCGACAAGCCCTTCTCCCTCCCCATCCGCGTCGCCGACCTCTGGTTCGACATCAACGCCAACGGCACCCGCGATGCTGGAGAAGACCTGGCCGAAGTCACCGGCATGGCGCTTGGCGGCGGCCGCGGCATGGGCGTCGCCGTGGAAGACCCCGTCATCACCTTCGACACCGCCGACGCCGCCTGGCTGTCGGCCTACACCCATTTCCTTTCGGGCTTCGCCTCCACCGCGCTCGCCTACGACCCGGAACCCGCGATCCAGCGGGTGATCGATTCGTCGAAACAGATCTACGCGCTCTGGGGCACCACGCCCCCCAACAACGCGATGGACATGATGTTCGGCCGCCAGGTCGACCGCGCAGCTATGGTCCTGATCGCGCTGTCGAAAACCCCCGACAAGGCCCTTGCCCAGGACGCCTACGGCCACTTCCTGTCGATGATCGAGGAAAACCGGCGCTTCTGGTCCCTCGTCGCGCTAGAGACGGACAACACCGGTGAATGGGTTCCGAACGACGCCCAGGTCTCCGGCCTCGGCCTGATGATGCCCCCCGGCACCGGAGACCGCTGGCAGGCCGTCCTTTCCGACGCCGAGAAGGCGCTGAAAGGGGAACTCCTCATCCCGCATTGGCGCTTCGGGGCCGAAGCCGGGATCAACCTGAAGAAGGCTTTTGAAAACCCGCCAGCCGTCGACCTTGTGACCTGGATCCAGGGCGAGGGCCTCCTGCCCTACGCCGAGAAAGGCCCACAGATGTCCGGCCAGGCCTGGCGCGATTTCGAGGACATCGTCCAGGGCGACGCGATGCTGTTCGCGGTGTTCCTGAACTGACCGGACTGCGATTTCTTCGAAGAAATCGCACCGGAGCCTTCAAAGGCTCCGGTCCGGAGTTTTCGATAACTCCGGCGCCTAGCCCAAGCCGTTCAGCACCGTCTCGACCGTCGCCACCAGCTTGTCCGCGATCTCGTCCAGCTCCCCGTCCGTCGCATTGAACGGCGGCGCGAGGATCACCGTGTCCCCCGCCGCCCCGTCCACATGCCCGCCCGAGGGATAGCAGATCAGCCCCCGCCGCAACCCTTCCGCCCGGATGCGCCCGTTCACCCCCAGTGCGGCGTCAAATGGGGCCTTCGTCTCCGGGTCCGCCACCAGCTCCACGCCAATGAAGCACCCCCGGCCCCGCACGTCGCCGATCTGCGGCAGGTGCGCCATCCGCGCCCGCAGGTCCGACCGCCAGCGCGGCCCCTTGTCGCGGATGCGGGCGAGCAGACCCTCTTCCTGAACGATCTTCTGCACCGCAACGCCCGCCGCAAGGCAGGCCGTATGCCCGGTATAGGTATGCCCGGTCAGCGGACCCCCGTGTCCCGCCGCCATCACCTCGGCGATCTCCTTCGTGTAGACCGCCGCGCCCAGGGGCAGGTAACCCCCCGACAGCGACTTCGCCACGGTGATGATGTCCGCCGTGATCCCGTCCTCCTCGGAGGCGCGCCACACCCCGGTCCGCCCCGACCCGCACATCACCTCGTCGCAGATTACCAACACCCCGTGCCGACGGCAGACTTCGGCCACGGCCTTGGCATAGCCTTCCGGAGCAGGCAAAGCCCCGCCCGCCGCACCCACCACCGGTTCGAAGATGAACGCCGCCACCGTATCCGGCCCCAGCCGGACAATCTCCGCCTCCAGCTCCGCCGCCAGATGCGCGACCAGTCCCTCGCGGCTCACGCCCTCGGGCAGCCTATACGCATTCGCCGCACTCACCCGGCCCACCACCGGCAAGGCCCCCGCAAAGGCCCGCTGCCGGTCCTCGAACCCCGACAGCGCCGTCGCCATCAGCGTGTTGCCATGCCAGGACCGCTTCCGCGCGATGAACTTCACCCGCTTCGGATCACCCCGGTCATAGTGATACTGCAACGCGATCTTCACCGCGCTTTCCACCGCCTCGGAACCGCTCGTCGTGTAGACCATGTCCGCCAGCCCCGTGGCCTCGCGCAGCATAGCCGACATCTCCTCCAGAGGGTCGGACGAGAACAGATACCTGTAGCCGTAAGCCACCTTCTCCATCTGCTTCGCCACCGCCTCATTCACCCGGGGATCTCCGTGGCCCACCGAAAACACCGCCGGCCCGCCCGACCCGTCGATGTACTGCTTGCCCGCCACATCCCACAGATAGACCCCCCGTCCATGGCTGATCTTCGGCAGCACATCTTGCGTGATATCATTCGCACTTGGGCGCGGCATGGCACTCTCCTCTTCCTGCCGAACAGCCTTCGCAATCCCGCCAAACCTTGTCAATCTGACCACCGAAGGGGTGAGTCGCCCCCGCATCTGGCGTTACCGCCACCATGTGATCACGATTTTCCATCGTGTGATCACACTTTTCCATGCTGTGATCACATTTGTCACTTTCCGGGCATTTCCAGCGTATTTCAGGCATTTGCTGTTTGGACTGGGACCCAACCCGTGCCAAAACGCCGCTGACCAATCCCGGCCGTTGAAGGGGCGCCCCATGAACATCCACGAATACCAGGCGAAAGAGCTTCTGCGCAGCTACGGCATCCCGGTCAGCGACGGCCGCGTCGTCCTGAAGGCCGAAGACGCCAAGACCGCCGCCGGGGAACTCGATGGCCCGCTCTGGGTGGTGAAATCCCAGATTCACGCCGGGGGCCGCGGCAAGGGCCATTTCAAGGAACCGGAAGCCGGGGAAAAGGGCGGCGTCCGCTTGGCCCGTTCCGTCGGTGAAGCCGCCGAATTCGCCCGCCAGATGCTGGGCCGCACCCTTGTCACCATCCAGACCGGCCCCGCAGGCAAGCAGGTCAACCGCATCTACATCGAAGACGGCTCCGACATCGAAAAGGAATTCTACCTCGCTCTCCTGATCGACCGCCAGACCAGCCGCATCTCGATCGTCGCCTCCACCGAAGGCGGCATGTCGATCGAGGACGTCGCCCATGACACGCCCGAGAAGATCCACACCTTCACCATCGACCCGGCCACGGGCCTGCAGGACTTCCACGGCCGCCGCGTGGCCTTTGCCCTGGGCCTCTCCGGCCAGCAGGTCAAATCCTGCGTCCAGATCGTGAAGAAGCTCTACCAGCTCTTCCTCGAAAAGGACATGGACATGCTGGAGATCAACCCCTTCTGCGTCCTCAAGGACGGCACCCTCCGCCTCCTCGACGCCAAGATGGGCTTCGACGGCAACGCGATCTACCGCCACCCCGACATCGCCGCCCTGCGGGACGAGACCGAGGAAGACCCCAAGGAACTCGCCGCCTCGAAATTCGACCTGAACTACATCGCCTTGGATGGCGAGATCGGCTGCATGGTCAACGGCGCAGGGTTGGCGATGGCCACGATGGACATCATCAAGCTTTACGGGGCCGAGCCTGCCAACTTCCTCGACGTCGGCGGTGGCGCGACGAAGGAAAAAGTGACCGAGGCCTTCAAGATCATCACCTCCGACCCGCAGGTAAAGGGCATCCTCGTCAACATCTTCGGCGGCATCATGCGCTGCGACATCATCGCCGAGGGCGTGATCGCGGCGGTCAAGGAAGTCGGCCTCAAGGTTCCGCTGGTCGTCCGGCTTGAGGGCACCAACGTGGAGCTTGGCAAGGACATCATCCGCAAGAGCGGCCTGAACGTCATCGCGGCAGACGACCTGAAGGACGGGGCCGAGAAGATCGTCAAGGCCGTGAAGGGCTGACGGGGCGCGCGGGCACAAAGATGGACTTCCTGACATTCGAGGATCGCGAACAGGACCTGCCAGCGCTCATGCTGCTGGCAGTCAGCCTCTATCGCGTCTCGCCGGGGTCCCGTCTGCACATCCCCGCCCGTGACCTTGGGGAAAGGGCGCTGGACTGGCTGAGCCGCCAGCCGAACGTCGTCCTCCACCGCGACCTCTGGGCCGAGGACACGTTCTGGAACATCAAGCCCTACCTCTTGGAACAGATGCTGGCCCGCGGCCTTCCCCGGATCACTTGGCTTGACGCCGACCTGATGCTGACCGCCGATCCCGCGCCCTTCTTCCACGGCCTCTCAGACGACACCGTCCTCGTTGCGCAGGAAGGCTTCCGCAGCCGCTTTGCCGGGACTGGCGGCCGCACGATCTCCATCGGCCGCCGCATCGCGCGGGAGCTCGGCTATTCCGTCAACTCCTGCGTCGTCAGCGTCACCGCCCGGCACACGGGCCTCCTCGACCGCTGGAAGTCCTTCCTGCGCTCCGACCTCTACCAGACCGCCGACCGCCGCTTCATCGTCGGCGACCAGGATGTGCTTGGCGGCCTCCTCGGGTCCGAGGAATTCGGCCAAGTCCCCGTTGCCGCCCTGCGGACCGGGCGCGACATCGCCCATGACATGCTGCCCGGCGACTTCGGCTTCTTCCAGCGCGTCGCCACGCTGACCAACGGCGAGCCGCGCTTTGTCCATGCGCAGGGCCGAAAGACATGGCGCTATGCCCCGGGATCGGCGGACGCGAAGTCCCTGCAAAGCCAGCTCAGCCTGCACCGGCACTGGGCCAAGACCCTCCGCGCCGACCTTCCCGCCGACCAGACCGCCTGGCTGGCCCAGGATGGCCCCCTGTCGCGCCTGATGGCGCGCCTTTTCCCCCGCCGCCCCTCCCTGCGCGGCCTGCCGCTTGGCCTGATCGGCAGCACGCTGAACCTTGCCTACATCCTGCGCAACAAGCTGCGGCGCAACCCGACCTTCCACGTCGGACAGACGCCCAGCGGCGGCTCGCCCGCCTCCCCCATCTGAAGACCGTCACAAGGAAAGCCCCATGTCCGTCCTCGTCAACAAAGCGACCAAAGTGATCTGCCAGGGCTTCACCGGCTCGCAGGGCACCTTCCACTCGGAACAGGCCATCGCCTACGGGACGCAGATGGTCGGCGGCGTGACCCCCGGCAAGGGCGGGACCGAACACCTTGGTCTGCCCGTCTTTGACAGCGTGCATGACGCCATGGCGCAGACCAAAGCCAATGCCACCGCGATCTACGTCCCCCCGCCCTTCGCCGCCGACTCGATCCTCGAAGCCATCGACGCCGAGATCCCGCTGATCGTCTGCATCACCGAAGGCATCCCGGTCCTCGACATGATGAAAGTGAAGCGCGCCCTCATCAATTCGAAGTCCCGCCTGATCGGCCCGAACTGCCCCGGCGTCCTGACCCCCGGCGAATGCAAGATCGGCATCATGCCGGGCAGCATCTTCTCCAAGGGCTCCGTGGGCGTCGTCTCCCGCTCCGGCACCCTTACCTATGAGGCCGTGAAGCAGACCACCGACGTGGGCCTCGGCCAATCCACCGCCGTGGGCATCGGCGGCGACCCGATCAAAGGGACCGAGCATATCGACGTGCTCGAGATGTTCCTCGCCGACCCCGACACCCACTCGATCATCATGATCGGCGAGATCGGGGGGGCCGCCGAAGAAGACGCCGCCCAGTTCCTCGCCGACGAGAAAAAGCGCGGCCGCTGGAAGCCCACCGCCGGTTTCATCGCCGGCCGCACCGCACCCCCCGGCCGCCGCATGGGCCACGCCGGGGCCATCGTCGCGGGCGGCAAGGGCGACGCAGGATCCAAGATCGAGGCGATGAAACGCGCCGGGATCGTGGTCGCCGACAGCCCGGCGGGCCTGGGCGAAGCCGTCCTCAAAGCAATCAAGGCGTAGGTCGGGGTTCACCCCGACTCTCTTTTTCCGGCGGGGGACGCCCCGCCCCACAAGGAAACGCGACATGACCGACCAATCCCCCACCGCCGCCTTCGCCGCCTCGTCCTTCCTTGACGGGGCCAATGCCGACTACGTCGACCAACTGGCCGCTCGCCACGCTGCCGACCCCGCGTCGGTCGACCCGCAATGGGCCGCCTTCTTCCAGTCCCTCGGCGACAGCGAGGTTGACACCAAGCGCGCGGCCCAAGGCCCCTCCTGGGCCCGCGCCGACTGGCCGCCGACCCCCGCCGACGACCTCACCGCTGCCCTCACCGGCGAATGGGCTGCACCCCCGCCCGCCAAAGAAGCCAAAGCCGCAGGCCAGAAGATCGCCGCCAAGGCCGCCGAGGCCGGGGTCCAGCTCACCGAAGAGCAGATCCAGCGCGCCGTCCTCGATTCCATCCGCGCCCTGATGATCATCCGCGCCTACCGCATCCGCGGCCACCTCGCCGCCGACCTTGACCCCCTGGGCATGTCCGAACGCGGCAACCAGCCCGAGCTTGACCCCGCCTCCTACGGGTTCGCCGAGGCCGATCTCGACCGCCCGATCTTCATCGACAACGTGCTGGGCCTGACCCACGCCTCGATGCGCCAGATCATCGACATCCTCAAGCGCACCTACTGCGGCACCTTCGCGCTGCAATACATGCACATCTCCGACCCCGAGCAGGCCGGCTGGCTGAAGGAACGGATCGAAGGCTACGGCAAGGAAATCCAGTTCACCCGCGAAGGCCGCAAGGCGATCCTCAACAAGCTTGTCGAGGCCGAGGGCTACGAGAAATTCCTCCATGTCAAATACATGGGCACCAAGCGTTTTGGCCTGGATGGCGGCGAAGCCCTGATCCCGGCGATGGAGCAGATCATCAAGCGCGGCGGCGCGCTTGGGGTCAAGGACGTGATTATCGGGATGCCCCACCGCGGCCGCCTCTCGGTCCTCGCCAACGTGATGATGAAGCCCTACCGCGCGATCTTCCACGAATTCCAGGGCGGCTCCTACAAGCCCGAGGATGTGGATGGCTCTGGCGACGTGAAATACCACCTCGGCGCGTCCTCTGACCGGGAGTTCGACGGCAACAAGGTCCACCTGTCGCTGACCGCGAACCCGTCGCACCTCGAGGCCGTGAACCCGGTCGTCCTTGGCAAGGTCCGCGCCAAGCAGGACCAGCTGAACGATACCGCCGACCGCACCGCCGTCCTGCCGATCCTGTTGCACGGCGACGCGGCCTTTGCCGGCCAAGGCGTCGTGGCCGAATGCCTCCAGCTTTCGGGCATCAAGGGCCACCGCACCGGCGGCTGCATCCACATCATCGTCAACAACCAGATCGGCTTCACCACCGCCCCGGCCTTCAGTCGCACCTCGCCGTATCCCACGGACATCGCGCTGATGGTCGAAGCCCCGATCTTCCACGTCAACGGCGACGACCCCGAGGCCGTGGTCCACGCCGCCAAGGTCGCCACCGAGTTCCGCCAGAAGTTCCACAAGGACGTGGTCATCGACATCTTCTGCTACCGCCGCTTCGGTCACAACGAAGGCGATGAGCCGATGTTCACCAACCCGGCGATGTACAACCGCATCCGCAAGCAGAAGACCACGCTCCAGCTTTACACCGAGCGACTGGTGAAAGACGGCCTGATCCCCGAAGGCGAAATCGAGGACATGAAGGCCGCCTTCCAGGCCCGCCTGAACGAAGAGTTCGAGGCCGGGAAGGCCTTCCTGCCGAACAAGGCCGACTGGCTGGATGGTCGCTGGAAGAACCTGCAGACCAAGGACCTGAACAACTACCAGCGCGGCGAAACCTGGATCAAGGCCGACACCCTGGCCGAGGTCGGCGCCGCCCTGACCCGCGTGCCCGACGGGTTCGATATGCACAAGACTGTGGCCCGCCAGCTGGACGCCAAGCGGGAAATGTTTGCAAAAGGTCAAGGCTTCGACTGGGCCACGGCCGAGGCCCTCGCCTTCGGCTCCCTTCAGATCGAAGGCTTCCCGGTCCGCCTGTCCGGCCAGGACTGCACCCGCGGCACCTTCAGCCAGCGCCACTCCGGCTGGGTCGACCAGACGACCGAGGAACGCCACTACCCCCTGAACCACATCCGCCCCGGCCAGGCGCGGTATGAGGTCATCGACTCGATGCTCTCGGAATACGCCGTCCTCGGCTTCGAATACGGGTACTCGCTGTCCGAACCGAACGCGCTCACCATCTGGGAAGCCCAGTTCGGCGACTTCGCCAACGGCGCGCAGATCATGATCGACCAGTTCATCAACTCGGGCGAATCCAAATGGCTGCGGATGTCGGGCCTCGTGATGCTCCTGCCCCACGGCTACGAAGGCCAGGGGCCGGAACACTCCTCCGCCCGCCTGGAACGTTTCCTGCAGCTTAGCGCCGAGGACAACTGGATCGTCGCCAACTGCACCACCCCGGCCAACTACTTCCACATCCTGCGCCGCCAGCTGCACCGCACCTACCGCAAGCCGCTTGTCCTGATGACGCCGAAGTCGCTTCTGCGGCACCCGATGGCGATCTCCCGCACGGAAGACTTCACCGACGGCTCCACCTTCCACCGCGTCCTCTGGGATGACGCGCAGAAGGGCAACTCGACGCAGAAGCTCAAGGCCGACGAAAAGATCAAGCGCGTCGTCCTCTGCTCGGGCAAGGTCTACTACGACCTTCTGGCCGAACGCGACGCGCAGGGGATGGAGGACACTTACCTCCTCCGCATCGAACAGCTCTACCCCGTGCCGACGATCTCGCTCACGCAAGAGCTTAGCCGCTTCCCGAAGGCCGACTTCGTCTGGTGCCAGGAAGAGCCGAAGAACCAGGGCGCCTGGTCCTTCATCGAGCCCGAGATCGAGACGATCCTGACCAAGATCCGCGGCACGTCGACCCGGATGTCCTATGCCGGCCGCAAGGCCAGCGCGTCGCCCGCCACGGGCCTCGCCTCCCGCCACAAGTACGAACAGCAACAACTCGTCGCCCAGGCCCTGGGCCTGAACTGACCTCGAAGACCGGAGAATTCAAATGACTGACGTGATGGTCCCCGCCCTTGGCGAATCCGTGTCCGAGGCCACCGTATCGACCTGGTTCAAGAAACCCGGCGACGCGGTGAAGCAGGACGAAATGCTGTGCGAGCTTGAGACAGACAAGGTCTCGGTCGAAGTCCCCTCCCCGGTGACCGGCGTGTTGGCCGAGATCATCGCGCCGGAAGGCACCACGGTCGCCGCCAACGCCCGCCTCGCCATCGTGACCGAAGGCGCTGCCGCCCCAAAGGCCGCAGAGCAAAAGCCGGTGACCGAAGACCCGAAGATCGAGGCCGCCGCAAAGATCGGCTCCCCTGGAGCGGGTCATGAGGAAGTGACCGCCCGCGCCGACGTGGAAAACGCTCCCTCGGCCAAGAAGGCGCTGGCCGAGGCCGGGCTTTCCGCTGACGCCGTCAAGGGCTCGGGCCGCGATGGCCGGATCATGAAGGAAGACGTGGCCAAGGCCGTCGCCACCCCGGCCCCCGCCCCCGCCGCAGCCCCCGCCCCGGTCTCCGTCCCCCGCGCCCCGATCCCAGCCGAAGACGCCGCGCGTGAGGAGCGGGTGAAGATGACCCG
>JAIXSA010000170.1 GCA_027484915.1 Paracoccaceae bacterium | reverse complement strand
TCGCCGGCCAGGGGCCGCTGCCGGGACCCTGGGAATAGGCATAGGTCAGGAAGACCTCGCCCTCGGGCCGGTGCGAGCACTTCAGAAGCAGCGCCTTGGTGTCGTGTTTCCCGAATTCGATCCCGGTGATCACTGCGCCGTTCGTCACCCCCTCCAAGGCAAAGCCCGCCGCCGGACCCGCGCCGAACGGATCCTCGGGGTCGATCACCAGCCCATCCTGCGCCTCGCAGATCACCCGGATGTCATCGCCCGCCCGTTCGGCCAGCTGGATCACCGGACAGTGCCACTTGCCCCCGCCATGCACCGCCAGCAGCGCCTCGGCCATCAGCAGCGATTTCTCTGCCCGCCCCGCATCGGTAAGCCGCCCGGTATCGTCGATCTGGAACGCATAGGAGGGTGCCGCAAAGACCAGCTGGTGGTCGGCATGGTTCCAGGACAGCTCCCACTGCCCCTCCAGCCCCGGACCCCGCGTGACGTCGTGGGTCCCGCAGTCAAACGCCGTTAAGAATACCGGCCGCGCGAGGCCCTGCCGCGCCATCCCCCGCGTGATCCGCTCCATCAGCCCGATCATCCCGTCGCGGTAGGCCACCGGATCGCCCGTCAGATCCTCCAGCGTATAGTCCAGCACCACCGCCAGCACCTGCGCCCGGGTGCCCAGCCGCGCTGCCGTAGCCGTCAGGTTGGCGCAGGCGCGGTCCAGGTTCGCCACCGCCGTGCCCGCCCCCAGCTCATGCGCGCTGGCCGCCATGTCGGTCTCGGCCCGCACCATCACCAGCGGCAGCGACTGGTGCGCCGCCCGACGCCGCGCGACCAGCTCGTCTGCGACCAGCGCCTCGACCGTCAACTCGCGCAGGGGCTCCAGCGCATCGGTCTCGATGGCCTCGCCCTCGCCGCCCATCCCCACTGCGCCGATGTCGTCGGCCGGCGCCAGCACATGCCAACGGAACCGCGCCGGTCCGGGCGAGCCCAGACCCGCCCGCGCCCCGCCGATCCCCAGGATCGCGTACAGGGGCCCCCTCGTCTCGGCGATCACCGCCCCGCCCGATACATGCCGCCGATACCCGCGCGGACCGTCCGCGCCCAGCATGTTGGCCTGGAAGAACACCCAGTCCCCCTCGCGCCGGGGTGCCCAGAGGTCGATGTCCTCGGGCAAGTCGGGCAGGGGGGCCGCCTCGGCCGCCACGGCCGCAGGCTTCAGCTCCAGCCGCTCGGCGATGTCCTTGATCACCCGGTCGGACAGGCGCAGCACCAGCCCGGTCTCGTCATATCGGATCACATCGCCGTTCTCGGCCCGGATGATCACGCCTTCGGTCGGGATGTCGGCCATCAGAACAGCACCTTGAAACGTTCGGGCAGCCGGTAGACCCCCTTGGGCCGCGCGCCTCCGGGGGCGAAGTAGACCACCTTCTTCTCGCGCCAGCCGTCGACCATTTCCTTCCGGAACTCGGGGAAATCCACCGTTTCGGCGCGGGGCTTTTCATTCGACAGCGCCTTGTAGGTGTCCCAGGCGGTGTCCCAGCCGGTCTTCTCGCGCTCCACCTCCTCCAGCGCCCCACTCTGGATGGTGCGCTGGGCGCGGCGGGTCGCAAGGCGCGCTTCGGTCATGTCATGGTCGATGAATCGGAGGTGAAACAGATACAGATGCGGGTCGAGGTGCAGCTTCGGATGGTTGGCAAAATGCCCGCCCGGAGCGATGTCGATCCTGTCGCAGGTGATGCAGGGCTTGGCATAGTTGGCATTCAGCCGGAAGATGCGGCGCACGTCCAATATGTGCCGGCCCGTCGTGATCGGCTCGGGTTCCAGCGTGGGGTTGTGCACCATTTCGATGGCAAAGGGCGTGATCACCCGTGGCCCCTTCTTCTGCGCCGAATACTGCGCCAGATAGTCCGGCAGGCTGTCCGACACCGCCGGATCGACGCAGACGATCTCGTCCACATCACCCACCAGCACCCAGTTGTAGAAATTGGTGAACCCCGTCGTCAGCCGCGACAGCATCTGCCATCGCCGCTGGTTGAAACAGTTCCGCGTTTCGTCGAAGGGCAGGTAGATGACGTTGCAGCCCTCGGCGATCTTCTTGTGCTCGGGGTCGCCGCCGTGGCTCAGGACAAAGCAGTTCTCGCGCCCCAGCTGCCGGCCATAATAGTCGACCCAGCGCGAGAGGAAGAAATGATCCCCCCCCACCATCGTCATCGCCATCATGCGGCCGCGCGTCTGGTCCATGTACTCGTACCTGCCTGCCGCCCCCGCATAGCATGAGGCCGAAGGCGTGGCCTAGAGCCTCGTCGAGCCCTTCGGGCACTCCTCGGAGGTTTCGGGCGAGGAGTGCCCGAAGGGCTCCGACGAGCAGTCACTCTGGCACTGTCTTCAGCGCATTGGCCGCCGCTCGCCGTGCGCGCCGGATGAAGACCTTGTCCTCGTCCGGCAGCTCCTCCCCCAGCCGCAGCATCGCCTCGGCCGCCCGAACCACCAGCGCCTGCCGCCCCCGGTTCGACGCCGTTGCCAGCAGTGCCCGCTGCCATTTCGTCACCGACCGCCGCGCCCGGTAGGCAGCCCAGAAGTCCGGACCGATCTCGTCGCGGTCCAGCACCGTGTCGATCAGCAGCGGAAAGGTCCCCGACTTCAACACGACCCGGATCGCTTCATGCGTGGTGAAGGGTGCCGCCAGGAACTGCACGTTCGGTCCCGCCAGCCGCGCGGCGTGGGCGCGGTCCTCGGGGACGAAGGGATCGTAAAGCACCACCGCACGTCGGATGTAGGGAACCGCCGCCGCCGCATCCAGGAACGGCATCCCCTCCCAGTTCGACTTCCGGACCGCAAAGGGAAACCGCTGCTCGAAGGGCGCGATGGCCTTGTTCATGGTGGACTGGGGCGAGAAGGCCAGCACCCGTGCTTCGGGGATCAGGGGCGCGAAGTTCAGGGCCGCGAAACCGCCCATCGAGGCCCCGGTCAGCACGACCCGGCGGAAGCGGTGGAAGAACCCCCGCTCCTCCAGCCCGCGCAGCAGGGCAGGGGCCGTCGCCTGGCGGAACCAGTCCTTCGCGTGGCTCTGCACGCCCAGGACCGAATGGCCCATCGGCGCAAGCCGCGCCCAGGCCCAGGGCGCGCGCGGCCAGCCCTCATCGATGGTGGCAAGGTTGTCGAAGGACACGACAAGCGCGTCGCCCGCCCCCTCGAACCACAGGTTCGCGTGGTCGCCCTGGATCAGGAACCGCCCCGCCTGCGCAGCCGCGTCCAATCCCATCTCGGGCGGCACCTCGATGGCGGGGGCGGGCATGTCCACCTAGTAGTCCCAGCGGACATGCCGCCGCAGCGCCGCCAGCGCCGCCTGATCCTCGGGGTCCGAGGAGCGGGGCAGAGACCGGTCGGGCCAGAACAGCACCTCGTGCAGGCGTGACTGGCCCAGCGTCTTGGCCAGCCCGGCCCGGTTCGACCGGCAGCCGATGAAGAAATCCGCCTGATGCGCAAGGCCCGGCACCTTGCCCGCCGCTTCGGCGACCTGTCCGTCCATCTCCAGCCGCAGGGACCGCCCGTCAAAGCCCAGGATGACCAGCTTCGGCCCCCTGGTCCCGGTCAGCGGCAGCGCGACCTCGACCGAGCCGGCCTTGTCCTTGGCCAGCACCTGACCCTCGGCCTCGGCCAGGAAGATCAGGTTGTTGGCCTGCCCGGTGAAGACGGTGGCCAGTGTCCGCGCCTCGCCTTCAGACGCGTAGATGACCGCGACGGTGAAAGCCTCCACCTCGGCGGCAAAGCCCGGCAGGGTGAAGCCGCAGTTCACCCCCTCCTGACAGATCAGCGCGCCGGGAGGCCCCGCCTCGTACTGGCTGTTCCCGCTGTTCGGCGCGGCCACCGAAGCCTGCACCGACAGCACCGAATCCCGCCAGCCGGTGATGCGCCCGTCCGTCCGGACAAGGTCCGCCTCCCGCGCGATGAAGCGCGCGCCGCCGGTGGTCAGCACCGCCTCGGCCAGCAGGGCATCCTCACCCCCGACCAAAGCGCCGGGCGGCAGTTTCGCGGCAATCGTCAGCATCGGCCCTCCGTCACGGCCATTGTGCCGGTCGCCGCCGCCTCCCGCAAGCCTGGCGCCCCGCCCCCGATCATCGCCAGCGCCCGCGCCAGGATCACCGCGCCATAGGCTGCGTTGTGGTGTTCGTAATCCGCCTTTGCCACATGATCCGCCACCGCATAGGCCGGATCGGTGAACATCCCTTCCACCACTGTCTCGTCAGGCTGTGGGATCAGCGCGATCCCGTCCTCGGCAGCGGCCTCGGTCAACACCGTCCAGAACCAGGGCAGCTTTTCGGCCATTAGCCGCGCCATTGTCGGGCTGACAGAAGCCGCAAACCGCTCGGGGTTGGCCGTGTAATACGCGACCGGCGCCAGCAGCACCCGAGCGGTCCCGGTCGAAGCCAGCCCGGCGGCCAGGCGATAGCCGTGGTAGCCCCGCAACCCGTCCGCCAGAAACCGGCGCTGCAACCCCTCGCTGACAAACGGTCCGTCGGCCAGTGCCGTCAGCAGCCGGAAGAACACCCGCCAGAGATAAATCCGCGCGCCCATCACCAGGATCGCATCGAACTCGGACGCCGGGAGGACCGTTCGGCCCTTCGTGTTGAACCGGGCGAAGCGGCTGGCGACCGCCGCATCCGGCGGATGGATCGCGCCCTCGCGGAATTCCAGGTACCGGAATCGGCCCCCGACATTGCCCCAATACTCCAGCTCCACCCCGCTGACATCGACCAGCCCCTGCGCCTCGGCCTGACGAACGCAGGCGTAATGGCTGTCACCAAAGACGCACAGGCGCGGCACCTCAGTCATGACGCCGATCCGGCGCGAAGGCGGCCAGCAGCTCTTCTTCGCACCGCAGCTCCTCGGCCTCGGTCAGTTCGGGCTCCGGGGCTTCCTCCACCGCCGGCAACGGCGCCGGGACCGAGGCCGCCGCCGCCTCGCCCCCGAAAGCCACCATCTGATCGCGGAAGAACTGCGCCATCACGTGGTCCACCCCTTCAGGCAGCACCGACCGCAGGTTCGGCGCGAAAAAGCGACCCCTGTAGGCGGGATGGGTGATGATCTCGTAGGACGGGAAATAATCCACCCGCGTCTGCCCCTCAACCAGCTCGGAAGCCACCGCGCGCAGAAGCGACTTCGAGTGGCTGGTCGCCGTCAGCACATGTCCCCCCGTGGCCGTCGCTGTCAGCGGCACGGGCGAGACGGTAAGCAGCACCTTCAGCCCCCGGTTCGCCCGGAAGAGCAGCCGCAGCGCCGCCGTCATGTCCCCCATCAGCGCCCCGAAGCCGTGGTTGACGAAGCCGTGCCGATCCGCATCGAACTCTCCCGCCACGGTGCCGGGGCAGACCGCATATTCGACCCCCGTCGCCCGATCCTGCCAGGCCTCGGTCAGGCCCATCGTGAAGACGAAGACCTGCGCCCCCCGCACCGCCGCCGCGATGGCTGCCAACGTCTCGGACCGCGACTGCACCAACTCTTCCAGCGAGACGTAGCCCCCCGGCTCCACCCCCGGGCGGAACGGGTCGTAGTAACGGCCGTTCCTCTCCCAAACCTCCTCGGGCGGCCTCGCCTCGGTCAGCGCCCAGGTCAGCCACTGCAGCAGCATCCGGGGGGTGTAGATGTTCCCGGTCCGAAAACTGAAGGTGCCATAGTGATAGTCCCGGCGCTGCTCGGCTGTCAGACCTGCCGGACCCGGCTCGAAGTCCAGCCAACGATAGCGCCGCGCCACCAGCGCCTTCGAGAAATGCTGCGCGAAGCAGGACCCCGCCGTGACGATCCGCGTACGTCGCTTGATCGGAAAGCGCGGTGCCCACAACCCTGCGATCTCCAGCGCGTCCCGGTCGGCGACGGCGCTGCGCCAGAAGCTGTGGTCGGGCAGGGTCTCGTAAGGGTGCGGCATGCGCGGGACGGTCCTTAGCTTGCCGCAGGATAAGGGGGCAGAGGTTTCGGGAAGGTCAACCGCTTTCCACCGCTGCTCTCCACAGCCGCAGGCCAGCGTGGTAGCCTCGCCCCATCATGCCCAGCCTCTGCCGCGACTGCCTGACCCTGACCGACAGCCCCGCGTCGCGCTGCCCCGCCTGCCGCTCGCCCCGGATGGTCGCACATGCCGAACTGACCGGGCTTTCCATCGCCCACATGGACTGCGACGCCTTCTACGCGTCCGTCGAAAAACGCGACAACCCTTCCTTGCGCGACCAGCCCGTCATCGTCGGCGGCGGCAGCCGAGGCGTCGTCTCCACCTGCTGCTACATCGCCCGCATCAAGGGCGTCCGCTCTGCCATGCCGATGTTCCAGGCCCTGAAGCTTTGCCCCGAGGCCGTTGTCGTAAAACCCCGCTTCCCCGCCTACACTGAAGCCTCCCGAGACATCCGCGCGATGATGGAGGAGCTGACGCCATCCATCGAACCCCTGTCACTGGATGAGGCCTTCCTCGACCTCACCGGCACCGCCCGCCTCCACGGCGCACCCCCCGCCGTCCTCCTGGCCCGCCTCACGAAACGGATGGAGGATGAACTGGGCCTCACCGGCTCCATCGGCCTAAGCCACAACAAGTTCCTCGCCAAGATCGCCAGCGACCTCGACAAGCCGCGCGGCTTCTCCGTCATCGGCCGCGCGGAAACCGAGGCGTTCCTGAATCCCAAACCCGTCCGCATCATCTGGGGCGTGGGCCAGGCCACCCAGACCGCGCTGGAAAGCGCAGGCATCCGAACCATCGCCGACCTTCTCCGCTGGGACCGCGCCGATCTGGGCGCCCGCTTCGGCAGCATGGGCGACCGCCTCTGGCACCTCGCCCGCGGCCTCGACACCCGCCGCGTGAACCGGGACGAGAAGCTGAAGTCGATCTCCAAGGAAACCACCTTCTTCGAAGACACCTCCGACCCCGACCTCCTAGACGGCCACATCTGGCGCCTCTCCGAACAGGTCGCCGACCGCGCCAAGGCGAAACGCCTGTCCGGCCGCACGGTCACGCTGAAACTGAAGAAGGGCGACTTCCAGCTTGTCACCCGCCGCCACGCCCTGACGGACCCCACCCAACTCACCGACCGCATCTACCGCGCCGCCCGCGACCTTTTCGACCACGCTGGAACCCAAGGTCCCTTCCGCCTGATCGGCGTCGGCATCTCCGACCTCGCCCCCGAAGATCAGGCCGACCTTTCCCAAGACCTCCTAGACCCAAACGCCACCAAACGCGCCGCCGCCGAACGCGCCACCGACGCCATCCGCGCCAAGTTCGGCGCCGAAGCGATCATCAAGGGCCGCGCGCTGCGTTAGGGTCGCGCATTATCTCATTGTAGCCTAGCTTTGGGCCAAACGCGGTTCTGAAGGAGTGTGATTTGGACAATGAACGACCAATCATTCTGTCGGCCATCCGCCGAGGAATCAGCCTTCGAGAAGCCGAATGGCGACTTCGAGGCAGCCTTGGGTCGGGAACGACTGGCTCCAACTTCCAGCAAATTTACAACTACCTAGATGAGCTTGTTGGAATGATCGAAGGGCGCGACGAGACATCAGACGACTACAGGGATTTCATTGATTTCTTAATGAGGAGCGGGTTCTCGGAACTAGTTTCGGACTACGATCCTAAGTCAGCGTAGGGTGCGCTACAGCGCACCATCTTACGTGCCAAACATGCATACGACCCCGGCGCAAAGCGCGTGCCAGTTGGGTCTGGCCTACTTGTATAGCTTCGTCGAAAACGCGCTTGGACTAAGCAGTTGGATTTCAGGGTCGGTGAGGTCCGTGCTCAGTAACGGAGGGTCAGGAATCAGTGTCCCTCTTTCCTGCCCGACCGCTTCAAGCCACCCCAATACCCCCTCAACCCTTCCCTCCGTCACCGCCTCCTCCGTGATCTCCAGCGTCACCGCCTTCAACCGCATCCCCTCACCAAACACCGCCGCAAGGTCCGCCGGGTCCACCTCCCGCACCGTCTCCGGCATGTTGATGTCGTCAAACGTCACCAGCATCGGCCAGGCCTCACGCGGCAGTTCCACCGGAGTGTCCTTCGGGAACCCGACGATCTCCCGCACCCCCTCCGCCGATTTCGCAAAATGTCCGCGCGGCACCGCGATTGCGACCCCCGCATTCAGCCCCGGCTCGCCCTGCCACCCCTCGCCGCCTTTCAGCAATGCAAACAGCCAGCGCCCCGGCATCACCTCGACGGCAAGCGCCTCACCCGTGACCCGGACACGGGCCGAGGATGGATCAACACCACTGAACAGCGCCTTGCCGATGGCACCCGTCCCCTCCCAGTCGATTCGCTGAACCACCGCCCCGCGCACCTCGCCCTGCGGGGTCTCGATCACCAGCGTCAGCCGCTGGTTCCACGTCTCGCTTGGCGAGCAGCCCGTCAGAACCAGCAGAGCGACGCTCAACAGACCCAGCTATCGCACCATCAGAAATTCCGCACCGCAAACTCACCCGAACCTCTACCATTTCATGTCCCAAAGTATCCCCGCCGGAGGCACTCCCGAGCCGGTTGGCCGCAGGCCAGAGGCGAGACAAAAGGCTCGCGCGTCAGCGCTCAATTTCAAACCAGCCCCAACCCGCGCCGCGCCCGGACGCAAAGCGCCTCCCCTCCCCTCCGTGGGGAGGGGCCGGGGGGTGGGGGGCTGCCCGACAAATCCCTAACGCCCGGTAAACGCCCACAGCCAAGCCCTTGAACTCCCTCACCCGAGAAACCGCGCCGCGCGTGGCGCGCCCCCAGCTACTCCGCCGCCAGCCGCCCCGCAGCCCCGGCCCCCGAGACCAGCTCGGCCACCACCCCGCTGATCAGGTCCCGGAACCCGCCGAACCCTGCAAGCCTCTCCACCCGGACCTCGTCCATGTACAAGGCCCGGTCGATCTCGACCTGCACGACATGCACCCCCCGAGACGGCCGACCATAGGCCTGGGCCACGTAGGCCCCCGCGAACGGGGCATTCCGCCCCACCCGCAGCCCGGCACCAGCGAAGGCCGCCTCGACCCGCTCCATCACCTCCCTCGATGCCGTCGCGCCGTAGCGGTCGCCCAGCACGACCTCGGGTCGCGGCTGGCCCGGGCGGGTATGGGCCTCGATCGCCTCGTGGGGCATGGAATGGCAGTCGATGAGCACCGCCTGGCCGAACTCGGCCCGGACCCCTTCGATCAACCCGGCCAGTGCCTGGTGATAGGGGTGCCAGAACTGCCGCAGCCGCGTCTCGGCCTCGGATAGCGGCAGCTTCCCGCGATAGATAGCCCGCCCCCCGGCCACCACGCGGGGAATCACCCCCAGGCCCGACGAGATGCGCGGATTGTGCGGCACCCGCATCAGCCCTTCGATCACCGCCGGGTCAAGCTCGTCCGCCGCCCGGTTCAGGTCGATGAAGGCCCGTGGTGCCCGCGCCGCCAGCAAGGGAGCGCCCATTTCCGGCGCCATCCCGAACAGATCGTCAACGAAGGCATCCTCCGAGGACCGCACGGCACGGCGATCCAGCACAACCTGGGCCAGGAACGCCGCCGGATAGTCCCGCCCCGAATGCGGCGAGGCGAAGATCATTGGGCCGGACTGCCCCTTGGGCCGGGTCAGGACATAGGCCTCGGTCTCGGTCCGCCCCACATGCGCCTCCGTTTGCTGCCTTCGATATAGCCCCATATTTCCGAAAGCCAAAACCCCTTGCAGGCCCCTGCGCTTGCCAGTATAGACCCCCCGACCGACGCGGTTTGCCCCGCGTCCTTTTCGTTTCACCGGAAGGCGAAGCGCAGGGCGGACGGGGGGCAGCGCAGCGGGCACGTGGGCGGTTAGCTCAGCGGTAGAGCACTACGTTGACATCGTAGTGGCCACTGGTTCGATCCCAGTACCGCCCACCATTCACCGCTTCCCGCAAGGAGGCACGTTTGTTTTCACTGGCGCAGACGCGCCGCGAACAAGGAGAAGATCGATGAAGGTTGCGAACTCGCTCCGCTCGCTGAAGACGCGTCATCGCGATTGCCAGGTCGTGCGCCGCAAGGGCCGCGTCTATGTGATCAACAAGACGCAGAAGCGCTACAAGGCCCGTCAGGGCTGAACCGCGCACCACGCGACGGAATCAGAGGCCGCTGGGGGAAACCTTGGCGGCCTTTTCGATTCCTCCGCCCCGGTGCGACGCTGATCGGGCGCAAATCTTTTCGAAAAGATTTGCAAAACCCTTCGAAGGGTTTTGTCCTGCCGCTTCCCCGCCGACCGAAAGAATCACCCATGCACCCCAACCCCGCCTTCCGGCAGGTGCCTCGCGACCGGAACCTCGCCTTCGCCCGCGCCCGGGGTTTCGGCATCCTGTCGGTCAACGGCCCGGAAGGCCCCCTGGCGGCCCATGTCCCGTTCCTGCTGAACGAGGATGCAAGCTTTGCCGAACTGCACCTCGCCCGCTCGAACCCAATTGCCGGCGACCGGCTTCCCTTGCCCGCGCTGATCGCCGTGGCGGGGCCGGATGCCTATATCTCGCCGGATTGGTATGGCCCGCACGATCAGGTGCCCGACCAGGTCCCGACCTGGAACTACGTGGCCGTGCACCTGCGCGGGACGCTGGAACCCCTGCCCGAAGACGCGCTTCGCCCGCATGTCGATGCCCTCTCGGCCGAGCATGAGGGGCGAATCGCCGGAAAGCGTCCCTGGACCAGCGCCAAGATGACCGAGGGCGCAATGCCCCGGATGATGCGGATGATCCTGCCCTTCCGGTTCCTTGTGACCTCGGTCGAGGGAACCTGGAAGCTGAACCAGAACAAGACGCCCGAGATTCGCGCCCGGGCGGCCGAGGTGCTGGCGCAAGGGAATGCCCATGCGCGTGACATTGCCGCGCTGATCCGCGGGGATCTGGGCTGAAGCGCCCCGTTGCCAGACCAGCGGCAGCGTGAGAGGCTGGGAAAGTGTGCCCGTCCGGACCAAGCCATGAAGGTCATCCACCGTTCTGAACAGCTCCTGGTTCTGGAAGACCGACCATGGTTCATCGGCATCTTCATGATCCTCATGGCGCTGGTTTTCGTTGCCGGCAGCATGGCGCTTGTAGGCAACGGAGAGATCCTGGGCGGTTTCTTCCTGGGGCTGGTCGGCGGGGGTGTTCCCATCCTGATCGCCGCGCTGATGGTCCGGCGGGTGCGGCTGACCTTGGACAGACAGGCCATGCGGCTGACCCGCACAAGCCGCTCGGTCGCGGGGCTCAGCCAAAAGGATTACGCGCTGGGCCGCCTGGTCGAAGCGAAGGTGGCGGTCAGCTATGACAGCGACGGCAACACCTACCGCACCGAACTGCACCTGAAGGACCCGCCGGAGACAGTGCCCTTCACCAACTACTACACCAACGGCCGAAAGCCCGAGCAGATGGCGGAGGCGCTGAACGATTGGCTGACCGCATCCCAAGCGCTACCGGTTCCGGATGCCCCGGCGGGCAACCATTGATAATTCTGGACTGTCCGCAAGCAAGCGTTGGAAATCTTTGACTTCTGTCAAGAGGCCACACATTGCGCCTTGCCAGCCGGTTTACACCGGCCCCCGGTCGGCCCTACAGTTCTCCATCTGCCCGGAGGTCCCCATGCCCCTTCCCCTCGCCCCCCTGATCCCGCTGGCCGTCCGCCTTGGCCTTGTCGCCTCGACCACCTGGGCGGTGAGCCGCTGGGTCCGCTCCGCCACCCACCCCGGACGCACGGACCAGCGGGCCGAGGATGCGCTGGATGACCTGGGCGAGGGCCTGACGGTCCACCGTCCCGCCGACCGGGCCGAGGATCGGCAGACCAATGCCACAGCCAGGGTCCGGCGGGTGGTCCGCTTCCGGGGCAAGGCCTATGAAGTGGATGCCGGGCTGATGGCCCGCCTTCGACTGCGCGAGACCGACGAATGAAGCTTTATCACGCGCCCGCCTCGCCCTTCGTCCGCAAGGTGATGGTCCTTCTCAACGAAGCCAAGGCCGCTGACCGCGTCACGCTGGTTCCGGCCTCGGGTAGCCCGCTTGACCCTGGCACCATGCCCGTCGTCCGCAACCCGCTGGGCAAGATCCCGGCGCTGGAACGTGCGGACGGTCCGACCCTTTACGACAGCCGGGTGATCACCCGCTACCTTGACGACCTCCTTCAGGCCCACCTCTATCCGGCCGCCCCGCGCCTGTGGGACACACTGACCATCGAAGCGACTGGTGACGGCATCGCCGAGGCCGCCGTTCTGATGCGGTACGAGATGCACGTCCGCCCCGAGGCCAGCCGCTCCCCCGCCTGGGCAGACGCCCAATGGCAGAAGATCGCCCGCGCCCTGGCCGCGCTGGAGGAGCGCTGGATCAGCCATCTGTCTGGACCGCTGGACATGGGGCAGGTCGCCGTGGCCTGCGCGCTGGGCTACCTTGACTTCCGCCACGCGGATCGCGACTGGCGGTCCGCCAACCCCGGGCTTGCGGCCTGGTATGCCGCCATCGACGCCCGACAGTCGATGCGCGCCACGGCTCCCGACGCCTGATCCCGCGCGACTGGCGCGACACACCGGACCATCGGCCGCAGAGAAATGCGAACCTGCGCCCCTTTGTCCGCTGGACGAGGGGGAAAGCCTTGGCTAGATACACGCGCGGCGGGGCATGGGATATCCAATGCCCCTCAAGTCATATGGGTCGGCATCCACCGGCCTGAAAGGGGAGAAGATCTCGTGTCCCACGCAGACGATCACGCAGGCACCGGCGAAGGCACTCGGCGGGATTTCCTGTACTACGCAACGGCGGGTGCCGGGGCGGTGGCCGCTGGCGCCGCCGTCTGGCCGCTGGTCAACCAGATGAACCCGTCGGCTGATACCCGGGCGCTCGCATCGATCCTGGTCGATGTCTCGGCGGTCGAGGTTGGCACGCAGCTTACGGTCAAGTGGCGTGGCAAGCCGGTCTTCATCCGCCGCCGCAGCCCCGAGGAAATCGAGGCCGCCCGCGGTACCGCGCTGACCGACCTGGTCGACCCGAACTCGGAAAACGTCAACAAGCCGGACACCGACGCCTCGGATGCTAACCGCACTCTGGACGAGGCCGGCGAATGGCTGGTGATGATGGGCGTCTGCACCCACCTCGGCTGCGTGCCGCTGGGCGACGGCGCCGGTGACTTCGGCGGCTGGTTCTGCCCCTGCCACGGGTCGCACTACGACACTGCCGGCCGCATCCGCAAAGGGCCCGCGCCGCGCAACCTGCCGGTTCCGGTTGCAGCCTTCTTCGACGAAACCACGATTAAGCTTGGGTAAGGATCAACATCATGGCCGGAATTCCACACGACCATTACGAGCCCAAGTCCGCTGGTGAGCGCTGGCTGCACAAGCGGCTGCCCATCGCGGGGCTCCTCTACGACACCATCATGATCCCGACGCCCAAGAACCTGAACTGGATGTGGATCTGGGGCATCGTCCTGACCTTCTGCCTTGCGCTGCAGATCGTCACCGGCATCATCTTGGCGATGCACTACACGCCGCATGTCGACAAGGCCTTCGCGTCGATCGAGCACATCATGCGCGACGTGAACGGCGGTTACTTCATCCGCTACCTGCACATGAACGGCGCCTCGCTGTTCTTCTTCGCCGTCTACCTGCACATCTTCCGCGGTCTTTACTACGGCAGCTACAAGGCCCCGCGCGAGATCACCTGGGTCGTCGGCATGATCATCTATCTTCTGATGATGGGCACCGCCTTCATGGGCTACGTGCTGCCCTGGGGCCAGATGTCGTTCTGGGGTGCCACCGTGATCACCGGCCTCTTCGGCGCGATCCCGGGCATTGGCGAGCCTATCCAGACCTGGCTGCTCGGTGGCCCGGCCGTCGACAACGCGACGCTGAACCGTTTCTTCTCGCTCCACTACCTCCTGCCCTTCGTGATCGCGGCGCTGGTCGCCGTCCACATCTGGGCCTTCCACACCACCGGCAACAACAACCCCACGGGTGTTGAAGTGCGCCGCGGGTCGAAGGAAGAGGCCGAGCGTGATACCGTCCCGTTCTGGCCCTACTTCGTGATCAAGGACCTCTTCGCCCTCGCGGTGATCCTGGCGGTGTTCTTCGCCGTGGTCGGCTTCATGCCGAACTACCTGGGCCACCCCGACAACTATATCGAAGCGAACCCGCTGGCGACGCCCGCGCACATCGTGCCGGAATGGTATTTCCTGCCGTTCTACGCGATCCTGCGCGCCTTCACTGCGGACGTCTGGGTCGTGATCGCGGCCAACTGGTTGTCCTTCGGCATCATCGACGCCAAGTTCTTCGGCGTGCTGGCGATGTTCGGAGCCATCGCCGTCATGGCGCTGGCGCCGTGGCTGGACACCTCTTCTGTCCGGTCGGGCCGCTATCGCCCGATGTTCAAGTGGTGGTTTGCCCTTCTGGCGATCGACTTCATCGTCCTGATGTGGTGCGGCGCCATGCCGGCGGAAGAGCCCTATGCGACGATCTCGCTGATCGCCTCGGCCTACTGGTTCGCCTATTTCCTGGTGATCCTGCCGCTTCTGGGCGTGATCGAGAAGCCGCTGGCCCAGCCCGCGACCATCGAGGAAGACTTCAACGCCCACTACGGCTCCAAAGCCCATCCGGCCGAGTGAGAGGAAAGCCAATATGTTCCGCAACATCGCACTCATCGCCGTATCGGCCCTGACCCTGACCGCCGGCGGCGCCATCGCCGCCGGGGAAGGTGGTCATATCGAAGACGTGACCTTCGCCCACGAAGGCCCGTTCGGGAAATTCGACCAGTTCCAGCTGCAGCGCGGCTTGCAGGTCTACACCGAGGTCTGCTCGGGCTGCCACGGGTTGAAGTACGTCCCGCTCCGCACATTGTCGGATGAGGGCGGCCCAGGACTGCCGGAAGATCAGGTCCGCGCCTATGCCGAAGCGTTCCCGATCCTGGACGAAGACCACAACCGTCAACTGTACGATGTAGAGAAGGGCGAATTCCGGACGCTGATCCCCGCGGACAACTTCCCGGCGAACACAACGGCTGGGGCGCCTGACCTGTCGCTGATGGCCAAGGCGCGCGCGGGCTTTCACGGGCCTTATGGCACCGGGATGAACCAGTTGTTCAAGGGCATGGGTGGGCCTGAATACATTCATGCCATCCTGGTCGGCTACACCGGCGAGGAGAAGGAAGAATTCGGCACTACCTTCTACGAAAACCATGCCTTCCCGACCGGTTGGATCCGTATGCCCCCGCCGCTGTCCGATGACGCCGTGACCTATGCCGATGGTACGCCGGCGACGGTGGACCAGATGTCGATGGATGTCTCTGCGTTCTTGTATTGGGCCGCCGAGCCGCATCTGATGGACCGCAAGAACGCAGGCTTTGTCAGCGTGCTGTTCCTGGCGCTTCTGGCGACTCTGCTCTACCTGACCAACAAGCGCATCTGGGCCGGGGTCAAGGGACGCAAGCAGCACGCCTGATCTTCAGGCCAATCCTTCGGAAAACCCCGCCCTTCGTGGCGGGGTTTTCTATTTGCGGCCGAGGTAGGCCTGAATGTCCGGTGGTGGGTCCGAGAACAGCGCCTGCGTCTCTGTCGGTGCCTGCACCACACCCTCCGCCACAAAGGCAAGCGACCCACCAAGTGCCAAAGCGTCCTGCGGGTCATGCGTGACCATCAGGACCAAGGCCTCTGTTTCATCGGCCACTCTGCGCACCAGTTCCAGCATCTCGGTCCGCAGCGCGGGGCCAAGGGCGGCAAAGGGTTCGTCCAGCAGCAGGATCGGCCGTGCCCTTAACAGAGCGCGGGCCAGTGCCGCCCGACTTGCCTGCCCGCCGGACAGCTGCGCCGGGCGGCGCTGGCCAAGCCCTGCAAGTCCCACACGGTCCAGGGCCGTTTCGACCCCGCTCTTGTCAGCGGCCGAAAGGCGAAGGTCCGGCCGAACCCCCAGACCAAGGTTCTGGGCGACAGTCAGGTGGGGAAAAAGGTTCTGGTCCTGAAAGAGGATCGTCACCGGTCGTTCCCCAGCTGTGAGGCGCGCCAGATCCTGCCCCTGCCACAGGATGCGCCCTGTGGTTGGCGTCAAAAACCCGGCGATGGCCGACAAAAGCGTGGACTTCCCCGCCCCTGATGGCCCCATCACGGCGATGCGGCTGCCTGCGACGGCGGACCAGTCGGCGGTCAGTCGGAACGTTCCCTGTGTCAGGGTCAGGCGGTCAAGCTGCAGCACGGCGACCTCCGGCGTCGAATGCCCAGAACAGGGCGAAGGACAGGGTGACAAGGATCAGGGCGGCGGCAGCGGCGGCCTCCGTCCGGTAGGCGCCGGTCAGCTGGCTGACGACCAGGGGCAGGGTGGCCTGATGCTCTCCGGCGAAAAGGGCGATCACCCCAAGGTCGCCCATCGACAGGGCCGCCGCGATCCCTGTGCCGAAGCCCAGAGGCCGGGCCAGGCGCGGCAGGACCAGCCAGCGCAGGCGTGGCCAGCCCCGCAGTGCCAAGCTGTCCGCAAGGCGACCGTAGTCGGCATGCAGCGCCCGCGCCTCGGGCAAGAGGATGCGGTAAAGGTAGGGCAGCGACAGCGCCACGTTCACAAGGACCGTGACCGGCAGTGCCAAAGACATCGGCGGCGCAAACGGTTGAATCAGCAGGAAGAGCCCGGTCCCAAGTACCAGCCCGGAAGTCGCAAGGGGCAAGGTCGCCGCCGCTTCGGCCAGCAGATGCGTCCGGCGGGCGGAGGCCAGCGCGAGCGTCAGCGCGGCCACGGTTGCGAGGATGGTCGAGGTCAGAGCCACCAGCACCGACCGCCCGGCAGCAGGCAGGACCGAGGCGGGAATCTCGCCCAACCCCGGCAAGCCGCGCAAGAGGACCGCGCCCAACGGCAGGGCCAAGAACAGCGCCACCCCCACCAGGGCGCCGATATCACCTGCCTTCCGCCAGCCGCCCGGTGCGGACAGCTCAAGGTCTCGCCCCAGCCCTGCGCCAAAGCCAGCGGGCGAGGTCATGAGCCAGGCTGCCAGTGCGGCAATGCTTCCGATGGCCAGTTGCACGCCCGCAAGACCGGCCGCCCGTGACAGGTCGAACTCGAACCGCACGGCCTGGTATATCGCCAGCTCTATGGTTGTGGCCGAGGGGCCTCCGCCCAAGGTCAGGACGACGGCAAAGCTTGTCAGGCATATCACCAGGATGACCAGCGCAACGCCGGGCAGCACCTCGCGCAGCATGGGCCATTCCAGGTGGCGGAAGGTCTCCCTCGGGCCGAAGCCCAGGGATTGCGCCAGCCGGATCCGCTCGGCCGGGATGGAGAGCCAGCTCTGCAGGATCATCCGTGTTGCCAGGGGCAGGTTCAGGAAGACATGGGCGATCACGACGCCATGCAACCCGTAGATCGAGATCGGGGGAAGACCCAGGGCGACAAGTCCCGCATTCAGCACGCCCGAACGCCCGAAGACAGCCAGCAGGCCCAGCACCGCTACAACGGCGGGCAGCAGGAACGGCGCGCCCATCAGCGTTATCAGGACGCCCCGTCCCGGGAAGTTTCTGCGCGCCAATGCACGGGCGACGGGAATGGCTAGAAAGGTGGAAAGGACAGCCGAAAATACCGCCTGCAAGACTGAAAAGCGCACGGCAGCCCATTCCGCCGGGCCAAGCGAGATCCCCGCCCCCCGCCAGCCGACGGCCAGCAAGGGGGCGAGGACCAGCGCCAGCAGCAAAGCCGCCAGCGCCGGTGCGACGAGGCTTAGCGGGCGAGCGCGGCTTGCCATTCGGCCAGCGCCGCATCTCGTGCGACCAGCGCTTCCTCGGGCGTAAACAGAAGCGACTTGGCCGGGCGGAAGGCGTCGAAGCCTTCGGGAAGGCCCGCCGCAGGCGTGACCGCAGGGTACATCCAGTTTGTCTGCGGAATCACGGACTGGAAGGCGTCGGTCAGCATGAAGTCCAGGAATTGGTCCGCCAGTTCGGGCTGATCGGAAGCAGCCAGCTTCCCGGCAACCTCGATCTGCATGTAATGGCCTTGGTCGAACAGCGCCGCACCCTTGCTGGCGTCGCTTTCCGCAATCAGATGGTAGGCGGGGCTGGTGGTGTAGGACAGGACCATGTCGGCCTCGCCCTCCAGGAACAGGCCATAGGCCTCGGACCAGCCGGGGGTGACCGTGACGATGTTGTCGGCAAGGCCCTGCCAGATTTCGCCCGCGCGGTCGCCGTAGGCGGCCTTGACCCACAAGAGAAGCCCAAGGCCGGGGGTGGAGGACCGGGGGTCCTGGATCACGATCTTCAGGTCCGAGGCGGCAAGGGCCTCGAAGCTTTTCGGCGGTTCGGGGAGTTTGGTCTTGTCATGGACAAAGGCGAACCAGCCCCAGTCGAAGGGCAGGAAATTCGGATCGGCGAACTCCACCGGCAGGTTCAGGGCCGGGGTCTTGCCATGCGGAGCGAAAAGCCCCGTGGCCGTGGCCGCTGCCGTCAGGCTGGTGTCCAGGCCCAACACCACATCGGCGTCAGAGGCTGCGCCCTCAAGCTGGACACGGGCCAGAAGGGCCGCGCCATCGCCCGCCGGAACGAACTGCAGGTCGCAGGCGCAGGTGGCCTCGAACGCCTTTTCCACCGCCGGGCCGGGGCCCCATTCCGACGTGAAGCTGTCGTAGGTCAACACTTGCAGGATGGGCGTTTCGGCCAGCGCCGGGGTGGCAATGGTCAGAAGGCCCGCAGCAAGGAGGTGTTTTTTCATCATCTTCTCCATGTTGCGACGGAATGGTCGGGGATGGAGAAACCCATGCACCTTCCCTCCGCCGGTATGATCCGGTTCAGGTTCGACGGGTTCGCTTTCGCATCTCAGCCTGTTGCCAGGCACCCCGAGGTATTGCCAAAGATAGGCGAATGCGACCGGGGTGCAAGGGGAGATCTGCACCCCGGTCCGCCGTGTCAGGGTGCGCGAAGCTCTTGGTAGGTGCCGCCGGTGCGCAGGGTCACGGTGACGGGCGCGTCGGTCCGGTTGCGCCAGAACCAGCCGTGGTTGCCGGTGAAGGCGGCGGTCAGCTCCCCAGCCATTTCGGGCACGGCGCGGCCCTGTTCATAGCTGATCTTCTGCCCGCCCCCGTCGCCGTGCAGGTCGAAGTTCACCACACTGCCATTGGCCGTCCATTCGTAGCGGGCGGTCTGGCCTGCCTCCATCGCCAGCTTCACCTCGATCCCCTCTCCCGCGGCCAGGGTGTAACTCACCTCGTCGCGCCAGCCCGTATCGTCGGCTTCGGCGACGGCTGCCTCGACCGGATCGACCTGGGCAGCCTCCGGCTCCACCGGGACCGGCGCTGCGGTTGCCGGGGCAGTGCCGAGCGCGGCAGAGATGGCCAGAAGCTGGGCCTCGATCCGGTCAAGCCGCACCACGACGTCCGGAGCGACGGCGGGCGGAGCGGCAGGCGCAGCAAGCGGAACCGGGGCCGCTGCGGCGTCAGCTTCGGCCTCGGCGGCAAGCTGCTGCTTGATCTCGCCCATCTCGGTCAGGCCGGTCAGGTGCCCCATCCCGGTCGGGTCGATCCCGTATTCTGCTGGCAGCCAGAAGAGGACAAGGATCGCCCCTGCCGCGCCCGCTGCCAATAGGGTCGAACGGATCAGGCCGCCCGGCGTGGCCGGGACCGAGGGGACTTGGCGCGGGTCGGCCCGCAGCGGTTGGATACGGTTGGTCATCGGTCAGCCCTCCCTTCAGGCGACGAAATAGCCGGTGATCTGGATACCCATGAGGGCGAAGCCAGCCACCATCATCAGGACATTTGCGGCATAAGCCTGCCGCGCGAAGGCCGGTCGCGCCCGCCACTGGCGCATTGCCAGCAGGATCAGCGCCAGGGCGATCAGTTGGCCAAGCTCGACGCCCACATTGAACGCGATCAGGTTGCCCAGCAGCCCGTCGGGCGAGATGTCATAATCCTGGATCTTGGTTGCGAGGCCAAAGCCATGCAGCAGTCCGAAGACCAGCGTCGCGGCCTTGGTGTCGGGCTGCACCCAGAACCACAGGCGGAACGCACCCAGGTTGTCCAAGGCCTTGTACACCACCGAGAATGCGATGATCGCGTCGATGACGTAGGCGTTGATGGCAATCCCCCACCAGACACCGGCGATCATGGTCACCGAATGGCCGATGGCGAAGAGGCTGACGTAGGTGGCGATGTCCTTCGCCCGGTAGAGGAAGAAGATCACTCCGGCCAGGAACAGGAGGTGGTCATAGCCCGTCACCATGTGCTTGGCGCCAAGGTAGACGAAGGCGATAGGGCGGAACCCCGTCACCTCCTGCACGTAACCGGCATCGCCTTCGGTGACGTTGTGGGCCAAGGCCGCTCCGGCAAGGAGACAGGCGGCAAGGAGGATAAGCGGGGCTTGCCAAGGCAAGGTTGGACGCCAAGGCGCCCTTGAAGATCGAAGCATGTGGGACACTCCACGACGGATGACTGTCTGCCGCCCTTTCGGGGCAGCGGTTCAAAGCGTCATAAGGCGGGGCGGGCGTCGCGGGTTGTCGGGCGGGGACTCGTCTGCCCGGACCGGACCGGCCAAGACGCGGCGGGACGGGCGCGGATGCACCTCGGCGCCGTCCCCCGCAAGGACCACTACGCTGACATGGTCATGGTCGCCGCTGTCGTGATGATCGTCGGCATGGTCGTGACCGTCAGGACTGTGCGGGTGCGTCTCGGCCACCGTCAGGTCGGGTCCGTGGTGCACCGCCTCCAGCGCAGGGGCGATGGCCAGCGCAAGACCCAGCATCAGGCAGAATGCCGTCACGCCAAATCTGGCCCCGCTTGCCCGCATGAACTGCCCTCTGGGGGATGGATTCCCCGCTGCCTTTTGCACAAGAGGTAGGGTTCACCGCCGACGGCCGCAAGGGCGGCAGACTATTCCCGGCGCAGGTAGATCGTCCCGTTCGGCTCGCCGTTCTTGTCCTCGGCAAAACCAAGGGCGGCCAGGGAGGGGGCAAGTTTTGTCCGGGCGGCTGTCACCTCGGATGGGTCAAGGAAAGGGATCAGGATGCGGCGCACGCCGGTCAGGGCGGCGTCGCTGAACGCCTCGGCCGGAAGAAGCGGGCCGGAAAGGCGGATCACCTCGGGACGGGTGTCGACGATCAGCTTGTGCAGGCCGGACCAGATGCCCTCGGGGTTCAGTGTTGCTTGCGACCAGCTGATGCCCGTGGGGTCGGGGAAGTTCAGCCCGGCAATCCGGCACGACATCAGAAGCAGCGAGGGCCTTTCCTCGTGGATCGTCACCTGCAGCCCAGGGTTCGCGGCCCTTGCGCGCAGCGCGACAAAGCCGATACCGCAGTCAAGGTCCAGAAGCCTTGTGCAGCCGTTCAGGAAGCCCCCGATGTTCCGGGCATGGCGGCGGTCGAACTTGCCCGACTTCAGCACTTCCAGCGTCGCGGAGGTGAAGACGCGCGGGTCCAGCGGGATCTTCACGGTCTGGTTCTCGACCAGTTCCAGCGGAATATCCGCCGACAGGTCGGCAGAGCCTGAAACGTAGGGCGAGGCGAAGGGCGATCCCCAGCCGGGCGGCGGCGGCGTGCGGCGGTCTTCCTTTGGCAGCGCGTTGCGGCGCTGTTCCAGCTTGGTCTGGACCGCTTTAACCGCCTCGGGGTCGCGCGCCTTGGGTGGCTTGGCGACCACCTGGCTGATCGGAACGTTGGACCCTGCCAGCAGGTCGGCAACCATCACCTCGTAATCGGGCGTGCCGCGCAGCCCGGCCAGGCGATCCTCGGCCCGGACATGTGCGGCCTCGTGCAGCCGGCGGACCTCGGCATCCTCAAGCAGCGCCGCCATGATCGCCTCGCGGCGGTCGCGGTGGCGGGCGATCTTCAGGTCCTCGACCTCGTTCCGGTCCTGCAGCGACCAGTAGTCCGCCCCGTATTTGGTCAGCTTGTTGTTGGCATTGCCGCGGAACTTTCGCAGCGTGTAGGCCTCCATCGACTTGATGGCATAGTGGTTGATCTGCGCCCAGTCATAGCCCACGGTTCGGCGGATCGAGCGCCAGCCGCGGAACTTGAACCACTCCTCCAGCGGGCGGCCAGATCCGTTCACCCAGTGCTGGCTGTCGGGATAGTCCGTCTCGCGGTATTTCTCCTTGATGATCGGGCGGTGCATGCCCAGCCGCTGATGCTCGGCGTCGAAGCGCAGCATGGTCTTGGTGCCCCAGCCCTTGTTCCAGAACTCGGGTGCGGCGCGGGTGAACTGGTCGGTGATCGGTGCGCGCGACCAGTCGCGGATGCCCGAGGACCCGAAGATGCGCCAGGTCATCACCATCGCATGCGCGCCCATCGCGTTCAGGTCGGTGACCAACCCGTCCAGCGTGCCCGAGGGGTGGTTGATGACCATGAACTCATCCGCGTCGATCACCAGCACCCAGTCGGAGTTGACGATCAATGGCTCTTCCGCGGCGGCCTTCAGCATCGAGGGGTGGGGCTTCATCCCCTTGGGGATGACGTTCTCGCGGTGATGGACGCCGGTCCCCATCGCCTCCAGCCGTTTCAACAGCGTGTCGGTCCCGTCCGAGCAGTCGTTGGTGTAGACCATCAGCTCGGTGAAGCCCAAGGCCAGGTGATGCGCGACCCATTCCACGACGAAGGGGCCTTCGTCCTTCATGGTGGACAGAACCACCAAGGACCCGTGCGGGCTGGTCTGGCGGATGAAGCTCATTCTTCCAGCGCGGCGGTGGGGTCGATCTCCAGCTTCTCGCACATCCGGGCGATGTAGCTGCCCTTCAGCGGCGGGTTCTTGCGCCACCAGGGGCGTGCAGCGTTGGTATAGATATGGACGGACAGCGTCGCGTCGGTGAAATGGCCTTCGACGTTGGAATGGGGGTCGTAGAAGACGTCGTTCAGCTGGAAGGGGACGGGGTACAGCGTGTCGGCCCCCATCGCCTTGTCGATATCCCCGGTCGCCTGCGCGAAATGAGTGAAGGCCTGGGGCCCGAAGGCGGTGCGTTCGGTCTGGAAGATGCGGACGGCTTTCGGGAGAGTGCGGTCCAGCTTGTCCATCTTCTTCTTCTGCCGGTTCCCCCACCAGGCCGGGTAGTCGGGCAGGTTGTCGTAGTAATCCAGAAGGCTTTCGATCAGCTTGCCCGTCTTCGGCATTGCCACCACGCCGCAGTTCAGTGCCCCGCGCATCCCGTGGCCGGCATAGATATGCTCCTGGCCTTCCGGGAAGGGGCGGTAGCAGAAGGCGTCGCAGTCGATCCAGATCGCCCCCGTCTTGGCGATCATCTTGTAGCGGAAGACGTTCGACAGGAACGAGGCCGAGGTTTCGGCGACGATGCTGCGGTCGATGTCCATGATCTCGGACGCAGGGCGGACTTCCACCCCCTTTGGCACGTTGCGGACTTGGTCGGTGCAATACAGCGTTACCGGATGGCCCATCACCAGATGCGACTTCAGGCAGAGCTGGTTCACATAGTGCAAGCTTTCGCCAATCCAAAGCGAGGCGACAGGGCGGCGGTTCAATTCCATGTAGGTGCCTTTGGGCGAAAGGGTCAGAAGACTGAAGCGAAGCGATCGGGCAGACGGAAGAGTGACTTCGTGCGTCCCCCGCCGAAGAAGGTGATCTTGCCATCGTGCAGGTGCTGCTGTTCGTCGATCATGCGTTTGCGGAAGTCCGGCAGTTCGACGTCCTCGCGGACCGCCACGCCCTTGGATAGCGCTAGGAAGGTTTCCAGATCCTTTCCCCAGGCCTTTCCAACCTCATCGGGGTTTCGGTCCCCCGTCATGGTGGTGCGCATGTCCTTGCGACCGGCGAGGCGCTCGGTCACCCGGTCATAGTCGAAGAACCGCAGGTGGATCAGGTAAAGGTGCGGGTCCAGAACGCGCGGCTGATGGCTGTTCGCATGCCCGCCGATGGTGAAGCCCGTTTCCTTCCGAAGGACGCAAGGCTTTGCGTAATTGGCATTCGCCCGGAACACCCGACGGCGCGACAGGATCGGCTGGTCGTCGGCCAGTGGCTCCGGCTCGGCCTCGGGGTTGTGCACCAGCTCGATCCCGAACGGGCAGAGCGAGGCCGGCACCCGCTTGCCCGCGTAGCGGCCAAGGTAGGTCACAAGGTCCGGGGCAACGGCGGGATCGACGATCACCACCTCGTCCACGTCACCGACGATGAACCAGTTGTAATGGCGCAGCATCCCGGCCGAGAACTGGGAGTTGATACCCCAGCGCCGCCGCTCCATCCGCCACATGGTCGGGTCGCGGGGCAGGTGGATGACGTTGGCGCCTTCGCAGATGCGGTCGTGTTCCGGGTCGCCCCCATGCGACAGGACGTACAGATGCTCGCACCCGAACTGGCGACCGTAATAATCCACCCAGCGCTGCAGGAAATAGTAATCCTTGTAGACCATCGTCATGGCCCCGGCCGGCTTCTTGGTCGGATCGAGGCTGGCGGAGGTGTCGGACATCGGGCTTTCCTGGGGGATCGCGGCGGACGCTATCACGCGGCTTCGACGGCTTTCAAGCGCGGGTGGAACGGCTGCCCGCAGAGCGCATCTGGTCGATGAAGGCGCGCAACAGTGGTACCCGGCGTGGGCGGAAACTGGCGTCGGTCAGGCTGACGCGCTCCATCTGGTGCACCTTGAAGCGCCGAAAATCCTGGCGCAGGCAGCAGAAGGCCAGGCACTGCACCTCGCGGTCAAGGAAGACGGTCCCCAGAGGCCAGATCCTCCGCTCTGTCACCCGGCCTTCCAGATCGCGGTACAAGATGTCCAGCGCGCGCTCCTCCCAGGCAGCCTCGCGCAGGGTCTGCATATGCGGCGGCAAGGGCGCGCGACGGTCGAAGCGGTAGGTCTGGGTCACCGCGTGGATCGCCTGCCGCTGCACACGATCGGGCAGGGTGGCAATGATCTTGGCCTGGGCCTGTGCCGCCGCCTTGGCCAGCGCGGGGTCGCCCGCCAACGTCACCTCGGCCAGGCCAAGGACCAGTGCTTCGACTTCAAGCCTGGTGAACATCTGCGGCGGCAGTGCCGGGTCCTCGGTCAGGGTATATCCCGCCCCTGCCTCGCCATCGATCAGCGCCCCCGCTGCCCGCAAGGCCTGGATGTCGCGGTAAAGCGTGCGCTCCGATACCCCCGTCTCTTCAGCCAGCCGTGCGGCGGTGACTGGATGCGGCAGCATCCGGAAGGCGTTCAGAAGGCGGAACAGGCGGTCGGATTTCGGCATCGCATCCTGACAGTTTCTGGCAGTAGCCAAAGGCTAATCTGACCCTGTCGACTAGCAAAGGAGAAAGACATGCTGACCCTCTACCATTCCCCCGAAAGCCGCTCGGTCGCGATCCTGTCGCTGATCGAGGAGATGGGCATCCAGGACTGGGTCAAGGTCCGGACCGTAACCATCCCCCGCATGGACGGCTCGGGCGGGCGCGATCCCGCGAACCCGCATCCCGAGGGCAAGGTCCCGGCACTGGAGCATGATGGCGTCGTCCTGACCGAACGTGCGGCGATCATTCTGCACCTGACCAGCCTTTTCCCCGACAGTGGCATGGCACCCCAAGTTGGCACGCCCGAATGGGGCGCCTTCGCCACGTGGATGGCCTGGTATCAGGGTGTGCTGGAGCCCGCCTTCATCCTGGAAGGCGCTAGCGTCACGCATCCCTGGCTGACTGCGGCGATCCGGGATCACAAGACGGCAGTGGCGCGGTTGCGCGGGGCGCTGG
>JAIXSA010000112.1 GCA_027484915.1 Paracoccaceae bacterium | reverse complement strand
CGGATCCACAGTTTGTTCGCCCAGCTTTCCGTCAGTTTGGGGTCGGTGCGCATCAGCAGGGCGAAGGCCTCGCCATGGCTGAACTCGTCATTGCACCATTCGCGGAACCACTTGAAGATCGGGTGGAAGCGGTGTTCGGGGTGCGCCTCGAGGTGCCGGAAGATGGTGATGTAGCGGGCGTAGCCGATCTTTTCCGACAGGTAGGTGGCGTAGTAGATGAACTTCGGCCGGAAGTAGGTGTACTTCTTGGCCTTGGTCAGGAAGCCGAGGTTGACGGCGACACCCGCCTCGCGCAGGGCGTCGTTGATGAAGCCAGCGTGGCGGGCCTCGTCGCGGGCCATGTAGTTGAACAGCTCGCAGATGTCGGGGTTGTTCCCGCGGCGCTTCATTTCCTTGTAGAGGACACAGCCGGAGAATTCGGCGGTGCAGGAGGACACGAGGAAGTCGATGAATTCCGCGCGAAGGGCGGGGTCCATGCCTTCCCAGTCGACGGCGTCCCAGGCTTCGGTCTTCTTGAAGTGGCCCTTGTTCGGGTCGGACTTCATCTGGGCCAGAAGCGCGTCCCATTCCTTGCGGACGGGGGTCACGTCGACGCGGTCCATCTCGTCGAAGTCGGTCGTGTAGAAGCGCGGGTTGAGGAGAGTGGTTTCCGTGGCCATCGCCGTGGTGTCGAAGCTTTCGGCCAGCTCGGAATGCAGTTCCCCGTGGGTTGTGGTGGTGTCTTTCATGCCATCAGCTCCTCTGAGAACGAGAATTCGCACAGTTCCATGAACCCGAGATCGCCCGTGGCGCGGGTCCACCAACGCTCGATCGGGGTGGCGCGGGTGATGGTGGCGGTGCGACGTTCGACGATGACCTCGCCATAGGCGGCCATGATCGGCGCGCCGTGGACGAGGACTTCGTCACCGGGGTGGACCACGGCGCCGTTGTCGAAACGGACGTGGGCGTGGAGGCTTTCGAACCGGTGGCTGACTTCGACCGTGCAGGGCACGGTTTCCTTCGCTTTCTTGAAGATACCCATGATTTCGTTCCCTTATTGTTGATCGAGAAGCCGCTCTACGGCAGCTTTGTTGTCACCACCGAAGGCGTAGAGTTCGATCGACGCCCCCGAGACCGGGTCTTCGGCCACGAGGCGGCCGTTGTCGTATTTGACGATCTTGATCGGCGGGTTGCCCTCCACGCGGGCCACGGTGCGGGCGCGCTGGATGGCGTTCTGGATCACGGTGATGAAGCCACCATGCGGCAGGTCGGCCAGAAGGGTGCCGTCCGTGTCGTAGACGGTCACGGCCTGGGCCGATTTGCCTTCGAGGATCAGCTCACGCTCGGCCACGACGGTCCCGGTGAGGGGCGTGCCGGAGTGCGGATGATCGGTGACGACGGCAAAGGTGGTGATGGCCAGAGCCGAGAGGGCGAGCGCCAGCATGCCCCAGAGGAGCGTGCGGGGGATCATCTCGCGTTCGGGGCTGGGGCGGTCGGCAAGGGTTTTCATGTAGGACATGGCCGCCTCCCTATTCCGCCGCGATCGGGCTGGCGGTGGTGAAGCTGACCACCGGCTCGTTGACGCGGGTCTGGGCGGCGTCCGAGAGGATCCGGGCCACTTGCGCGGCATCGGGGATGCAGCGGAAGGCGGGCTGGACCTTGCGGGCGAAGCCGGGGCGCAGGTGCGGCCAGAGGGCGAGGTACGAGATGTGCTGCCCCTCGACCAGTTCCAGCGCGATGGTGCCGGTGCCGGTCATCGGGCGGGTCGCCAGCGAGGCGGAGGAGATCTTGGTGAAGGGGATGGTCCAGGTGACCTGAAGCGCGGCCCCGATGCGCAGGATCACGCGGTGGGTGGTGATCGAGTAGATCGCGGCGCGGGCCACGGCCCGGGCAAGCAGCCGCACCACGCCGTAGGCGGCCAGCGCGAGCGCGAGGTAGGGCAGGAAGACCGCGACGGAAAGGCCGAAGCCGCCGTCGGGGAAGGCGATGCTGGCGCGCCAGACGGCGATGACCAGCAGGTATCCCAGGACCCAGTTCGCCTTGAAGGCTTCGCGGGCCAGGGCGGCGCTGTCGGGGCTGCCCTGCCAGAGCAGGGTCTCGCCCTCGGGGAGCGCCTTGGGCAAGCCGGGTTGCGGCTCGAAGTCGAAATCACGGTCTGACATGGCAGACCCTCCATCGTCGGGGTAAGACGAAGCGGCGCGGGCGCGCGCCGCTTCCCTTCGTCGTCAGTAGCCGCGCTTGCGGCCCTTGGCATACATCCAGCCCGAAGCGACGTAGGCCGAGATCTTTTCTTCCTCAAGCTTGGTCACAGTGGTCTGGCTTTTCGTCGCGGGGATCGCGTCGAAGAGGTCGGAGGTGAGAGCGTTGATCCGCACCCGGTCGGCCCAGATCTTCGCCATCGTCATCGGAACAAGGCGGGTCGCGCCGGAGTTCAGGTCGATCTCCAGGTAGCGGACCAGCTGTTCCGGCACGTCGACCCAGAGGTCCTTGATCCGGCCGACGACCTCGAGGTCGCCTGCCTGGACCGGAAGGCCGCGCGGGTCGCGTCCGGCGCTGACGGCCATGCCGTCGACCTTGGACAAGGGCTGGAGCTTCGCGTGGCCGTGGGCGTCAACCTCGGGCTCGTCGCGGCGCGGCACCCAGGAGGCCGGGCCGACGCCGTCCAGCATCGGGTTGCCCGTCGGCGCGTGGGGGAAGCCTTCGGACACGGCGGTCCGGGCCAGGGCGAGGTCGCTGCGACGGTGGGCCGCTTCGTTCTCGGCCGACGGAACAGTGACCGAACCCTTGCCCAGCGGCAGGATGAAGGTCTTGGGCTTCGGGACCGGGAAGGGGCCCTGGTTCGGCGCCTTGGTCCCGTCCTCGTTCTCGAGCGGGTAGCCTTCGCGCATGTTCTCGGTCTGCAGGTAGTAGATCAGGAGCGCGAAGAAGCCCCAGAAGAGCCAGATCGCGAGCGACGCGAGATCGAAGTTTCCGAAGAAAGTGACACCAACCATTCAGAGGTCCTCCGTTGTCAGGTTGGGAATTCGGTCAGCCGCAAGCCTGGCTGACTTTGGTCCGGTTTGGCGTTGTAGGTGCCGATACGGACCAGGGGGCCCAGAGCGGCGAGAGTCAGGAACAAGAGGGCGATCTCGACGTGGTAGACCACGGTGTAGCCGAGGCTGACATCGTGGACCGGACCGAGAAGGCCTGAGTCGACAAGTTTGGTGACGGCGTCCCGGAGGATGCCGCCGATCAGGATGGCAAGGCCTGCGGCAGTGGCCTGGGCCGAGCCCCAGGCACCTAGGATGAGGCCGGCGCCAAGGTCGCCCTTGGCGCGGGCCATTGCGGCGTTCAGGGTGGACAGCCCGAAGACGCCGTTGCCAAGGCCGATGGCGAAGGCCCCGGCGTAGAACACGACCCAGCTGTCCAGCGGGCTGGCGAAGATCACTGCCGAGAAGGCCGCGACACCGATGAGGAGGCCGATTGACGATTGACGGTAGGGGTCGGCCCCGTGGCTGAGGCGGCGGGTGGCCCACAGGAAACCGGTCAGCGCGCCCAAGGCCCAAAGCGCCGTCAGAACCGTGGTGGCCGAGACGGACAGGCCAAGAACCTGGCCACCGTAGGGCTCCAGCAGCACGTCCTGCATGTTGAAGGCCAGGGTGCCGAGGAACACGACGACCATAAGGTGGCGTGCGCCGTCCTGCTGCATGAGGTCCTTCCAGGCGCCGGAGAACGAGGGGCGCGGGGCCTCGCGTTCAGCCTTGGACATCGGCTTGACGCGTTCCTGCTTCCAGAAGGCGATGACGTTCAGGATCAGAGTGGCCGCACCGCAGCCCTGGACGACCTGGACCAGCCAGAGGGGCTCGTAGTTGCGCAGAAGGAAGCCCACGATCAGGGCCGATATGCCCATTCCCGAGAGGTAGAGGATGTAGAGCATGGCGACGACGCGGGGGCGGGTTTCCTCGGTCGCGCGGTCGGCGGCCAGGGCGAGTCCCGCAGTCTGGACCATGTGCATGCCAAGGCCCGCCATCAGGAAGGCCAGCGCCGCAAGGACTTCGCCCGCCCATTCCGGGCCCTTGTACTGGTCGCCCGAGAGCACGATCAGCGCGAAGGGCATGATGGCAAGGCCGCCCATCTGCCAAAGGGACCCGAACCAGAGATAGGGGATGCGCTTCCAGCCGAGAGCACTGCGGTAGGTGTCGGAGCGGTGGCCGAGAAGCGCGCGGAAGGGGGCGACGAGGACGGGGATCGAGATCATCAGGGCGACGACCATCGCGGGGACGCTGAGTTCGACGATCATCACGCGGTTCAGGGTGCCAAGGAGCAGGACCTGGGCCATGCCGACCGAGACCTGGAAGAGCGCAAGGCGCCAGAGTTGACCGATGGGCAGGTCTTCCGAGGCGGCGTCGGCGAAGGGCATCCAGCGGGCGCCAAGCTGGGCGATATGTTTCTTGCGGAGGATCATGGGCGATGCTCCAGACATTCCGAGATGTAGAAGCCCGAGGTGATGCGACCGACTTTGGTGACCGTGCCGGGGCAGTGGCGGGCCAGGCGGGCGGCGTCGTGCGGGATCATGGTGGGCGAGCGGTCGGAGCGGGGGAAAAGCTTACCCAGAGTGAAGAAGGCCATCAGGAACGGCGTGCGCGGCGCGACGGTGAAGACGATGCTTTGGCTGGTCCGGCTTGCCAGGTTGCCGACGACGCGGCCGATGTCGGTGTCGCGGTAGTAGATCAGGCTGTCCATCGCGAGGACGAAGTCGAATGTGCCGAGCGAGGGATCGGACATGTCGCCAGCGTGGAAATCGACGTTGTCGGCCAGCGCGGGGTGGAGGCGGCGCTTGGCGATCTCGATCAGCTGGGGCGAGATGTCGACGGCAGTGACTTGCGCCCCGCGCAGGGCGAGTTCCTGGGCCATCGCCCCGGTGCCGCAGCCAGCATCCAGCACCCGCGCGCCGCGCAGGTCTTGCGGCAGGCGCGACAGCATCAGTGCGCGCATCTGGTCGCGGCCCTTGCGGACGGTCTCGCGGATGCGGCTCACCTTCTCATGCGAGGTCAGCCGCTCCCACGTCTGGGTCGCGGTGCGGTCGAAGTAGGTTTCGACCCGGTCGCGGGTGAGGCTGTAGTCGGGCATCAATCAAATCCGAGAAGTTCGAAGATCTCGCGATCAGGCAGCGGTTCGGGCGAGGAGCCTTCGCCGCCCACGGACCGCCAAAGCGTGTCGGCGAGGCGCAGGTATTCGGCGCGGGCGGTGACGATGTCCTGCTCGTCGTCCATCTCGAAGAGGGTCTTCTTCTTCAGGCGGCTGCGGCGGATGGCGTCGATGTCGGGCATGTGGGCCAGGCGGTTGAAGCCGACGCGTTCGCAGTAGCGGTCGACCTCGTTGGTCTCGCGGCTGCGGTTGGCGACGCAACCCGCGAGGCGGACCTTGTAGTTGCCGGACTTGGCCTGGACAGCGGCGATGATGCGGTTCATCGCGTAGATCGAGTCGAAGTCGTTGGCGGTGACGATGACGGCGCGGTCGGCGTGCTGGAGGGGGGCCGCGAAGCCGCCGCAGACCACGTCGCCAAGGACGTCGAAGATCACGACGTCGGTGTCTTCAAGTAGGTGGTGCTGTTTCAGAAGCTTGACGGTCTGGCCGACGACATAGCCGCCGCAGCCGGTGCCTGCGGGGGGGCCTCCCGCCTCGACGCATTTCACGCCGTTGAAGCCTTCGGCGACGTAATCCTCGGGGCGGAGTTCTTCGGAGTGGAAGTCGACCTCCTTGAGGATGTCGATCACGGTGGGTTGCAGGCGGCCCGTCAGGGTGAAGGTCGAGTCGTGCTTCGGGTCGCAGCCGATCTGGAGGACACGCTTGCCCATCATGGAAAACGCGGCTGAGAGGTTCGACGAGGTGGTGGACTTGCCGATCCCGCCCTTGCCGTAGACCGAGAAGACCTTCGCGCCCTCGATCTTGAGAGCGGGGTCGAGGTGGACTTGCACCGAGCCGTCGCCATCGAGGCCACGGAGGTTTGGAATTTCGTCGCGCGGGCTCATGTGGTGGCCCCTTTCATGTGAGGTGTCATTCGGCGGCGATCCCTTCCAGGCGATCCTCAAGTTCGTCGGCAGCCTGTTGCAGCGCGGCGAGGGTGGCGGGATCGGGTGTCCAATAGGCGCGGTCCGAGGCTTCCAAGAGGCGCTGGGCCATGCGGGAGGAGGCTTCGGGGTTGAGGGCAGCAAGGCGGCGGCGCATGGCCTCGTCGGTGACGAAGGTCTCGGTCAGGCGCTGGTAGACCCAGGGTTCGACGGTGCCGGTGGTGGCGGACCAGCCGAAGGTGTTGGAGACATGCGCCTCGATCTGGCGGACGCCTTCGGCCCCGTGGCGGAGAAGGCCTTCGTAGAACTTCGGGTTCAAGGAACGGGAGCGGGTTTCCAGCGCGATCTGGTCGGAGAGCGTGCGGACGGTGCCGCCGCCGCGCGTCTGGTCGCCGATGTAGACGGGGGTGTCCTGGCCGCCACGGGCGCGTTTGACGGCGCGGGCGATGCCGCCGAGCGTGTCGAAGTAGTGGTCAACCGAGGTGACTCCCAGTTCCACGGATTCGAGGTTCTGGTAGGCGAGGTCCACGTCCTTGAGCGCCTTTTGCAGCAGCGCCGGGTTGCCCTTGGCCTTGCCGGTGACGCCATAGGCGAAGCTTTTGCGGGCCTGATAGGCGTCGGCGAGTTCGTCTTCGTCGCCGAAGGCGGAGCTGTCGACGAGGATGTTGACGTTCGACCCGTAGGCGCCTTCGGCGTTGGAAAAGACGCGGAGGGCGGCGGTTTCCATGTCGGTGTTCATCTCGGCCGCGTAGCGGAGGGCGTGGGCGCGGATGAAGTTCAGGGCCTCGGGTTCGTCGGCGGTGGCGGCCTTGAGGGCGGCTTCGGCGAGCATCCGGGTTTGCAGGGGCAGAAGGTCGCGGAAGATGCCGGAGAGGGTCATCACGACGTCGATGCGCGGGCGGCCGAGGTCTTCGAGGGGGATCAAGTCGGCACCTGCGAGGCGGCCGTAGCTGTCGAAGCGGGGTTTCGCACCGATCAGGGCGAGGGCCTGCGCGATGGGGCCGCCGTCGGATTTGATGTTGTCCGAGCCCCAGAGGACGAGGGCCACGGTGCGCGGCAGCGTCGGGTGGGTCGCCAGCAGGCGGTCGGCCTGGGCCTTGCCATCAGCTAGCGCGAAGGCGGTGGGCATCCGGAACGGGTCGAAGGCGTGGATGTTGCGGCCGGTGGGGAGAATCTGCGGGGAGCGGATCAGGTCGCCGCCCGGGACGGGCGAGATGAAGCGGCCCGAGAGGGCGCGGAGGAGGGCGGGGATTTCGCTGTCGTGTTGCAGGTGTTCGGCGGCGGCGGCGCGCGCCTCCGGATCTTCGGGCATCAGGGCCAGGTACTCGGCGCGCTGGGCGTCGGTCATGGGCCGCCCGAGGACGTGGAGGCCGTCGGTGATGAGGGCGCCTTCGGTTTCCAGGAGTTTGAGCCAGAGCGCGTCGGGGTTGGACGGGTCCATGTCCACGGCGCGGGCCTGTTCGGCGATGAGGAGGGCGAGGTCTTCGCGGTCGGGCGCGTCGGGGGCCAAGGCGCGGAAGCGGGTGAGGCTGTCCTTCAGGTCTACGAGGCCCTTGTAGAGGCCGGATTGCGCGAGCGGCGGCGTCAGGTGGGTGACGGTTACGGCGTTGGACCGGCGCTTGGCCAGCGTTGCCTCGGACGGGTTGTTCGCGGCGTAGAGGTAGACGTTCGGCAGGTTGCCGATCAGGCGGTCGGGCCAGCATTTGCCGGAAAGGCCCGCCTGCTTGCCCGGCATGAATTCCATCGCCCCGTGCATCCCGAAGTGGAGAAGGACGTCCGCGCCGAAATCCTTCTTCAGCCAGTCGTAGAAGGCGGTGAAGGCGTGGGTGGGCGCGAAGCCTTTCTCGAACAGCAGGCGCATCGGGTCGCCTTCATAGCCGAAGACGGGTTGGATGCCGACGAAGACGTTGCCGAACTGGTGGCCGAGGACGAAGACGTCGGCCCCGTTCGACTGCGCGCGGCCGGGGGCGGGGCCCCAGACTTTCTCGGTCTCGCCCAGCCAGCGGGAGCGGCGGACGAGTTCGGAGGCGGGGATGCGGGCGGCGACGTTGGCGGGTTGGCCGAAGGCGGCGGCGTTGCCTTTCAGGACGAGGTCGCGGAGGGCGTCGACTGATGGGGGGGGCGTGACGTCGTAGCCCTCGGCTTTCATCGCGTTTAGCGTGTTCAGGAGGCTTTCGAAGACGCCAAGGTAGGCGGCGGTGCCGACGGCGCCGGCGTTCGGCGGGAAGCCGTAAAGGACGATTGCGGCCTTGCGCTTCGCGGTGTCGGAGCGGCGGAGTGTGGCAAGGCGGAAGACCTTTTCAGCCAGCGCCTGAATCCGTTCCGGGCAGGGGGCCATGACGCGGGAGGCGTGGTCTGTCGGCGCGGCGCAATTGTGCGCGCAGCCCTGGCAGCCGCCGGCGTCGTGGCGGCCAGCGAAGACGGTGGGGTTGGTCGCGCCGTCGATTTCGGGCAGCGCGATCAGCATGGTGGTTTCCACCGGGCCAAGGCCGCCGTCGGTGGTGGACCACTGGCCGAGGGTCTGGAATTCGAGCGGGTGGGCGGCGACGTAAGGCACGTCGAGGGCTTCAAGCGCCGCGATGGCGGCGGGGCTGTCGTTGTAGGCGGGGCCGCCGACGAGGGAGAAGCCGGTGAGGGAGACAAGGGTGTCGATCCGGTTCGCCGACATGAAGGCGTCGATGGCGGGGCGGCCATCGAGGCCCGAGGCGAAGGCCGGGACGCAGGCGATGCCGCGGGCCTCAAACGCGCGGATGACGGCGTCGTAATGCGCGGTGTCGGAGGCGAGGATGTAGGAGCGCAGCATCAGAAGGCCGACGGTGGCGGTCATGCCGTCGGGGCGCGGGAGCAGGCCGGGGTCGGTGAAGACGCGGGCGGGGACGTCGGGGTGGTAAAGGCCGACGTCGGGGTAGTCGACGGGCAGTGCGGCCTTGACCTTGTTCCAGTCGCGGTTCGGGGCATAGCGGCTGACGAGGTAGCGGACCATGCTTTCGATGTTGTCGTCCGACCCGCCGAGCCAGTACTGCATCGACAGGAACCAGGCGCGCATGTCCTGGGCCTTGCCGGGGATGAAGCGGAGGATCTTCGGCAGGCGGCGCAGCATCGCCATCTGCTTTTCGCCCGAGGAGCCGGAGGGGGACTTGTTGCCCCTCAGCTTCTTGAGGAACGCCATCGCGCCGGACGCGGGGAGTGACATGTCGAGGTCGCCCATTTTCGTGAGCTTGACGATCTGCGGGTCGGAGATGATCCCGACGCAGGCGTCCAGCTGGTCGCGGCGGGCCTGCATGTCGGGCAGGATTTGCGTCAGGTGTTCTTCCAGGAAGATCAGGTTGGCGACAATGATGTTCGCCTTGGCGACATCAGCTTTGGCGCGGGCGAGGGCGGCGGGGTTTTCGGCCCATTCGGCGGCGGCGTGGACCGAGATGGTCAGGCCGGGGAAGTCTTTGGTCAGGCGGGCGGCGACGCGCTGGGCGGGGCCAGCGGCATGGGCGTCGAGGGTGACGATGACAAAGCGGTAGAGGCCGTCCGCGACGGGGGTTTTCAGCTCCGGCGATGTGTAGCGATCATCGCGCATAGTGGGCCTTGGCCTCGTAGAGGGTCTCGATGCTGATTTGCGTCACGCCCTTTTCGGCGGCGTATTTCTCGGTGTTGCGGCGGGCCTTGGCGCGGACGAAGAAGGGGATCTTCTTGAGTTCGCGTTCCGCGTCGGGGAGCCAGTGGAGGGCGTCGGCGAGGGCTTGCGCCGCCTCGATCATCTGGGTGGCGGCGTTGGCGGTGGGTTCCAGGATTGGCTGCGCCGGGGCGGGCGTGGCCTTGCCGCCGTGGTGGCTGGGACCGGCGGCGTCGTGGAATTCGAAATCCTCGCGGAACATGGTGAGGAGGTGTTCTTCGAGGCCCATCACGAGGGGGTGAATCCAGGTGTCGAAGAGGACGTTCGCGCCCTCAAAGCCCATCTGCGGCGAGTAGCGGGCGGGGAAGTCCTGGACGTGGACGGGGGCCGAGATCACGGCGCAGGCGATGCCGAGGCGCTTGGCGATGTGACGCTCCATCTGCGTGCCGAGGATCAGTTCCGGGGCGGCTGCGATGATGGCGGCTTCGACGTCGAGGTAGTCGTCGGAGATGAGGGCTTCGAGGCCGTAGTCTTTCGCGGCGGCGCGCATTGGCCTGGCGAATTCGCGGTTGTAGCAGCCGAGGCCGACGACTTCGAAGCCGATCTCGTCACGGGCGACGCGGGCGGCGGCCATCGCGTGGGTGGCGTCGCCGAAGATGAATACGCGCTTGCCGGTGAGGTAGGTGGAGTCGACGGAAGCCGACCACCAGGGTTGGCGGAGGTTCTTTTCGTCGACTGTGGGGCTGACGTTGGCCAGCTTGGCGACCTCGGCGATGAACTCGCGGGTGGCTTCGGCGCCGATGGGGATCGTCTTGGTCCAGGGCTGCTGGTGGGTTTTCTCCAGCCAGCGGGCGGCACCTTCGCCGGTTTCGGGGTAGAGGAGGACGTTGAAATGGGCGGCGGGGAGGCGCTTCAGGTCCTCGGGCGTAGCGTCGAGGGGGGCGGCGACGTTCACACTGATGCCCATCTGGTTCAGCAGCTTGGTGATCTCGGCCACGTCGTCGCGGTGGCGGAAGCCGAGGGCCGTTGCTCCGAGGATGTTACAGGAGACTTCCTTGGTGCGGTCCTGAGGGTGGGCCAGCGCGCGGGTGAGGGCGAGGAAGGTCTCGTCGGCGCCGAAGTTTTCCTTGCGGGAGTAGCTGGGCAGGTCCAACGGCACGACGGGGCAAGGAAGGCCGAGGGTCGAGGCGAGGCCGCCGGGGTCGTCCTGGATCAGCTCGGCGGTGCAGGAGGCACCGACGATCATCGCTTGCGGCTGGAAGCGGTCGTAGGCGCCTTGGGCGGCGCGCTTGAAGAGGGTGGCGGTGTCGGCGCCGAGGTCGGAGGCCTGGAAGGTGGTGAAGGTGACCGGCGGGCGGTGGTTGCGCCGTTCAATCATTGTAAACAGGAGGTCGGCGTAGGTGTCGCCCTGGGGCGCGTGGAGGACGTAGTGGACGTCCTTCATGCCGGTGGCGACGCGCATGGCGCCGACGTGCGGGGGGCCTTCGTAGGTCCAGAGGGTGAGTTTCATGCCTGACCTCCTGCCAGCAGCGCGCGGCGGCGGAGGGGGCGGGAGAAGAGGCCGGCGAGGTCGCCCGCCTGTTCATAGAAGTGGACGGGGGTGAAGACGAGTTCGATCGCCCATTTGGTTGCGTGACCGGCAGCTTCCAGCGGGTTTGCAAGGCCGAGGCCGCAGACAGTGAGGTCGGGCTTAAGGGCGGCGTGGCGGTCAAGCTGCAGGTCGACGTCCTGGCCTTCTGAGAGGACGGTCTGCGGCAGGAGGGCAAGCTCCGGCTCCATCAGGCCGCGGTGCAGATAGGGGGTGCCGACCTCGACCGGGAGCATGCCGCATTCGCGGGCCAGGAAGCGCGCGAGGGGGATTTCCAGCTGGCTGTCGGGGAACATGAAGAGCGTCTTGTCGCGCAGGGTTTCCGCGTGGGCGGCGACGGCCTTGCGGGCACGGGCGCGGGGGGCGGCGGTGACGGCCTCGAAGACTTCAAGGGTCACGCCGCAGGTCTTCGCGACGGCGCGGAGCCAGTCGGTGGTGCCTTCCTCGCCGAAGGGGAAAGGTGCGGCGATGCGCTGTGCGCCGCGGCGTTCAAGGGCGTGGGCGGTGTCGGCCAGGAATGGCTGGGTCAGGATGAACCGAGTGCGTTCGCCGACCTTCGGCGCGTCGGCTGCGCGGCGCGAAGGCAGGAAGCTGATGTTGCGGATGCCCATCTGCGTCAGAAGCGACAGGCACTGGTCTTCGACCACGTCCGGAAGCGCGCCGACGACGAGCAGATTGGCCTCAGTCGTCTCTTCCAGCCCGGGGACCATCGCGGCAAGGCAGGCGTCTTCGCCCTGCGTGAAGGTCGTCTCGATGCCGGAACCCGAATAGTTGTAGACCCGGACCGAAGGCCCGTGGCGGCCGTTCAGGCGTTCGGCCGTGCGCGAGAGGTCAAGCTTGATGACCTCGGACGGGCAGGAGCCGACGAGGAAGAGCTGGCGGATGTCCGGGCGGCGGGAGAGAAGGCGTTCGACTTCGCGTTCCAGTTCCGTGTGCGCGTCTGCGAGACCGGCGAGGTCCTTCTCTTCGAGAATCGCGGTGCCGAATCGTGGCTCGGCAAAGATCATCACCCCGGCGGCGGATTGCAGGAGGTGGGCGCAGGTGCGCGAGCCGACGACAAGGAAGAAGGCGTCCTGCATCTTGCGGTGCAGCCAGATGATCCCCGTCAGGCCGCAGAACACCTCACGCTGGCCGCGTTCGCGGAGGACGGGGCTGTGCAGGCAGCCGGTGGTTGGGGTGTCGAGGCTCATGCCGGTTGCCCGCGTTCTGGAGTGGCGGGAACACCCGTGTCGAGACGGGCGCGGCGGAGTTTCAGCAGGAACTGCGTGGCGTTGACGGCATAGGTCGCGTAGGCCGCCAGCGTGATCAGCATCAACTGCAGGGGTGCAATGGAATCCGTAAGCAGGCCATAGAGATAGAGGGTGTGCAGCGCGATGACGGCGAAGCTGACGACGTCTTCCCAGAAGAAGGCCGGGGCGAAGAGATACTGGCCGAAAACCACCTTCTCCCAGATCGCGCCGGTGACCATGATCGTGTAGAGAAGCGCGGTCTTCAGCAGGATCGAGGCTGTGGCGGCGGTGTAGCCTTCGCCTGTCATCAGGTAGCGCAGGACGAGGACCAGCGAGACGGCGAAGACAAGGAACTGCAGCGGGGCAAGGATGCCCTGGACAAGTGTCCAGACGGTTGCATCGCGCCGGGCCCGCTGGCTGGGCGTGTACAACGGTCGGGGCCGGGTGTCTGAGGCCGCAGCGGACATTCCTTACGCCTCGATCTTAAAGCCACGTTTACACCCAAAGTAGTCAGGCAGCACTGTCTGTCAATGTAGATTTACACATTGTGGCGAGAAATCGGTCACAGGAAGACCGGTGCAATCGATGGATGCAAAGCTGCAAAAATGAAAAATTACATAATAAAACCATTATTTTAGGCGCAATACCCGAAGCGGCGTCGCGGAATGTGTCAATTTGAGTGGACATATCGACAGCTTTCGGGTGTCATGTGTACGCGAGTCGAAGGCTTCTAAATGCACTTCTGCAGTGCTATATTGCCCCGGCATCTGCGGTAGGACCCAGGGAGGGTCGCCGATGCGAGACAATGGGATACCGGAAGCCCAGGGCCAGGAAGGCCTCGACTGGTTTGCTGGGCTTGCCAAGGAGGCGTTGGGTCGGTTGGTGTCGGTGCGCGACCAGGAAACCTCCGTGGTTAGGCAAGACCATCTTGACCATTTCGTGCAAGTCCTCCGCGAGGCCAGAGCGACGGATCCCGCCGTGCTTCTGGCTGAAATGCTGACCCGACAGATCGACCCGGCGACGGTCGCCTGCCTGTACGCCCCGGCGGCGGCGCGGGTGCTGGGGGCCGGGTGGGCGTTGGACGAGGTCAGCTTCATCGACGTGACACTTTGCACCGAGAAACTGCACGGCGTGGTCCGGCGGGTCGACGAGATCCTGTCCGAGGTCCGGCCAGCGACGGGGCCCTCGGCTCTGGTCCTGGTGGCGGAGGCCGAGCAGCACACGCTGGGCGCTGCGGTCCTGGCGCTGGAACTGCGGCTGGCTGGGTTCAGCGCGTTGACGCGGGTGGCACCTATGCCGCGCGACCTGACGCCGCTCATGGCGGGGAACCGGTTCGACCTGGCGCTTGTTTCCCTGGGCTGCACGGTGGCACTGGAGTCCGCCGTAAGCCTTGTGCGCACCCTGCGCCTGCTGTCGCGGAACGGTGAGATGTGCATCTTTGTCGGCGGGGCCATCCCCGTGGAGGATCGGGTTCTGTTGCGGGAAACGGGTGCGGACCGCGTGCTGCGCGACGTTCCTGCACTTCTTGCCGAATATGCTGCCTGCCGGGGAGAGCGCCAGCTTGATCGGTACCGGAAAAGAAGCCAAAGGAGCATCGTCCAGTCTTTGCTGAAAGGGGACGGGAGTTGACCAATGACGGGCACCCACTGGCGGTTCTGCCTGACGATCCGACCGGGCGCAGCGTTGTCCTGGACCTGGTCAGTGCCGGATCAGACCTGACGTTGGTGGTGACGCCGGACCGTGTGGTGGAGCGGGTCCTGGCCCCGCCGCAATCGGGCCTTGCCGCCTTGGTCACCGGCTGGGAAGGCTTGGAGCTGAAGTCCCTTTTCGCCGAGGAAAGCTGGGCCAAGCTCTCTGCCCGGCTTGCCGGCCCGGATTCGGGATTGGCGTTGGAGCTGAACCATGCCGGGCCGGTGCAGTATGAATTCCCGGTCCGATACGTCCTGCGGCGGCTGCCGGGGACAGACACGCTCTTGATGCTGGGCCGCGACCTGCGTCCCCTGGCCGAGGTGCAGCAGCAACTGGTCCAGGCGCACCGCGCCATCGGGCGCGACCACGAGGCGCAACGTGAGCTGGAGACGCGCTACCGGGTCCTGATGGAAGAGAATTCGTTCCCGCTGCTTATCGTGTCCGAAACGACGGGGCGGATCGTGGACCTGAACAGCTCGGCCGCGCGGCTTTTGGGTGCGCCGCGCAATGATCTGCTGAATTCGCCCATAGCGCAGGAGTTCGACGGCCGCCGCCGGGGCGAGCTGATCGAGACGCTGGCCCGCAATGCGACAAGCGACGACGGGGATGTCGTCGATCTGAACGTCCGCCGCACCGCGCAACGGGTGAAGGTCAGCGCGAAGATGTTCCGCGCCTCACGCGACCGGCTTCTGCTGTGCCGGATCGGGCTGTCAGAGAGCGCCCAGTCGCAGGAAAGCGACCGCAGTGCGATGATGCAGAACCTGTTTGACAAGGGGACGGATGCCATCGTCTTCTTGGACGGCAACGGGCTGATCAAGTCGGCAAACGAGGCGTTCCTGCATTTGACGGACAGCCACAGTACCTCGGTCGTGATCGACCGGGCGTTCTCGGACTTCCTGTCGCGGGGGGCGGTGGACCTGAAGGTGCTGCTGGACAACGTCAAGCGCGTCGGCCACCTGCGGCACTACCGGACGCGGCTGAACACGGACTACATGGGCGAAGTGTCGGTCGAGCTGTCAGCAAGCCTGTTCCAGGAGAACGGCAAGCAAATCGTCGGCATCGTCGCGCGCGATTCGGTGGTGACCGACCGGGTCGTCTGGCCGGCTACCGGGACCGAGAACGAGGGCCTGCGCAACGTGATGCGGCTGGTGGGTTATTCGACGCTGAAAGAGATCGTCGACGAGACCACCGAGATCATCGAGAAGATGTGCATCGAGGCCGCGCTGGAGATGTCCGGCAACAACCGGGCGGCGGCGGCGGAACTCCTTAGCCTGTCGCGGCAGTCGCTGTATGTGAAGCTGCGCAAGTTCGGCATCCTGAACAAGGAAACAAGCGATCCTTCGGACTGATCCGAAGCCTGCTTGATCTGGGTCAAATCGACGCCTGTCCCATTCTGTCAACTTGAGTTGACACCGCCCCGTCGGGCGGGTGCCGAGGCACGGAGGGGCCGCCCATGCGCATCGTCTTCATCCATCCCAACTATCACTCCGGCGGGGCCGAGATCGCGGGGAACTGGCCTCCGGCCTGGGTGGCCTATCTGGCCGGAAGCCTGAAGCGGGCGGGGTTCGAGGACATCCATTTCCTGGACGCGATGACCTATCACCTGGGGCCGGATGTGCTGCGCGCGAAGCTGGTGGAATTGCAGCCGGATATCGTCGGGGTGACCTCGATCACGCCATCGATCTATGAGGCCGAGGAGGTTCTGCGGATCGCGCAGGAGGTGGTGCCGGGGGCCTTGCGGGTGCTGGGCGGCGTGCATGCGACCTTCATGTTCCGGCAGGTTCTGTCCGAGGCTCCGTGGGTGGATGTGATCGTCCGGGGCGAGGGCGAGGAGATCATGGTCGCCTTGGCCCAGGCGGTGCGGGATGGTCGCTGGCCTGCGGATCAGCGCAAGATCAAGGGGTTGGCCTTTGCGGTCGATGGAGAGATCGTTTCGACGCAGGCCGCTTCCACCGTCAAGGACCTCGATGGCATCGACCCGGACTGGTCGATCCTGGACTGGGACAGCTACATCTACATCCCCCTGGGCGTGAAGGTCGCGATCCCCAACATGGCGCGGGGGTGTCCGTTCACCTGTTCCTTCTGCTCGCAGTGGAAGTTCTGGCGCGATTATCGCGTCCGCGACCCCAAGAAGGTCGCCGATGAGATCGAGCGGCTGGTCACGGATCACGGTGTGGGGTTCTTCATCCTCGCCGACGAGGAGCCGACCATCAACAAGAAGAAATTCGTGGAGTTTTGTCAGGAGTTGATCGACCGGGGGCTGAACAAGCGGGTGAAGTGGGGGATCAACACTCGGGTGACGGATATCTACCGCGACCGGGACCTGTTGAAGTTCTACCGTGAGGCGGGGCTGGTGCATGTGAGCCTGGGGACCGAGGCCGCGGCGCAGTTGAAGCTGGACCTCTTCAACAAGGAAACCAAGGTCGAGGAGAACAAGGAGGCGATCCGGCTGCTGCGCGAGGCGGATATCTTCACCGAGGCGCAGTTCATCGTGGGGTTGGACAACGAGACACCGGAGACGCTGGAAGAGACCTACCGGATGGCCTGGGACTGGCAGCCGGACCTGGCAAACTGGTCGATGTATACGCCATGGCCGTTCACGCCGCTGTTCCAGGAAATCCGGGATCAGGTGGAGGTGTTCGATTACTCGAAATACAACTTCGTGACGCCGATCATGAAGCCTGCGGCGATGACGCGGGGGGCCTTGCTGGAGGGGGTGCTGAAGAACTACCGGCGCTTTTACATGAAGAAGGCGCTGTTCCATTATCCTTGGCGCGGGACGGGGTTCCGGCGGCGGTATCTGCTGGGGTGCCTGAAGGCCTTCCTGAAGGCGGGGGTGCAGCGAAGCTTCTATGACCTTGGAAAGCATGGCTATTTCAAGCCGGTGAAGCGGGACAACCTGGAGTTCGGGTTTGACGAGACCCGCACGATTGCCGAAGCACAGATGGCGGATTGGGAAGCATCGGCCGACAAGGCCGCGCGGGCGGCGGAGCGGCGGGCGGCGGTGAAAGCGCAGATGAAGGAGCGGGCTGCGGAGCGGGCCGTGCCGGACCTTGTGCCGATGGCTTGCGGCGGCGGGCACGAGCAGATGCAGGAGCCGGCGGAGTAATGGAAGCCGACCGGATCGGGCCGAACGCGATCCTGCAGCTGGTCGATGTGCTGGAGCGAAGGGGGGACGTTGGGCTTCTCTCCGCCGTTCTGGCCGAGGCGGGGGTTTCGCGGCCCCCGAGGGATGCCGGGATGCTGCCGGAATCGGACTGCGCGGCTGTGCATCAGGCGTTGCGGCGGGTGTCTTCCGGGGCGGAAGCTTTGCTGGAGGAGGCGGGGTTGGCGACGGGGGATTACATTCTGGCGCACCGGATTCCGAAGCTGGCGCAGGGGGTGTTGCGGCTGATGCCGGGTTTCCTGGCGGCTCCGGTTCTAACGAAGGCGATCTCGCAGCATTCCTGGACCTTTGCCGGGACGGGGGAATTCCGGGTGGAAGCGTCGCGGCCTCTGGTGGTGTCGGTCGCGCGGAATCCGCTGGTGGCGGGGAGGCAGGCCGACCGCCCGCAGTGCATCTGGCATGTGGCGGTGTTCCGGCGGCTTTATGGGCGGCTGGTGTGGCCTTCGGTGTCGGTGAAGGAGACGACTTGCTGCGCGTGCGGCGACGTGGCCTGTAGGTTCGAGATTTCTGCCTGGTAGCCCCCACCCCCATCCCCTCCCCACGGCGGGGGAGGTCCGGGGCGCGGCGATGGGGATACATGTCAGCGTCGCGCCTGTGGCAATGTAATCCTTGCAAGACTCAAAAGTGTCAGGCTTAATTGACAGTATGAGCGACGCACTCATCCACACCCCGCAGAGCTGGCCGGAACCCCGTGCCATGCTGACATTGATCAAGCCGATCACCTGGTTCCCGCCGGTCTGGGCTTACCTCTGTGGTGCCGTTTCGTCAGGAGTGCCCTTGGGCGCGAACTGGACGACGGTGCTGCTGGGGATGGTCCTGGCCGGACCCATCGTCTGCGGGATGAGCCAGGCGGCGAACGACTGGTGCGACCGGCACGTGGATGCGGTGAACGAGCCGCACCGGCCAATCCCGTCCGGTCGGATACCGGGGCGGTGGGGGCTGTGGATCGCCTTGGCGATGACGGTTTTGTCGCTGGTCGTGGGCTGGATGCTGGGTCCCTGGGGCTTTGGTGCGACGGTGGTCGGGGTGATCGCGGCTTGGGCCTATTCGGCGGAGCCGGTGCGACTGAAGCGGTCGGGCTGGTGGGGGCCGGGGCTTGTCGGGCTGTCCTATGAGGGGCTGCCGTGGTTCACCGGGGCGGCGGTGCTGCTGGGCACTGCGCCGAGGTTCGAGAACGTGATGATCGCGGGGCTGTACGCCTTTGGCGCGCACGGGATCATGACGCTGAACGATTTCAAGGCCCTTGAAGGCGACCGGCAGCATGGGGTCCGCTCTCTGCCCGTGGTGCTGGGGCCGGAGGTCGCGGCGAAGATCGCCTGCACGGTGATGGGAATGGCGCAGGTTCTCGTCGTCTGCCTGTTGGTCATCTGGGGCAAGCCCTGGCACGCTTTGGCCGTGGCGGCGGTGCTGCTGGCCCAGGTCGCGGCGATGCGGGTCTTGTTCCGCGATCCGAAGGGCAAGGCGCCGTGGTACAACGGGACGGGCGTGGTGCTTTATGTCACCGGCATGATGATTTCCGCCTTTGCGATCAGTGGGTTGGCATGACACTTTCATGGCTTCAGATCGTCCGGCTTGGGCTGGTGCAGCTGTGCCTGGGCGCGGTGGTGGTGCTGACGACCTCGACCCTGAACCGGCTGATGGTGGTGGAGCTGGCGCTGCCGGCGATGCTGTCGGGGGCGCTGGTGGCGCTGCATTCCTTTGTGCAGATCACCCGGCCGAGCTGGGGGTTCCTGTCGGACGCGCAGGGCAACCGGACGCGGTTCATCATCGGGGGGATGGCGGTGCTGTCCGCTGGCGCGGCGCTGGCGTCGTGGATGGTGGCGCTGGGAATTGCCGGACATGGGCTCGGGCTGGCTGGGTCGGTTTTCGCCTATTTGCTGATCGGGATGGGGGCAGGGGCCTCGGGGACCTCCTTGCTGGCGCTGCTGGCGTCGGGCTGTGCGCCTGAGCGGAGGGCGGCGGCGGCGACGATCACCTGGCTGATGATGATCTTCGGGATTGCGGTGACCTCTGGGGTCATCGGTGCGATGTTGGACCCGTATTCTCCGGCGCGGCTGATGGCGATTGTCGCGGCGGTGACGGTCGGCGCGGTGGTCCTGACGACGTTGGCCATTCTTGGCATTGAGCGGCGGGTGATCCCGGCGCGTATGCCGGATGAGACCCCGCTGCGGCAGGGGTTGGCGGAGGTCTGGGCGGAGAAGCGGACGAGGGTGTTTACCCTCTTCATCTTCCTGTCGATGACCGCGTTCTTCCTGCAGGAGTTGATCCTGGAGCCCTATGCGGGCCTCGTCTTCGCCTATTCTCCCGGTGCCTCGACAAGCCTGTCGGGCGCGCAGCATGGCGGGATGTTCATCGGGATGCTCGCCGTGGGGATTGCGGTTTCCGGGCTCAAGATCGGGTCGCTGCGGGCCTGGGTCACCGCCGGATGCCTTGGGTCGGCGCTGATGCTGACGGTGATTGCGGCGCTGGGGCAGATGCAGATCGGCCTGCTGACGCCTGCCGTTGCAGTACTTGGCGTGTTCTCGGGCATGTTTGCCATCGCGTCCATCGGGGCGATGATGCAGCTGGCAGGCCAAGGCTGCGAAGGGCGCGAGGGGACGCGTATGGGCGTCTGGGGGGCGTCTCAGGCGATTGCGCAGGGGCTGGGCGGGTTTGCCGGGGCGGCTTTGGTGGACGCGCTGCGGCTGTCGGAGTCCACGGCCAACGCCTTCGGGATCGTCTTTGCGCTTGAGGCGCTGTTGTTCATCGCTGCCGGGCTGATGGCCTGGCGGATCATTGATGCGGGGCGGCTGCGTGGCGCGCCCCAAGGCCAGCTGGTACCGGGAGAATGAGCATGTATGACGCATTCGTGGTGGGTGGCGGGCCTTCGGGGGCCACGGCAGCCGAGGATCTGGCGCGGGCGGGCTACAAGGTGGCCCTTCTGGACCGGGACGGGCGGATCAAGCCGTGTGGGGGGGCGATACCCCCCCGCGCGATCAAGGACTTCGACATTCCGGACTATCTGGTGGTGGCCAAGATCAAGACGGCGCGGATGATCTCGCCCACGGGGCGGGCGGTCGATATCCACATCGAGGGCGGCTATGTCGGTATGGTCGACCGTGAGGATTTCGACGAGTTCCTGCGCGACCGCGCGCGGATGGTGGGCGCTGACCGGCTGACCGGGACCTTCCTGCGGGTAGAGCGGGATGCGGCGGGGACGCATGTCGTCTGGCGCGAGAAGGCGTCGGGGCAGGAGCAGCGGTCCTTGTGTCGGGTGGTCATCGGCGCGGATGGGGCGAAGTCGGGGGTCGCCCGGGCCGAGGTGCCGGGTGGGGACAAGATCCCATACGTCATCGCGTATCATGAGATCATCAAGGCCCCGGCGGCGAATCTGGGTTATGATCCGGTGCGCTGTGATGTGATCTACGATGGACAGATTTCGCCGGATTTCTACGGCTGGGTCTTCCCGCATGGGGACACCGCGTCAGTTGGTATGGGCACCGAGGATGGCTCGGTGGACCTGAAGAAGGCGACGGCGGACCTGCGGGAGCTGGCCGGGCTGACAGGGTGCGAGACGATCCGGCGCGAGGGGGCTCCGATCCCGCTGAAGCCGTTGGACCGCTGGGACAACGGCCGGGATGTGGTCTTGGCCGGGGATGCGGCAGGGGTTGTTGCTCCGTCCTCGGGTGAGGGGATTTACTACGCAATGGCCGGGGGGCGGGCGGCGGCTACGGCGGCTCAGGCGTTCCTGCGGTCGGGTCGGGCCAGTGAGTTGAAGATGGCGCGGAAGATGTTCCTGAAAGAGCATGGGACGGTCTTCAAGGTCTTGCGGTCGATGCAGAACGCGTATTATCGCAGCGATGATCGGCGAGAGCGGTTCGTTTCGCTGTGCCACGACATCGACGTACAGCGGTTGACGTTCGAGGCCTACATGAACAAGAAGCTTGTCGCGGCGCGTCCGCTGGCGCACCTCAAGATCGGGGTGAAGAACGTGATGCACCTGTTGGGAGTCGTCAGTCCAAAATGGTCGTGATGGAGCCGATAGACCTGCCGATCCCGGCCTTCGGGCCGGACGGGGTTTTGGTGCCGGTGGGTAAGCTGGCGGTGCACCGGCAGGGGCTGCGGCATCCGGCGGTGTCGGTGTTCGTGCTGCGCGGCGCGGAGATCCTGATCCAGCAGCGGGCGGCGGGGAAGTATCACACTCCCGGGCTTTGGGCGAACACGTGCTGCACGCATCCGAATTGGGGTGAAACGGCTGCCGATTGCGCGGTGCGGCGGCTGTCGCAGGAGCTGGGGATTTCGGGCCTGAGCCTGCGGCATGTGGGGCAAGTGGAGTATCGGGCGGACGTGCCGGGGGTTCGGGAGAACCTGATCGAGCACGAGGTGGTCGAGGTTTTCGTGGGCGAGGCCGGGTGGCCGCTGGACCTGGAGTTGGACCCCGACGAGGTGCAGGCGGTGCGGTGGGTGTCTTTGGATGCCTTGCGGGCCGAGATTGCCGTGAAGCCCGAGGCGTTCACGCCCTGGCTGCGGATTTACCTGGAAAAGCACGCGGCGATGATCTTTGCGGCCTCAAGCCTGGCCGAGGCTGTCCAGGATCAGGGCTGAGAGGCCGTCTTCCGTTTCTTCATGAGCCAGATGGCCGAGTTTCGGCAGGAGGTGCAGCTTGGCACCGGGGATGCGGGTTGCCGCGTCTATCGACACTTGCGCGGGGACGGCGCGGTCGCCTTCGGATGCGATCAGGGTGACTTTTGTTTGCGTCTGGGGGAGGCGATTGAGGAGGGGTTGCAGCTTCCAGTCGGCCAT
>JAIXSA010000127.1 GCA_027484915.1 Paracoccaceae bacterium | reverse complement strand
TCCAGGAAGGACGAGCCGGGGAAGAACACATGCGCATAGTTGGCGGTTTCGTTCAGGAACAGGTCGTGGACGATCACGCATTCCATCGCCGCAAGGCCAGCCGCGACATGGTGAGTGTCAGGGTCGGATTGCAGGATGTCCTCACCCTGGCAGTAAAGGCCCTTGAACGTCCCCTCGACCGCCGCATCCAGCATGTTCGGGATACGCAGGCCCGGCTCCGGGTCCAGCGTCACGCCCCAGGCCTTCTCATAGATCGCGCGGACCTCGGGGTTCTTCACGTGGCGATAGCCCGGCAGTTCATGCGGGAACGACCCCATGTCGCAGGACCCCTGCACGTTGTTCTGCCCCCGCAGCGGGTTCACCCCCACGCCGCGCCGCCCGATGTTGCCGGTCAGCATGGCAAGGTTGGCGATCCCGATCACGGTGGTCGAGCCTTGGCTGTGCTCCGTCACGCCCAGCCCGTAGTAGATCGCCGCATTGCCGCCCGTCGCGTACAGCCGCGCCGCCTTGCGCACTTCCTCGGCCGGAACGCCGGTCAGGATCTCCACCGCCTCGGGCGAGTGGTTCGGGGACGAGATGAACTCGGCATAGTCCTGGAACTCGTCCCAGTCGCAGCGAGAGCGGATGAACTCTTCGTTGTAGAGCTTCTCCGTCACGATCACATGCGCCAGCGCGCTCACGACAGCCACGTTCGTCCCCGGCGTCAGCGCCAGGTGGTGCGCGGCCTTGTAATGCGGGCCTTCCACCGTTTCCGTGCGCCGCGGGTCCACGACGATCAGCTTCGCCCCCTTCCGCAGCCGCTTCTTCATGCGGCTGGCGAACACCGGGTGCCCCGCATGCGGGTTGGCGCCGATCACCATGATGACGTCGGCTTCCTCAACCGAATCAAAGTCTTGCGTCCCCGCCGAGGTCCCGAAGGTCTGCCCCAGCCCATAGCCCGTCGGCGAATGGCACACCCGCGCGCAGGTATCCGTGTTGTTGTTCATGAACACCGCACGGGTCAGCTTCTGGACAAGGTAAGCCTCTTCGTTCGTGCAGCGGGAGGAGGTGATGACCCCCACCGAATTCCGCCCGTACTTGGCCTGGATGCCCTTCATCTTGGCTGCGGCGAACTCCATCGCCTCGGCCCACGAAACCTCGCGCCACGGCTCCGAAATCGTCTCGCGAACCATCGGCTTCAGGATGCGGTCCTGGTGGCTGGCATAGCCATAGGCAAACCGACCCTTGACGCAGCTATGCCCCCGGTTGGCCTTGCCGTGCTTGTAGGGCGTCATCCGCACCAGCTCATCACCGCGCATTTCCGCCTTGAAGCTGCACCCAACGCCGCAATAGGCGCAGGTGGTGATGATCGACCGGTCCGGCGTCCCGATCTCGATCACCGACTTCTCCTGCAGCGTCGCCGTCGGGCAGGCCTGCACGCAGGCGCCGCAGGACACGCAGTCCGACGCCAAGGCGTTGTCGGTCTTCGCCCCGAAGGACACGCGGCTGTCGAAGCCCCGCCCCTCGATGGTCAGCGCAAACGTCCCCTGCACTTCCTCGCAGGCCCGTACGCAGCGCGAGCAGACGATGCATTTCTGCGGATCATAGCTGAAATACGGGTTGGAATCGTCGCGTGGGATGTACAGCGGGTTCGCTTCGCCCGAGGTGTTCTTCACCTTGAAGTGCGTATCAACAGCCTCATACCGCACATCGCGCAGGCCCACGGCGCCCGCCATGTCCTGCAGCTCGCAGTCGCCGTTGGCCGAGCAGGTCAGGCAGTCCAGCGGGTGGTCCGAGATATACAGCTCCATCACCCCGCGCCGCAGCTGTTTCAGCTTGGCGTTCTGAGTGTGGACCTTCAGTCCCGGCGCAACGGGGGTCGTACAAGACGCCGGCGTCCCGTTCCGCCCCTCGATCTCCACCAGGCACAGCCGGCAGGACCCGAAGGCGTCGACATTGTCTGTCGCGCACAGCTTCGGCACCGAGATCCCGATCTCTGCCGCCGCCCGCATGATGCTTGTCCCCTCGGGCACCGTCACATCAAACCCGTCGATGGTCAGCGTGACCATCGTTTTGCTTTTCGCTGCGGGCGTCCCGAAATCGCGGTCGGGGATGATGAAGTCTTTCATCTTGTTAGCCTTTCCGTGCGGCAAGCTGGTGGGCGACGATGGCGTTGGCGTGGCCGTGGCCCAGCCCATGAGTCTCTTTCAGGAACGCCACGATCTGCATATGCGGCAGGTCGAGCTTGTCCTTGATCTGGTCGAACCAATGGCTCATCGGCTGACCGTATTTCTTCTCGATCGACGGGAAGTACGAGGCCGGGCCCTTGACGTCGGTCATTCCGCGGCCTCCTTCGCGCGGGCGAAGTCATCCGGGAAATGTGTGATCGCCGACATCACCGGATAGGGCGTGAAGCCCCCCAGCGCGCACAGCGAGCCGAGCTTCATCGTGTTGCACAGGTCCGTCAGGATCGGCATCGCCGAGGCATCGCCCCGCCCCAGCCGGTCGATTGTCTCGACGCCTCTCGTGGACCCGATGCGGCAGGGCGTGCACTTGCCGCAACTCTCGATGGCACAGAACTCCATCGCGAAGCGGGCCATCTGCAGCATGTCGGTCGTGTCGTCGGCGATTGTCAGCCCGGCATGCCCGATCAGGCCTTCCTTCGCCCCGAACTCCTCATACCCGAACGGCGTGTCGAACAGCGACGGCGGGAACCAGGCGCCCAAGGGTCCGCCCACCTGCACCGCTTTGACCGGACGACCCGAGGCCGTGCCGCCGCCAATCTCATTGACGATCTGGCCCAAGGTCAGCCCGAACGCGACCTCATAGAGGCCCCCGCGCTTCACGTTCCCGGCGATCTGCAGCGGGATGGTCCCGCGGCTGCGGCCCAACCCGAAGTCCTTATAGAACGCCGCGCCCTTGGCCATGATCACCGGCACCGAGGCCAGCGAGATCACGTTGTTCACCACCGTCGGCCGCCCCATGAACCCCTGCAGCGCCGGCAGCGGCGGCTTGGCCCGGACCACCCCGCGCTTGCCTTCCAGCGAGTTCAAGAGCGACGTCTCCTCGCCGCAGACATAGGCCCCCGCACCGACGCGGATTTCCATGTCGAAGGCCGGGCCCAGCACCTTGGCCTCCCGCGCGATCTTCACGGCCGCTTCCATCACGCGGATGGCAACCGGATATTCGCTGCGGATATAGACGTAGCCCTTGGTCGCCCCGCAGGCCAACCCGGCAATCGCCATGCCCTCGATCAGGGTGAAGGGGTCGCCCTCCATTAGCATCCGGTCGGCAAAGGTGGCGCTGTCGCCCTCGTCCGCGTTGCAGACGATGTATTTCTGCGCGCCAGCAGCCTCAGAGACCGTCTTCCACTTGATCCCCGTCGGGAAGCCAGCACCACCGCGCCCACGCAGGCCCGACTCCGTCACCTCGGCCACGATCTCGGCCTTGGTCATCTTGGCAGCCCGTTCCAGCCCGACAAGCCCGCCATTGGCGATGTAATCCTGCAGCGACAATGGGTCGATCACACCGACGCGCGCAAAGGTCAGCCGGGTCTGGCCCTTCATCCAGGGCAGTTCCTCGACAAGCCCCAGCGCCTTCGGGTGTTTGCCAAGGTCGTCGAACAGCCCCGGCACGTCAGCCACAGTCAGGGGGCCAAAGCCCACACGGCCCGCATCCGTCACCACCTCGACCAGCGGCTCCAGCCAGACCATCCCGCGCGATCCGTTGCGGACAACCTGAACCGTCACCCCGCGGCAAGAAGCCTCGGCCTCTATCGCCGCAACCAGCGCATCCGCGCCCAAGGCGACCGCAACGCTGTCCAGCGGAACGAAAACCTTCATTTCGCCACCTCTGCGCAGACGCTTTCATCCACCCGGCCCACCAGCCGCCCGTCAACCATCGCCGCCGGTCCGCAGGCGCACAGGCCCAGGCAGAACACCGGCTCCAGCGTCACGCGGCCATCAGGCGTCGTCTCGTGCCAATCAATTCCCAGCGCCCGCTTGATCCGGTCGGCCACCGCATCCGCACCGACAGTCTGGCAGGCCTCGGCCCGGCACAGCTTGAGCACATGCCGCCCCGCCGGGGCTTCGCGGAAATCGTGGTAGAAGCTGATCACCCCATGCACTTCCGCCTTCGACAGCATCAGCGCCTTGGCGATCTGCGGAATGGCACTGTCGGGCACATAGCCGAATGCCGCCTGAATCGCATGCAGGATAGGGAGCAAAGGCCCCTCCAACCCCTGATGCGCGTCAAGGATCTCGGCGATCCGGTCGGAGTGGACATGGGAATCGAGCATGCGGGCAACCTCTGGCTGGCATACAGAGGTATACGCCGTTTGATAGGCGTTTCAATGTCGATATCCCGTCAAACGATAGACAGAAGCTATCGAAACAGGCGCACCGCCTCATCCACCAGCGCCTGCAGCACCGGGGTCTGCGGGTCCCGTCGCGCCGCGATCAGGCCCACGGTATGCTCCGCCTCCGGCTCGACGATGGGAATCGAGTGCAAGCGCCCGTCCGCGACGAACATGTCGGCCAGCTTCTTGGGCACCACCGACGCCCAGCGCCCGGTCAACACATGCGCGACCAGGGCCATCGTCGAGTTCGACTCGATCATCGGCGCCGCATCGACCCCCGCCTCGCCCAGATGCTGGTTCACGATCCGCCGGTTCTGCATGTCGGACGTCAGCAGGCACAATGGCACCGTCGACAATTCTCCCCAGCTCACCTGCCGCCGATGCGCCATCTCGGACCCCGGGGCAATCAAGAGCCGGTAGAACTCGGTATACAAAGGCACCTGCGACACACGGCCCAAAGGCTCGTTATCGAGGTAAGTGATCCCCGCCTCCAGATCCAAAGCCTCGATCCCGGTCAGGATCTCCACGCTCGTCCGCGACAGGATCGACACGCGCACGTTCGGATGCTTCACAGTGAACGGCCCCGTCAGGTCAGCGACCATCGGCAGGGCCGTCGGGATCACCCCCAGACGCAGATTGCCCGACAGGCCCGACCGGACCACCCGCATCTCGTCCTTCAAGGCCCGGACGTCACCCACGATGCCCAGCGCCCGGTCCAGCACCCGCTGCCCCTCGGGCGTCAGGCCCTGGAACCGGCTGCCCCGGAACACCAGCTGCACACCCAGCTGATCCTCCAGCTGCCGGATCGCCGACGACAGCGACGGTTGCGTCACCCCGCACACCTCGGCCGCCCGGCCAAAGTGCCGTTCTTTCGCCAGCGCGATGAACATTTCCAGCTTGTCGATCATTCCCGAACCCTGCCGCGCCCCGCCCTTGCCCGCAAGGCCCATAGGGCTTACCTCTGGGCGCATGCGCCGTTTCATCCCCTTCCTGCCAAAACTGCCGCTTGTCCCAGTGATCCGCCTGTCGGGCACCATCGGCACCGGCACACGCTCCTTGAACGACGAGGCGTTGGCCCCGCTGATCGACAAGGCCTTTCGGATGAAACCGGTCGCCGTGGCGCTGCAGGTGAACTCTCCCGGCGGGTCGGCGGTGCAATCCAGCCTGATCGCCGCCCGCATCCGGCGACTGGCCGAAGAGAAGAAGGTGCCCGTCCACGCCTTCGTCGAGGATGTCGCGGCCTCGGGCGGCTACTGGCTCGCCTGCGCTGCGGACGACATCTGGGTCGACCCCAGCTCCCTCGTCGGCAGTATCGGCGTAATCTTCGCCAGCTTCGGCTTCCCCGAACTGATGGCCCGTCAGGGAGTCGAACGCCGGGTCGTGACCGCGGGCCGCTCAAAAAGCTTCGCCGACCCGTTCCTGCCGCAAAAGCCCGAGGATATCGAGCGCCTGAAAGCCCTGCAGGGTCCCATCCACCAGGCCTTCATCGACCATGTCCGCCGCAGCCGCGGAATCCGGCTGGACGACAGCGCGGACCTCTTCAACGCCGACATCTGGACCGGACAGCAGTCGGTCGACCTCGGCCTCACCGACGGAGTGGCCCACATGGTGCCGAAACTGAAGGACCTCTACGGCGACAAGGTGAAGCTGATCCCGCTGGGCCGGAAACGTGGCCTGTTCCAGCGTATCGGCCTGTCGCTGGTGGACGAAACCCTTGGCGCGGTCGAGGACCGGGCGCTTTGGGCAAGGTACGGGTTGTAGATGCTGGTCAAGATCATCTTCCTGTTCCTCTTGGCGATGGTGCTGGTCGCCCTGATCGGCCGCGCCTTCTTTCCCTCCTCTCTGCCGCGCGTGATGCGAAAACGGGCCGGAGCCCCTCGCTGCCAGAAATGCGGGCGCTACCTGATCGGCACGAAGACGTGCGATTGCGGGGGCGGGACGAAATGACGGCACTGGTGACGGGCGCGGGCAAGCGGCTTGGCCGCGGGATGGCGCTTTATCTCGCGCAGCGCGGTCATGACGTCGCGGTGCATTACTCTTCCTCCGCCAAGGAAGCCGAGGCCGTCGTCGCCGAAATCCGCGCGATGGGTCGCCGTGCGCAGGCCTTCCAGGCCGACCTTCTGGACGAGGCGCAGGTCCAGGCCCTTGTCCCGGCCGTTACCGCCGCACTTGGCACGCTGACCGTGCTGGTCAACAACGCCTCGATCTTTGAATACGACCGCATCGACACTGCGACCCGCGAAAGCTGGGACCGCCACATCGAATCGAACCTCCGCGCGCCCTACGTCCTGACGCAGGCCTTTGCCCGCCAATGCCCGCCCGCCGTCACCGACGACCAGGGCGAACCCCGCGCCCAGGGCCTGATCGTCAACATGATCGATCAGCGCATCCTGAAACTGACGCCCGAGTTCTCGACCTACACCATCGCCAAGATGGCCCTCTGGGCCTTCACCCAGACCGCCGCCCAAGGCCTTGCCCCGCATATCCGCGTCAACGGCATCGGTCCCGGCCCAACCCTGAGGGGTGCGCGCCAGACCGAGGACCACTTCGCGCGCCAGCGCGCCGCGACCGTCCTCAAGCGCGGCGCGAACCCGCAGGACATCACCGCTGCTCTCGGGTTCTTCCTGGACAGCCCGGGGGTTACCGGCCAGTTCATCGCCGTCGACGGGGGCCAGCACCTCGGCTGGAAAACGCCCGACGTTCTAGGTGTGGAATAGCCTTTCCAGACGGTCGCCGAGTCAACTTGTCCACTTCTCGCGACACGGTCACGTGTCTGTCATAATTCACTTGGGATTTCAGGGATTTGCGCGCAGGAAGAAAATCTTGTCAATGAAATCAACGCGTTCCAAATCTGCCTAAAAAATGGGCAACACTGTGAAATGGATCGAAAACAAGGAAGATTCCGCTCTCCCCAAATCTTCTCCGCAGACTTATCCCCAGATTCCGTGGACAGCTTTCCTCTTGCCTAGACCCCCGTTCGGTGGCAGCCCGGACCGAGAATCGACATAGTGTAAACCATGGACGAAAAACCCCGCACCGGACACGAGGTGATCCAGGATTATCTCAAGACGCTCGACGGCTCGCCGGGCGTCTATCGCATGCTGAACGCGGCGTCCGAGGTGCTGTATGTCGGCAAGGCGCGCAACCTGAAGGCGCGCGTGTCGAACTATGCCCGTCCCTCGGGCCATTCGGGCCGCATCGCCCGGATGATCTTTGAAACCGCGTCGATGATGTTCCTGACCACGCGCACGGAGCTGGAAGCACTGTTGCTTGAGCAGAACCTGATCAAGCAGCTGAAGCCGCGCTACAACGTGCTGCTGCGCGACGACAAGTCGTTCCCGAACATCCTGATCTCCAGCGAACACCCCTATCCCCAGATCAAGAAACATCGCGGCAAAAAGTCGGAAAAGGGCGCCTACTTCGGCCCCTTCGCCAGCGCGGGGGCCGTCAACCGCACCCTGAACCAGCTGCAGAAGGTGTTCCTCCTGCGGAACTGCTCCGACTCCATCTTCGACAGTCGCACCCGCCCCTGCCTGCAATACCAGATCAAGCGCTGCTCGGCCCCCTGCGTCGGCAAGATCACCCCCGAGAGCTACGCCACCCTCGTCGACGACGCCAAGCGCTTCCTCGAAGGCAAGACCACCTCGGTCCAGGCCGACCTTGCGAAGGCCATGACCGAGGCCTCCGAAGCGATGGAATTCGAACGCGCCGCCGCCCTGCGCGACCGGATCAAGGCCCTCACCCAGGTCCAGCAGACCCAGGGCATCAACCCGCAGGGCGTGACCGAAGCCGACGTCGTCGCCCTCCATCTCGAACATGGGCAAGCCTGCGTGCAGGTTTTCTTCATCCGCGCCAACCAGTCCTGGGGCAATCGCGACTTCTACCCGAAGACCGGCGCGGGGGCCGAGGCGCCTGAGATCCTCGAGGCCTTCCTCACCCAGTTCTACGACGACAAGGACCCGCCCCGCCTGATCCTCCTCTCCCACCCCGTCGACAACCCGGATCTCGTGACCGAGGCCCTGACCGCCCGCGCGGGCCGCAAGGTGGAACTCGCCGTCCCCCAGCGCGGCGAAAAGGCCGAATTGGTGGAGAACGCCACCCGCAACGCCCGCGAAAGCCTCGCCCGCCGGATGGCGGAGTCCACCACGCAGAACAAGCTCCTCACCGGCCTCGCCGAAGCCTTCGACCTTGACGCCCCCCCGCAGCGGATTGAGGTCTACGACAACTCCCATATCCAAGGCACCAACGCCGTGGGCGGCATGATCGTCGCCGGGCCGGAAGGCTTCCTGAAATCCCAATACCGCAAGTTCAACATCAAGTCCGAGGCCGGGGCCAACTCCGACGACTTCGGCATGATGAAGGAAGTCCTGACCCGCCGCTTCGAGCGTCTGTTGAAGGAAGACCCCGACCGCAAGACCGACATGTGGCCCGACCTCCTTTTGATCGACGGCGGGGCAGGCCAGGTCTCAGCCGTGGCCGAGATCATGTCCGAACTCGGCGTCGAAGACATCCCGATGGTCGGCGTCGCCAAAGGCATCGACCGCGACGCCGGCAAGGAAGAATTCCACCGCCCCGGCGAACGCCCCTTCGCCCTGCAACGCAACGACCCCGTCCTCTACTTCATCCAGCGCCTGCGGGACGAGGCCCACCGCTGGGCCATCGGCGCCCACCGCGCCAAGCGGGCGAAGGCCGTCAGCCTCACCCCCCTTGACGACATCCCCGGCATCGGAGCCACCCGCAAACGCGCCCTCCTGCAGCACTTCGGCAGCGCCAAGGCTGTGGCTCGGGCGGGGCTGGCCGACCTGCAAGCCGTGGACGGGATTTCCGAGGCAATGGCCAAGACCATCGCGGATTACTTCTCGGCGAAGGGGTGATTTCGCAGACTGGGCAATGTGCCCAAGCACCTTTCACCCCATCATCCCAGAAGTGAAGGGATAGTTATGATTTAACGCACCCCGCACTACGGCGCTGGCTTCACAGACTGCTTTCTGCGCACCTCAGTCGAAAACCATCCAACGCCAAGCGAATTGGAAAACCTGTTTTCCGCTTCAATTGTTTCATAGCGACGCCCATCAAGTTTGTTGGGCCAAATTTGATCAAGCCAACCTAACACCCCCTCAACCCGCCCCTCCGTGACCGCTTCGTCCGTGATCTCCAGCGTCACCGCCTTCAACCGCACCCCCTCGCCAAATATCGCCGCAAGGTCGTCCGGGTCCACCTCCCGCACAGTCTCGGGCTTGGTGATGTCGTCGAAGGTTACCAGCATCGGATACTGATACTCCGGCACCGTGATCACGCCCCTTGCCCGATTGCTACGGTAATGCACCTCTCTGAACAGTGCCTGGTCGAGCACCCGCCCCTCACGTCCGGCGATCGAGGCGGCGGCGACCGATCCCATGTATTCCGTCGTCCCCGCCCCCTTCAGGAGCGCAAAGAGGTAGAGCCCCGGCGTGACCTCGACCACCACCGCCTCGCCGGTCAGGTCCCAGCTCCAGCCCATGCCATCCCAACGGAACCACTGCTTGCGCCAACTGACCGCGCTCACCGAGGACCCCGAGACCTCTCCCGCCTGGGTCTCGACCGTGACGGTCAGCTTTTGTCGCCAGCTGTACCGTCCCTGCGACACGACCACCCAGGCCAACGCAACCACCACCGCAGCAACAACCAGAACCTTCTTCATCCCAACCCGCCAACCTCAACCACACCACCTTACCCTACCACACCCCCACTCCTTCACCCACCCCCCAAACCCATACCTTTCACCTGGCACCAAATATCCCCACCGGGGGCATCCGACGCCCACCCCAAGCGCTCCCCCAACCACCTCAGCGCAGCACAATCCCCAAGCACCTCCCCTCCCCCTCCGTGGGGAGGGGATGGGGGTGGGGGGCGCCCGCCCAACCCCGATTCGCGGCAGATGGTTAACGGCCCCCCGCGCATACGCGCGTATGCATGGGGTGTAGACGCGATGTAGACGCAAAGATGACGCCGTATCTACAGCCAACCCATTGATCTAACAAAGCGAACGCCGGACCAGCGGCTACTTCACCACAAACCCATGCGCAAACGGATCTCGGTCGTCGATGAAGATTGTGTTGATCCCCGTCTGCCGCGCCCACCCGGCGATCGAGGGCACAATCGCCTCCCGCCCCGCCACCGTCACCGCAGCCTCAACCCGCCCCTTGAAAATCGACCCGATGATGCTCTCATGGTGGAACTCGTCGCCGACCTTCAGCTTCCCCTTTGCCGCCAGCTGTGCCATCCGGGCAGAAGTTCCCGTCCCGCAGGGGCTGCGGTCAATCGCTTTTTCCCCATAGAACACGGCGTTACGGGCATGTGCCCCCGGCATCGTGGGCTTGCCCGTCCACAGGATATGGCTCAGCCCCCGGATCGCCGGATGCTCCGGATGCACAAACTCATACTTCGCATTCAGCGCCGCCCGCAGCTTCGGCGACCACCCCACCAGCTCCCCCGCCGTATGGTCCGCCATGTCGCGGAACGCCTTCTGCGGCTCGACAATCGCATAGAAGTTGCCGCCATAGGCGACGTCCACCACGACCTCGCCCAGCCCCTCGACCTCCGCCGTAAGTCCCTCAGAATAAAGAAATCCCGGCACATTGGTCAGCCGCACTTCCTCGACAAACCGCCCATCCTGTATATACGAAACTTCCACCCTGCCAGCCGGAGCATCCACCGCCAAACGCCCCGGTTCCCGCGGAGTGATCAGCCCATTCTCCAGCCCCATCGTCACCGTCCCGATCAGCCCATGACCGCACATCGGCAGGCAACCCGAGGTCTCGATGAACAGCACCCCCACATCGCAATCGGGCCGGGTCGGGGGGTAAAGGATCGACCCCGACATCATGTCGTGCCCGCGCGGCTCGAACATCAGCCCGGTCCGTATCCAGTCGAAATCCTTCAGGAAATGCGCTCGCCGCTCCAGCATGGTGGACCCCTCCAGCCGGGGTCCGCCACCCGAGACCAGCCGGACCGGATTGCCGCAGGTGTGCCCGTCGAGGCAGGAGAACGTATATACGGCCATGTCAGAACCTCCGCGGGCACAGGCCCGCATCTAGAAACGTTGCGGCGAGAAGGGGGTCAGGTCTACCGGAGGCGTCCGGTCGGTCAACAGGTCCGCCACGATCCGCGCTGTCCCGGCGCTTTGGGTCAGGCCAAGGTGGCCGTGTCCGAAGGCATAAACCACATGCGGCGAGACCTTGGACCGCCCGATAGCCGGTAGACTGTCCGGCAAGGAGGGGCGGAAACCCATCCACTGCCGCCCGCCCTCGGTCTTCAGGCCCGGCAGAAATTCCTTTGCTTTCCGCAACATCGCCTCGGACCGCTTGAAGTTCGGCGGCAGCGACAGGCCCCCCAGCTCCACCGCCCCGCCGACGCGGACGCCGGTCGAGAGGCGTGAAACGACGAAGCCATGTCCCCCGAAAGTCACCTGACAGCGCAGGTCGAAGGCATCCGGCGGCAGGGTGGTGTTGTAGCCGCGCTCAGTCTCCAGCGGGATGCGTTCACCGAGGGTGGCGGCGATCCGATGCGAAAAGGCCCCTGCGGCAAGCACGACCCTTTCGGCGGTCAGCGGCTCGCCCTTGGTCTGTATGGACACGCCGTCGCCCTGCGGCTTCAGACCGAGGACCTCGGCCCGCAGGATCGTGCCACCCTGGGCGCGGAACCGCTCGGCCAGCGCCTGTACATACAGCTTGGGGTCGGCGATGGACCACCAGCCGGGGGTGAATGTGCCCTTGATGAACCGGGGGGAGAGGCCGGGTTGTAGGGCCGCCATCTCATCGGCGTTCATGTGCTGGAACTCGATCCCGTGGGCGATACGGGCCTGCCATCCCGGAAGTGAAGCGCGGAATTCGGCTTCGCTTTCATAGACTTGCAGGTTTCCGTCCTTCCGCAGCATCGGCAGCGTCCCGGTGGCAGAGAGGAACGTTTCCAACTCGGCCCGTGAGAGGTCCATCAACGCGGTCTGTGCGACGGTGGAGGCGGCAACGGCGCGGGGAGAGCAGGCCCGCCAGAAGCGGTAGAGCCATGGGGTGATCTGCAGTGCGTAGGCGGGCGGGATGGTGAGGGGGCCGACTGGGTCAAGCAGCCACTTCGGCGCCTTCCGCAGGATGCCGGGCGAGGCCAAAGGCAGGATGTCGGTGAAGGCAAAGGCCCCGGCATTCCCGGCCGAGGCGCCAGCGGCGGGACCTTCGCGGTCCACGACGGTGACCGACAGACCTCGCGCCTGCGCCATCAGGGCCGCAGAGAGGCCGATGACCCCGGCCCCGATGACGGTGACTTCAGTCATGTCAGGCGGCGTACTTCCGCGCCTCTGGCTGCTTGGCCCAATCGGCGTACCAGGCGTCGAACATCTTCAGCTGCGCCTCGATAAAGCCCCTCTGGCTGGCCGACAGCTCATCGCCTTCGTTGAAGTGGTGCGTATAGGCCGCCTCGCCGCGCAGGACCATCATGTGTTTGAAGAACAAGACCAAATCCGGCCCAGCGTCGACTTCCGACAGGACCTGCATCGCGCTGTCGAGTTCGAAGGCCAGGCGGCGCGCCTCGGCGTCGCCCTTCTGGGCCGCCTTGCAGAGCGACACCAAATGCAGCACCTCGCGCGGCAGCACGTTGCCGATCCCGGTGATCGCGCCGTCGGCGTTGCAGTTGACGTAGCCGTGGTAAACCGCGGTATCAACGCCGATCATCAGGCGCAGATCGGGCGAAGCGCCAGTGATCGCGTTCGCGGCATAGGACAGGTCGTCATAGCCGCCGAACTCCTTGAAACCGACCAGGTTCGGATGCTCGGCCCGGATCTGGAAGAAGAGGTCGGCCTTGGTCGAATAGCCGTAATAGGGGCTGTTGTAGATCACTGCCGGCAGGTTTGGCGCGGCGGAGAGGACGGCCTTGAAATGCAGCCGCTGCGCCGCGACGACGGTGCCACGCGACAAGAGGCGAGGGATGACCATGAGCCCATGCGCTCCGACCTTCTGGGCATGGGCGGCGATGGCAGCGGAGGTGGCGGTGTTCACAGCACCGGTGCCGACGACGACCTTGATCCCGGCCTTCACCAGGCGTTCAACGCCTTCCATCCGCTGTTCGGTGGTCAGAAGCGGCCAGTCGCCCATCGAGCCGCAGTAGACGACTGCAGACATACCATGGCCGATCAGTTCCTTCGCCTTGGCGACCAAAGTGTCGAAGTCTGGTGTGCGGTCTGCCTTGCAAGGCGTCATCAGGGCCGGGATCGTGCCCGAGAAGATGTCTGATTTCATGCTGCAATCCTCCATGAGCGGGTCGAATCCGCTGTGTTCTAGGCCCAAGATACGCTTTGCATTTTATTTGTCGACAAGATTTTCAAAGTGCGAGGTCCTGCCGCAAGTCCCGCGCCATCATCTGCTGGATCTGGCTCACGATCTTGTCGGCATGGTCCTTCGCCAGCCGGTCACATGTATCGATATCTCGTGCGGCAATGGCTGCGATGATCGCCTCGTGTTCCTGTATGTAGGGGTGCGGCAGGCGGGGTTCGAAGGTCGGGTAGTAGTAGAGCCGCAGGATGCGCCGCCCCTCGTCCAGCAGGCGCGAGAAGAGCTGGAGGTAGTAGGGGTTCCGCCCGGCCTCGGCGATGGCGACGTGAAAATCGCGGTTCAGCTGGATCATGCCGTTGGTGTCCCCGGCGAGGACGACCTTGGCGAATGCGTCCTGCCGGACGCGGATTTCGGACAGGTCCTTGGCGTCATGGAACTGGGCGGCCAGCCGCGTCGTCACGCGATACATCAGCGTCAACGCGTCGAAGAAGTGGTGCAGGTTGGGGAAGTCAATCTGGCTGACGACGGTGGAGCGGTTGGGCAGCAGCGTCACCAGCCCGTCGCCCGCCAGCCGCACCAGGGCCTCGCGGATCGGCGTTCGTGACATTGACAGCCGGTCGGCGAGGCTGATCTCGTCGATCGGCTCACCCGGTTGCAGGACCAGGTTCAGGATTTCGTCGCGCAGTGTGTCGTAGACGAACCGTGCCCCGGTGCCACGTTTGCGTTCCTGTTCTTCGGACATGAGGCCCCCTGTTGTCGACAGAAGGCATACAACGGGCGTCGGCTCAGGCGTAGCGGAAATCGCGGCCCTCCACGGGCGAAACCCCTTGGGACGAGCCAATGGGCGGGTTCGCATCGCCGTCGGTGCGGACGACCATCTCGCCCATGCCAGGGACATTCAGGTAGATGACCGTATCAGCCCCCAGCCGTTCGACGTGGCGCACGGTCCCGGTCCAGCGCGGGGCCTCACTGGTCAGACGCAGGTGCTCGGGCCGGATGCCGTAGGTGCCGCATCGCTCTCCAGCCGCCTGACCCGGATAGAGGTTCATCTTCGGGCTGCCGATGAAGCCCGCGACGAAGGGCGAGACGGGTGCATTGTAAAGGTCCATCGGAGAGCCGACCTGCTCGATCCTTCCGGCGTTCAGGACCACGATCTTGTCAGCCATCGTCATCGCCTCGACCTGGTCATGGGTGACATAGATCATCGTGGCCCCCAGTTTGCGGTGCAGGTCGGAAAGTTCGATCCGCATCTGGGCACGAAGCGCGGCGTCGAGGTTGGAGAGCGGTTCGTCGAAGAGGAAGACCTTGGGGTCACGCACGATGGCCCGCCCGATGGCGACGCGCTGACGCTGACCGCCGGAGAGGGCCTTGGGCTTGCGGTCCAGGTAGTCGGTCAGCTTCAGCGCAGCGGCGGCAGCCTCGACCTTGGCATTGATCTGGTCTTTCGGCATTTTTGCCAAGGAAAGACCGAACCCGATATTATCGCGCACGCTTAAATGCGGATAGAGCGCATAGCTTTGAAAGACCATTGCAATCCCACGGGCAGAAGGCTCGGCGTCGGTCACGTCTTTGCCGCCGATCTCGATGATGCCCGAAGTTGCTTCCTCCAGTCCCGAGATCAGGCGCAGCAGAGTGGACTTGCCGCAGCCGGACGGGCCGACGAAGACGCAGAACTCTCCCGGCTCGACGGTCAGGTTCACGCCCTTGATCACCTCGACCGCGCCAAAGCTTTTGCGGATGTCCTTCAGGACGACAGAAGACGTGGACGCCATGCGCTACCCTTTCACCGCGCCGGAGGTCATCCCGGAGACGATCTGGCGATTGAAGAAGATGAACACGAGGAGGGGCGGAATCGTGACCAGAAGGATGTTCATGAACAGAAGGTTGTACTGGCTTTGGAACTGGCTCTGGAAGTTGAAGAGCGTCAGCTGGACGGTGACGTTCTCTTTCCCCGGCAGGTAATAGAGCGGGTTGGTGAAGTCGTTGAAGATCGCGATGGACTGGACGACGATCAGGGTCACAGTGACGGGTTTCAGCAAAGGCAGGATGACCTTGAAGAAGACCTGCCAGGGCTTCGCCCCGTCAATGATCGCGGCCTCGTCCAGGTCGCGCGGGATGGTTGAGATGAAGCTGCGGTAGAGAAGCACCGAGAAGGCCAGCCCATAAGCCACCTGGATCAGGATCATCCCGTGGATCGTCTTGAAAAGGCCAAGGCCTTGCAGGACCCAGATCGTCGGCACGATGGCGGGGGGGACCATCAAGCCGATCAGGATGCAGGCGTAGATTACCTTGTTCCAGCCCGAGGGGCGGCGTTGCAGGACGTAGCCAACCATCGCGCCGAAGATCACCAGAAGGGTCACCGCGCCCACGGTGATGATGGTCGAGTTGAAATAGGCCAAGAGAAGCATGTAGTTGCGGGTCTTGACCACGTCGACAAGGTTCTGCCAGAGGTGCCATTCCCCGGGCCAGGAGAACAGGAACAATGCCGCCTCCTGCTTTGTCTTCACCGCCATGAACAGGATGTAGAGGAAGGGCAGGATGAACACGACCGTCGCCACCAGCAGCGCGACGATGCCAAGGTTGCGGCGGCGGGCAGCAGAGCGGCGCAGGCTCACAGGTCGACCTCGCGCTTGTTGAACCACCATGTCAGCGGCAGGATGATCATCGCGATCAAGAGGAAAAGAATGACGTTGCCCGCCGTCGCCAGACCGTAAAATCCGGCCTGATACTGCTTGAAGATCACCGAGGCGAGGACGTCCGAGGCAAAGCCTGGCCCCCCGCGCGTGGTGGCCCAGATGATGTCAAACGACCGAAGCCCCCCGATCAGCGACAGGGTCACCACCGTCACCGTCGCCGGGCGTACAAGAGGCACGGTCACACGCCAGAACTGCTGCCAGGGGGTCGCCCCGTCGATCCGGCTGGCCTCGTAATAGTCGGGCGAGATGGCGGCCAGACCGGCGATGTAGATCAGCGTGGCAAGGCCCACGCCCTTCCAAATGTCGATCATCGCCACGGAGTATAGCGCCAGAGCCGGGTCGGAAAGCCAGGCCGGGCCGTCGATCCCCACCCAGGACAAGGCAAGGTTGATCGCCCCCTTCGTCGGATGCATCAACGCCGCAAACGCGATGCCTACGCCGATGGTCGACACCAGCACCGGGAAGAAGACGACGGACCGCAGGAACCCCTGGAACCAGATCCCGCTGGTCAGAAGCACCGCCAGCAAAAGCCCCAGCACAGTCTTCGCGCCCGATGTCACCACCGCATAGATCAGCGTGTTGACCAGGCCCTGGACGAGGAACGGCTCCTTGAAGAACTGGCGGTAGTTGTCCCAGCCGATGAACTCGGCGTCAAACAGGTCCCAGCGCGTCAGGCTGAACCAGAAGCTTGCCACGGTCGGCACCAGGAACAGGGTCACGAAGACCACTGCGGCGGGCAGCACGAACCAGTAGGGATAGGGCGAGCGTCTGGTGGCCATCACGGTCTCGGTCAAGGGAAGCCCCCGCCCGTCTGGGGTGGGCGGGGGCGGAACTGGTGTCGGGAGGTTACCAGTTCGGCAGGCCCAGCTGCTTGGCCTGCTTTTCCACGTCCTGGTCGTAAAGCGCTGCCGCTTCCGCCGCCGGGCGGATACCCGAGCCGACTTCGACAGTGATTTGCTCCAGTGCCGGTCCCTTGATCGGCGACAGGAATTCCAGCGCCGGGGCGGTGGCGCCTTCGGTCTGGAAGTAGGGCAGCATGTCCTCGACCGACGGCGGCACGTCAGCCGGCAGCGCGCAGTCCTTGATCAGGTAGGGGCCGGTGGCCCCGATGGCCCCGATCATCGTCTGGCAGCCTTCGACCGAGGCGACGAAGTTCAGGAAATCCTTCGCCACATCGACATTGGCGGACGCCGCCGGGATATACAGCGCCGAGGGCATCCAGACCGTCAGGCCGTTCTTGTCGGCAGTCGGGCCGGGAAGGGCGAAGTACCCGAGGTCGTTGATGTTGTCCGGCGTGTTCTGCTTCACTGTCGCCATTGCGAAGGTCAGCATCGGATAATGCGCCGCCTCGCCCGTGGCGACCATACGCATCCCATCCTCGAACTTCGCCACGCCGAAGTCTTCGTTGACGTAGCCCGCCTTGAACACGTCCTCCAGATACTGGAAGCCCCGCGCCGCCGCCGGTGTGTTGGCAAACTTCGCCTTGTTGGCGGTGTAGTCGGCGGCAAAGGTCGGAACCTCGGCCTGGACGTTGTAGAAATCGCCCAGCACGAACAACTGGCTGGTCCAGGTGTCGCCAAAGGTCGTGGCGACCGGAACCTTGCCCGCTTCCTTGATCTTGGCGTTGTTGGCCATGAACTCGTCCCAGGTCTTGGGCACGCTCAGGCCAAGCTCTTCATAAAGCTTGCGGTTGTAGTAGACCCCACCGCCCATCGCAGCACCAAAGGGCACGCCGCG
>JAIXSA010000009.1 GCA_027484915.1 Paracoccaceae bacterium | reverse complement strand
GCGCCTGCGGGGTGGTAGACATGCTGGCCAATCTCGCGCGATTGCAGCTGCACGCGGGCCGTGCGCAAGCGGCGCAGATCCTGATAGGCCACAAGCGCCGTCTCCGGGGCATCGGGATTTGCGCTCAGATGGTGCGAGAGGGCGACCGCATCCTCCATCGCCATGCAGGCCCCCTGGGCGAAGTATTGCAGCATCGGATGCGCCGCATCACCCAGCAGGACCACCCGCCCGTCCACCCAGGTGCTCACCGGATCACGGTCGCACAGCACCCAGCGTTTCCAGTTCGTGCCACGGTCGATGATCTGCCTTGCAACCGGTGCAACATGGGCAAAGCCAAGTTTCACCTCGTCATGCGTCACGCTGACGCCTGCCTCGGGCGAGGGTGCATCGTTGTGATAGGTGACGACGAGGTTGAACATCTTCCACCCCTTCAACGGATAATGGACGATGTGGCATTTCGGGCCGGCCCACAGTGTCGCCGCATTCCAGCGCAGGTCTTCGGGCATCTCCTCGGTCGGGATCACCGAACGATAGGTCGTATGCCCCGACACGCGCGGCGCACCATCGCCCACCAGTTTCTTGCGGATGTTCGACCAAAGCCCGTCCGCCCCGATCAGGATGCGGCCCCGAACCCGCTCGCCACTGGCAAGGATGGCGGTCACCGTGCTGCCATCCTGTTCGTAATCCTTCACCTCGGCCGAAGTGCGCAGAGACACCAAAGGATGGTCCTGACAGGCCTTGAGGAACACGCCGTGCAGATCACCGCGATGGATCACCGCATAGGGGTTCTTGAACCGCGTGCGAAAAGCGTCATCCAGCGGAATCCGCGTGATCTCTGTCCCGTCCATCGCATCCATCAGGCGCAGGTTGTCGATGTAGACGGCCATCGCCCGGGCGGTATCGCCGACGCCCAGATAGTCGAAGGCATGAAAAGCGTTGGGTCCAAGCTGGATACCTGCGCCGATCTCACCCAGTTCCGGCGCACGCTCGAGGACAAGGCTCGCAATCCCCTTCTGGGCCAGCCCTATGGCGCTGGCGAGGCCACCGATACCGCCACCGGCAATCAGGACGGGAAGGTCTTGGGACATGGTCAATTCTCCATCATGCGGTCGCGGGCAAGTCCGGACCGAGCGTGTTGTTGTGGACAGGTTTTCCGATCAAGCTTCGTGGTCGGTTTGGTGCTTGGGATGGGCGGAGGCAAAAGCGGGCAGCGCCTCGCAGGCCGCATGAACAGCGGTCAAACGCGGGAAAGCAGAGGCATCGACCCCGAAGCGCATGGCCGAGAACATCTGCGGCACAAGGCAGATATCGGCAAGCGTCGGCGTCTGACCAAAACAGAAAGTCGTGGCTGGACGCCGGGCCAGCAGCGCCTCGCAGGCGGCCAGGCCATCGGTGATCCAGCGCCCGCACCAGCGGTCAAGCGCGGCCTGATCCGCTCCGAACTCGGCCTTCAGGTAATCCAGCACCCGCAGGTTCTGCAGCGGATGGACATCGCAGGCGATCACCTGGGCAAAGGCGCGCACCTCGGCCCGCAGGTTCGGATCGGCAGGCAGGAGGCGCGGGCCACCCGTCGTCTCGTCCAGCCATTCGATGATGGCCAGCGATTGCGTCAGCCTGAAATCGCCCTCTTCGACCGTCGGGACCAAGGCTTGCGGGTTCAATGCGCGATAGGCGGGCAACTTCTGCTGCCCGCCGCCTTTCCTCAGATGCACCGAAACGAAATCCGGCGTGACACCATTAAGGTTAAAGGCGATCCGACAGCGATAGGCGGACGAACTGCGGAAATAGCCGTGAAAGATCATTTGGCCGCCCCCACCGTCAGGGCGACCGGCTCCAGCCCGTCGATCCCGCCGGTGATGACATCACCCGCCACCACGGCCCCCACGCCCGCAGGCGTCCCAGTCATGATGATATCGCCGGCTTGCAGATGGTAAAATCCCGACAGGTGGCTGACGATCTCGTCCACCTTCCAGATCAGATCGGACAGATGCGCGTCCTGCTTCACCTGCCCATTCACCTCCAGATGGATGCGCTGCGGCCCCACCGCGCCGAAGGCTGCTGCCTTGGTGATCGGCCCCAGAATGGCCGATTGCTCGACATCCTTGCCCAGATCCCAGGGCCGCTGCGTGGCACGCGCCGCCAGTTGCAGATCGCGCCGCGTCATGTCGAGCCCGCAGGCATAGCCATAGATCGCCTTGGCCGCCGCCGCGCGGTCGGCCTTGAACACCGGCGCGCCGATCACGATCACCAGTTCCATCTCGTAATGGTAATTGGCGGTCCCCGGCGGATAGGCCACGGTCGCACCACTTTGCTGCACCGCCAACGCGGATTTGGTGAAGTAGAACGGCGCTTCGCGGTCCACCTCGACCCCCATTTCGACCGCATGGGCGGCATAGTTGCGACCCACGCAAAAGATGCGGTGAACGGGATAGGCGGCCACCTCGCCCAGAACCGGAACGGTGGGCCATGCGGGCGACGGGAATAGCGTGGGGGTCATAGCGGCTCCTGTAAACCGGTAGGCCCGACGGGCCGGAATTCTGCGGGCAGGTCGCGTAGTCGCGCCCCGTTGCCCAGATGGATCGCGCGTATCCAAAGCCTCTGCGCCTGTTCCCGCGGCGTAGCCGACAAAGGACGCAGCACCCCTGTTTCACCGGCCCCGACCGCTTGCCAGCCAGCGGCGTGCAAGTCGCGCCAGACGACGTTCAGATGGATCGCCGCGTGGTCGAACAGATGCCGCAGCGCACGAGGCGGGAGGGTCGCGCCCAAATCCACTTCGGGGGTCAGGTCTCCGAATGACGGAACGGTCAGCCCTGCTGTCGCGGCCTCGACCTGCCGACTGATCGCCCGCGCATGATAGGCCACGTCGCAGACCACTTGCGCCCGGCTCCATCCGGCCACGACGGACGGTTGATAAAGCGCGTCATCCGTCAGCTCGTTCAGTTTGCGCGCAAAGAAGGCCGTTCCCAGACGTGCCAAGGCCAAGGCGGCGGCGGGCGCTTCAGGGGCGTCGCGCCGCGCCCCGGCCCCCTGTCGCGCCCATAGATCGGCGCGGGCCTGATCCAGCCCGCTCATTTCTTTGCGTCTTCGATCATCACCCGGTCAAAGTTCAACCGCTCGATGATCGGCGCGTCCGAGAACCGGAACAGGTCGAACCCGGTCTCGGCCTGAAGCGACCATGCCACCCAAGACGGAATGACGAAGATGTCGCCCTTGTCCACCTTGTGCGTCACGCCGCCCATGACCACGGCACCGCGCCCCCCGAACACCTGGAACACGGTCGAACCCACCTCGCGCCGCGTCGCGGTCTCGCATCCGGCCCGCAGGCGGTGGAATTCGGCGCGGATCGTGGGCATCACATCCCCGCCCGTAGTCGGGTTCGTATAGCGGATGGCGGCATGGCCCTGTTCAACCGTGGCAGGATGGCCCTCCTCCTCCAACAGCAACTGCTGATTCAGCGCGGCATCGGTGTACACCCACCGATAGGCCCCGATGGGCGAGGATACGGTGTTCTGCAACCCCGACAGCGGACGCAGGCCCGGATGGCACCACAGCCGCTCACTGCGCGAGACGTTCGGTGTCGCGTAGTCCGTCACCCGTTCCGACCCGAATTCGAAGAAACCCACATCGTTCTGAAAGCTGAACGGGATGTCCAAACCGTCGAGCCATGCCATCGGCTTTTCTCTGTCATTGTGGTGGCCGTGGAAGTTCCAGCCCGGCGTCAGCAGGAAATCCCCGCGGCTCATCCGCACCGGATCGCCGTTCACGACCGTCCAGACGCCCTCGCCCTCGACGACGAAGCGGAAGGCGTTCTGCGAATGGCGGTGTTCAGGCGCTGTCTCGCGCGGGCCAAGATACTGGATCGCGCACCACAGCGTCGGCGTGATGTAGGTATCCCCGCCCAGTCCTGGATTGGCGAGGCCAATCGCCCGCCGCTCGCCGCCCCGCCCGACGGGCACCAGATCGCCCGAGGTCTTGGCCAAAGGATAGAGGTCGGACCATTTCCACACGTGGGGCACGGCCCTCGGGCTCGGCTGGCGCGGCATCAAGTTGCCGATCTGGGTCCAAAGCGGGTTGAGGTGGTTCGCCTTGAAGCCCGCGTAAAGCGCGCGCAGCGCGGGCGTGTCCTCGGGTTGCATTGCGTTGTCCATAGGCGCACCTCCCTGCGATTCGACAATTAGGTAGTATGCGAACTATAACTCACCAATCAAGATTTAATTCGTATGCTTCTCATTTCCACGCCACTGCCCTCTGCGCTTGTCACAAACACCGCTTTCACCTAGTCAGGTGTCATGTCGAAACTGTATGAACTCCCCGGGCACCTGATCCGCCGCCTGCACCAGATTTCGGTCTCGGCTTTTGCCGCCGAGGTGGCCGAGGCCGGTTCCGACCTGACACCCGTTCAATACGCGGCGCTGACCGTGTTGCGCGACAATCCCGGCATCGACCAGATCACGCTTGCAGGGCTGATTGCCTACGACCGCGTCACAATCAGTGGCGTCCTTTCCCGCTTGGAAAAACGGGGGCTTCTTGAACGTTCGGTCTCGGGCACCGACCGCCGCGCCAGATCGCTGCGCATGACGCAAACGGGGTTCGCCCTTCTTGACCAGCTTGAAGCCGCTGTCCAGCGTGCGCAGGTCAGGATGCTGGACGGCCTGACGCCTGGCGAAAAGGCGATCTTCCTCGAACTTATGCACAAGGCGACCGCTGCCGGAAACGAGATCAGCCGCGCCCCCCTGCGCCCGACAGATGGCGAAGAACCGACCGGCTGACCAGCCGCGCGGCCTTCATTCTACGACGCATACTACTTAATACGCGTGAGCGGTGCGGGTGGTGGGCGCCGCCTACCTGATGCCGTACCTTGAATGCGCTCATCCGGGCAATCTCGGCAGGACGCGACCCGAGGATCACGCCCTCTCGTGCAAGGGCTTTGCGGGAGCTGGTCGTTTCCAGGTGAAACCGGAGCAGCCAAAGGCCCTGAATATCCTCTCCGTGCAAAAGCAGGCGATGGTCCGCGAGCGGTGTCCGAAGCGACCCGAGCCTACGCCTCACCCCACTATCGTCGCGCCATCTGGTGACGTGCCAAGAAATTCGTGTCCAGGCTGTGAAGCGGCAAGATTCAATCCGGTACCGGTGCGCTCACCCAAAGATGCCAGGCAAGGCCATCAGGCCAGTCTGCGGGCGTGATCGTCTTGAACAGCAGCACAACAACCCCCGACAGCACCAGCGTGACGCCCAGAGCAGAAGGCGTGATGCGGCGCTCGGCCCCGGTGATCGTGGCAAGGGCAAAGACCGCGACCGCGGCGAGAAGGCCGAACAGATAGACCAGGCCTGTCAGACCCAGGCAAAGGGCCAGCATGGCCAGCGCCATAGGTGAAGGCCATGAAAGCTGAAGACCCGCCTTTGCCCGCAGTCCTCGCAGCGCGCCCAGAACCGCGACGGCCATCAGGCAGGCCGCGGTCAGGGCCGGAAAGCTGCGGGCGGTGGCGTTCAAGCCCGACAGCAGTGCAAGTGCCGATGCACCCAGCGCGAACAGAGCCGCAAAACCAGCCCACGCCATCGGCAAGGGCGCTTTCGCGGTCTGCTCGCCGCGCCCTTGCTGCCAGATCCATGCCAGCATGATGGCAAGGATCACCACTCCAGCCCCCATCAGGCTTGGCCGCAGAAACATCTCCGGGCCGTGCAGCTTGTAGGACAGGAAGGCATAGCGCTCGATCGTCGGGCCGAGCACGAAGCCCAGCGAGAATGCGGCGCGCGACCACCCGCCCGATTTCATCGCCAGCCCCAGAGCGCCTGCCCCACACAGCACGACGATATCTGCAAAGCGCCCGTTCGTCTGGAACGCCCCGAGCGTTATCAGCACCAGCGCCACCGGCACCACGCGTGAGGCTGGCACCGTTGTCAGCGCAGCGAGATGGCGGGTGACCAGCAGGCAGGTGCCCGCGCCAAGGATGTTCGCCAGCACCAGAAACATCACCATCGCATAGGTCAGCGGCAGGTTCTTGCCCAGCATTTCAGGACCGGGAACAAGCCCATGAATGGTGAAGGCCGCCAGCAGGATGGTCATCGTGGCCGATCCGGGAAGCCCCAGCGCCAGCGTGGGGATCAGATAGCCGCCCTCTTTGGCATTGTTGGCGCTTTCGGGCGCGATGACGCCGGCAATGTTCCCGTCTCCGTAGGCCGGTCCGCCGCGCTGAAACCGACGCGCCACGCCATAGGCGACCCAGTCGATGACCGTGACGCCGACCCCCGGAATGGCGCCGATCAGTGCGCCAAGCGAGCTGCAGGCGACCACCAGCCGCCAATGCGCCAGCGTTTCGCCAATTCCGGTCCACAGCCCCTGCGCGTCAATCCGGGCCGGATGCAGGCTGACACGGCCGCGCTGCATGAGGGCGGCCATCTCGGGCAGCGCGAACAGCCCCAGGAACAGGATGGTCAGCGGGATGCCGCCCCACAGATAGACTTGGTCAAAGGTGAACCTTTCGGCCCCGCTGTGGGGATCCAGGCCGACATAGGACAGCAACATCCCCAAAAGCAGCGCCGACAACCCCTTCAGTGGATCGCGCCCCGAGATGAAAGAGACAAAGACCAGTCCAACCAAGGCAACGGCCAGAAAATCGGGCGTTTGCAGCGAAAGGATCACCGGACGCATCACGGGAATTGCCAGCGCCAGGACCAGCGCCCCGAAGATCCCGCCCAGCATCGAGGCAGAATAGGCCGCCCCCAAGGCCCGCGCCGCTTGCCCCTGACGCGCAAGCGGATGACCGTCCTCGACCGTGGCAATCGCCCCAACTGACCCAGGGACGCCGATCAGCACCGCCGGGATAGTGTCGGATGTGGTGATGACTGCCGACAGGCCCAGAAGCAGCGCAAAGGCTGCATAGGGATCCAGTTGGTAGGTGAAGGGGATCACCATGACCAGACCGAAGATCCCCCCGATCCCCGGAACCGCCCCCACCACTAGACCGATCGCAACGCCGGTGACCAGCATCAGCAGGCTCGTCGGCTGGGCCACGTTCACCAGGGCCTCGATCCAGGCATCCATTGCTGCACCAGCGGCTTATTCGGGAATCAGGATGATATGGCCGCGGGGGTCAGTGCCGACGTGACCTCCAGCGCCTTGGTCCGCATGGCCTTGCCGGTGTCGGTGCGCGGCAGCGCAGGCAGCACGAACACCCGCTTCGGCCGGAGAATTTGGGACAAGGCCTTGGCACAGGCCGCCATTACGTTTTGCGCCACCGCCGCCCCGTCCTGTCCCTCTGTCGGCACCAGGACGACTTCGACCTCTTCTGTGCCGATCTGGTTGTGGCGCAGATAGCAGTAGCCGTCCTTGACCCCTTCAACGTTCTGCACAAGATCATCCAGCGTCAGGGCGTTGAACTTCTTCCCGCCGATATTCAGCACTTCGTTCGCGCGACCGCTGATATGCAGCAGCCCGCCCGCATCAAAATGCCCGAGGTCGCCGGAATAGAACCATCCGTCGCGGATGGTGTTTTGAACCGACGGCGGTTCGTTGAGGTAAGTCGGTGTTCCCAATGCGCCCGTGCCGCGAATACGCACGCGGCCCTCGGTTTCAGCCGCGACAGGCTGTTCGGCATCGTCAACGATCTCGATCTCGACCATGTCGGTGATCGGGGTCAGGCCGCCATCGAAATCGCCAAGGGATGCGATGCGGGTCTCGGCGGCGTGGCCCATCTCGGTCGAACCGTAGAAGACCGTTACGGATTCAAAGCGGGTGAACAGCTTTTCCAAGAACAGCGGCGAAGGTTTGCCGCCGCCCACCATGGCCGAGCGGATGCGAGGGGAAGACCCGCTGACCGCTTCGCGCAAAATCGGTCCGAATTGCGCGGGCGATCCAGTAACCGTGTTGACGCCGGCTTTAGTCCAGGATCCCAGCAACTCGCCAATGCCGGTCTCCACACAGCCCCCCCCCGCCAGCAAGGTGCGCAACCGCGTGTTGCAGCCCACCCCCGACAGGGGCGGGAAGAGGCAGGCCACGACGGGTGCCACATCCGAAGGCATGCCCTCGGATTTCCAATAGGCGCGCTCCCACATGTCGCGCAGGCTGATGGCGATGAATTTCGTGTCGCCGGTGGTGCCCGAAGATTGACCGATCCGACAGATATCACTGTCCGAGGCATAGCCCTGCGGGTCCAGCTTTTCATACCAGGACGTCATGTCGCGGGCGTTCAGACGGGCTGCGTCGAACGCGGTCAGGCGCGGATGCGGCGGGACAGGTTCGCCACGCCCGCCCGCCCAGTAGGCATGCGTAATCCCCAGACCTGCCTTGGTATAGGCCGCACGGGTGCCATGCAGCCAGCTTGCACCCAAAAGACAACAGGCGACCACGCTGGCGATGGAGATCCGTGGATCATTGGTGTCAATCGCGACCCGAGATCCGCGCCCGACGCCGGCCTCTTTCAGATCAAGGGCGATGCCGCCGATCAGCTTTGAAAGCTGGTTGTAGGTCAGATCGCCCGACGGGGTCACAAAGGCCACTTTGTCGAAATTGCTGCGGATCGCCGACAGCATCGCGTGGCCAAAGTTGTGCAGCGTCATGACCAGACTCCTTCAGGTGAGCAAGTCTGCGTCCCGCCACAGCCGTGGCAGGACGCAGCAAGAATTTTATTTAGTCAGCTCAACCAGATGCGCCAAAGTTGCCGGATCCGACTTGCCGATATCGGCCACGATGGCTTCCACCTCGGCCCCCGATTTGGGCGAGATCGCGCCGTAAAGGCCGGTCATCTCGGCCTGAAACTCGGGGTCCGCCAGCATGGCATCGAAGGCCGCGCGGTATTTCGCGACCGTCTCGTCCGACACCGAGGGCGCCATCATCACCGGATAATAGACCGCGTCACGAAGGGTGAACATCTTCACCGCTGCAACATCTTCGGGCTTGGTCACGGCGCTGAGGATGCTGGGCACCGTCGTGCCAGCGATGTCCACATCCTGCGTCATGCCGCCGATGAACGACCGGGTTTCCTGCTGGTTGTTGCGCAGGAAGGCATCCAGCTGGCTGCCGCAGTAGCCTGCGATTTCGCCACGGTCGATGGCGGCCTCCATCTCGCGCAGGCCCTCAAATCCGGTGACGATTTCGTACTTCGCCCCGAAGATGTTCTTCACCAATGCTGCGATCTGGTAGAAGCCGCCCACTGCCGTCGTCGCCCCCACCTTGAAGTCCTTCGTGATGAAGTCCTCGAAGGTGGCAATGCCGGTATCCTTGCCGGTCAGGCAGATACTTTCCGCACCGGTCGCGCTGCCGATCCATTTGAAGGTCGTGAAGTCGACATCGACGTTAGCCGGATCAAGCTTGGCGTTCAGCAGAAGACTGGCCAACGCCATGCCAAGTTCGGTCTCGCTGCCGCCCGCCACCATTTCCTTGACCAAGTTGAGGCTGGAGGCGCCGACGACATTCTGTACCGGGATCTCGCCGCTTTCGCCCAGGTGCTTGCCCAGATGGCGCGCAATCACGCGGCCTACGGTGTCATAGCCGCCGCCGGCTGCGACGCCGATCTTCAGGACGGTTGAATCCTGAGCCGTCGCAGGATGCGCGAGTGCCATCACCCCAGCCAGAAGCGCCCCTTTCAGAAATCCAAGTTTCATTTCAACCCCATGCCTCCCATCGCGTTTGCCTTGTCCGTCCATTTCTCGCCGACAACGGCAAAGCCTGGACATTTTGACCCATACACGAATTATCCTTCGCTGCAAGATTTCAGGAATAACAAAGAGAACCGGCCTCACGCTTCAAAGTCTTAGTTAGTAGGCGGCCAACGGATTCGAAACGCAGGGCGCGAGGCGAGAACTCGGATGACGATGATTAAGTATCTGATATTAATATTAAAAGTTTCCCAAGGGACGCGCACCGTCAATGCCGTTTTGCTGAAGTTATAAGTCAGCGTCTCGCTGAACCGGTTTGCTCGATTGCGACGGGATATCACTGAATGGCCTGTTGGCGCATCCCTGCAGTCATGCAGACCATCGGGCGGTCTTTCATCTGAACCAATCTACTGTGGAACTGGATCCTTGCGCTTGGGATACCGTTTTTCGAAATAGATAAATTCAGGTTCTCTATTGGTATTTTTCATATCCTAAAGATTTTATCATTCAAACTCGCTGCCAACAAACGAATCGAAGATCAGCCTTGGGCGCCGACGTACAAGTCTTCAAGCGGGACCTCGCACCGGGTTCGCTCGTCAACGGCACCTCTCGGGCCTCAGCGGCCGTTCGGTCGTCAATCGACCACCATTAAAAAGTTGGCCGTTGCCTAGCGGGCCAACCCAAGGACACGGATGACTTCCTTTGGGGCCGGCTGACGCCACACAGTCTGAAAACTTTCAACCACATTGTCCCGCGTCACGCGCAGTCCGGGCAGGGCGATCCAGGCCGGGACAGGGCGGGCGAGTAGGCTGAGGATCACGGTCTGTGCCGCCGCGATCCCTTGCTGATAGGGCAGTTGCGCCGCGATGCATCGCACCGCGCCACCCTTGGCAAGGTCAACAGCCACCCCTTCGCCAAGATCTACAGTTGCCATCGGGAGCGACCGTCCGGCTTCCCTCAGCCGTGCAGCCACCGCGAGTGCCGGTGTGTCCCAGACGACGAACAACCCTGCGAGAGCGGGATGATCGGCCAACAGACGTTCTCCAAGCTTGGCAGCCTCGTCGATCCGGCCAAACCGCGCCACATGGACACGGACATCTGCCCGGTTGGCCTGAAACCACTTGATGAAAGCGATCTCGCGTTCGTTCGTGGCGAAGAAATCGGCGGCGAAACCAAGGACACCCACCTCGGCACCCTGCGGCAGATGGGGTTCAAGCCCCGCCGCAGCGATCTTGCCAAGGCCGAAGTTGTCAGCCGAGACAAGCGCCGTATAGTGCTTGCCGGGCAGAAGACCCGTCGGCGCATTGTCCAGAAGCACCAGCTTGATGCCCGCCGCAGAGACCCGGGCGTGTGCGGCGGCAACCTGCTCGTTCGCGACGGGCAGCGACAGGATGGCATCGGGTCGCTGCGCGATCAGGCGGTCAAGTTCGGCCACCTGCCGTTCGGGCGAGAACGCGCAATCGACCACGTCGATCACCGCTGCGCCGCAGTCGCCGAAAATCCCTACCATTCCAGCCAGTTGCTGCTTGGCCCAGTCGCTGTCCAACGTGTGCAGGACGACCGCGACCCGCCAAGATGCGTCCCGTGCTGCGGTACGGTCATCTGGCAGAAGGCTGACCCGTTCGGGCGGCGCGGCGCGTTCGCCGTGGGGGCCAAGACCGGAAATCGTCATGCCTGGGGCTCCTTTCCAGGGCGCATGGTCGGGGGCACGGGCGGGGCTGGCTGCGGAACCGGAGTCTGGGCCCGGGCCAGCTGACCCAGGTATTCCGCAAAGGCGGGATGGGCCAGCGGACGGCCCTGCATCACCCATTCCTTCAGGAAGGCAGGGGCAAACAGGGCCTCCGATGCCACCCGGGCCGCGCCGACCAGACCGGCGGAACTGCCCATCTGCGACCGGATGATCCGCAGATCACGCGTCACAAGGGGATGCGAGGCGCCATAGACCGCCTCGCGAACCGCTGCGAGCAAGATGTCGTTGGTCTGGACCAGTGACCCCGAAAGGACGATGAGGTCGGGGTTCAGCGCATTGGCAAGCGTGGCCACCACCTGCCCGATCAAATGGCCGGAGGTGGACAGAATGGCGGATGCGACGGGATCGCCCACCTGAGCGGCCTGCGACACCTCGATCGCGGTGATCTCGCCGCCCCTTCGCAGGATGTCGGCAAGAACGGCACTGCGACCGTCGCTGGCAGCCGCCATCCCCTCGCGCTGGATCATGTCGGACCCGGCAAGGTGATCAAGCGACCCGGTCTGCCCGCCCAGGGTGACGGGCAGCGACCCGATCAGCCCCGCCGCCCCCTGCGCGCCCCGGAAAAGTTGCCCATCGCAGACAATGCCTGCGCCGATGCGGCGACCGACCTTGATGAAAAGCATCGTGTGTTGCCCCAGGCCCGCGCCGGCGTGGAGTTCCCCCATCGTCATCGTCTCGACGCTGGAGCGGATCCAGACCGGAACACCGAAGCCTTGGGTCAGCGTTTCGACCATCGGAAAGCCTTCCCAGGCGGGCATGATCGGCGGGGTCGAGGTCAGGAACGCGCCCTCGGCCCCACCCTGCACTGCGCCGGGGACCGACAGCGAAATCCCCCAGACCCCCTGCGGCGCGGCATGCCGTTCCAGCGACCATCGGAACAAGGCGGCCAGCCTTTCGGTCAACTGCTCGGGCGGGGCGGTCAGGTCTGCGGCCTCGTGATGTTCTGTCAGAAGGGTGCCGGACAGGTCTGCCACGCCAACGCCGATAGCCGTCTGGTCCAGCGTCGCCACCAGGATCGCCGCCCGTCGCGCGGCAAAGCGCACCAGGCGCGGCGCGCGGCCGCCGGTCGCGGTGCCAAGTTCACTTTCGTCCACGAGGCCCAGCTCACCCAGCATCGTGAGCCGGTCCGCCACCACCGCACGGCCCAGATCGCTGTGGCGCTCCAGCTCTTGCCGCGTCGTGGCGGTCTCGCTGCGGACAAGGTTGAGGAGTTCGACCAGCGACGGCGCAGCCGTTTCCACCGTCCGGGGACGGCCTTTGCCCCTGGGGCGCAGTGATTCGGCTTGGGTGAGCGTTTGGGTCGGCAAGGTGGGGTCCAGACAGGGAATGCCTCAGGGATACGAGGGCTACTTATGTTGTTCAAGAAAAAACTTTTGCTGTAAAACTGCAGAAGTAGGCATTGCTAAGCACAAATATTATTGACCAAGCGCGAAACCACGCCTAAGCAACGATCATTCGGTCGGAGGAGGCCGTCGGAAAAACGGTCAATCGGGGGTCCCGGCGGGCCCGGGCCATGAAGGGGAGGATCACGATGACAGCCTGGAAACTGGCCTATCACGCCAATTGCTGGGGCAGCCTTGGCGGCGATGCAGTGGGGGTGACCTCGATCACTCAGCTGCGCTATCGCACCTTTGGCGCAATGGACCGCGCCTTTGCCGATATCGCGGCAGCGGGCTATGCCGGGGTCGAGCTTTTCGACGGCAATCTCCTGGACCACTCGGCGTCCGAGATGCGCGGCCTTCTGGCCGACAACGGGCTGGAGCTGGTCGCCACCTATGCCGGCGGCAACTTCATCTTCGACGACATCCTGCCCGAGGAACTGGCCCGCGTGACCCGCGCTGCCGACCGGGCCGCGGAACTGGGTGCGCCGCATCTGGTGGTGGGGGGTGGGGCGAAACGCTTTGACGGCACCCGCGAACCCGACTTCCACAAGCTCGGCGCGGCCCTTGACCGGGTGAAGGCGCTGGCCGAGGCGCGGGGGCTGCGCGCCCACTACCACCCGCATCTGTCGACCATCGTCGAAGGCCCGGCTGAAGTCGCCAAGATCTTCGACCTGACCGCCATCGACTTCTGCCCCGACACGGCACACCTCGCCGCCGCCGGGGGCGATCCGGCGCAGCTGATCCGCGATCACGCGGCGCGAATCACCTATGTCCACCTGAAAGGTTTCCAGCGTGAGCCCTTCGCCTTCACCCCCATCGACCGGGGCGACGTGCCCACCGGACCGATCCTGCAGGCGATGAAGGATGTCGGCTTCTCGGGCTGGGTCTGCACCGAACTTGATGCCTGGCCCGACCCCGCCGAGGGCGCGCGGCTGAGCATGACTTACCTGAACCGGGCCATCGCGGGCTGATCCGCCAACCCATCCACCGGGGACATCCCCGCCATTTCTCTGGGAGGAGAAAACCATGTTGACCAGACGGACCCTGATGACTTCGACCATGGCCCTTGCGCTTGCACTGGGCGCGGCCCTTCCGGCCTTTGCCGACCCGGACGAAGCCCTTGCGAAACTGCTGGAGACGGTCCTCTCCAAGGGTCCCAGCGGCGAAGATCCCTCGCCCGCCTCCGACGTCGTGCTGACGGACGAGGAACTGGCGAAGATCAAGGAGATGGGGGCCACGGCGGCCATCGTCATGCACTACGGCGGCAACGACTGGAGCCGGGCGCAGATCAACGGGTTGCAAACCCAGTTCGAGGCGATGGGGATCGAAGTGATCGCCGTAACCGACGCCGGGTTCAAACCGGAAAAGCAGGTCAGCGACCTGGAAACCATCATGGCGCAGTCGCCAGACATCATCGTGTCGATCCCGACCGACCCGACCGCCACCGCCGCCGCCTATCGCGCAGCGGCAGAGGCCGGGGCGAAACTGGTGTTCATGGACAACGTCCCCGCAGGGTTTGTGGCTGGCACGGACTACGTCTCGGTCGTCTCGGCCGACAACTACGGCAACGGTGTCGCGGCGGCCCATCTGATGGCCAAGGCGCTTGGGCCGGACGGCGGCGAGATCGGCCTTGTGTTTCACGCCGCCGACTTCTTCGTGACCAAGCAGCGCTATGACGCCTTCAAGGCGACCATCGCCAGCGACTATCCCAACATCAAGATCGTGGACGAACAGGGGATCGGCGGACCGGACTTCTCGGGCGATGCCGAGAAGGCTGCGGGCGCGATGCTGACCTCGAACCCGAACATCAAGGGGATCTGGGCGGTCTGGGACGTGCCTGCTGAAGGCGTGATGGCCGCAGCCCGCGCCAACGGCCGCGATGATCTGATCATCACCACGGTGGACCTTGGGGAAAACGTCGCCATCAGCATGGCGCAGGGCGGGTTCATCAAGGGTCTGGGCGCCCAGCGCCCCTATGACGCCGGTGTGGTCGAGGCGAAGCTTGCCGGTTACGGGCTTCTTGGCAAGGACGCGCCCGACTTCGTGGCCCTGCCTGCACTTCCGGTTTCCAAGGACAACCTCCTGGAGGCCTGGACCCAGGTCTACTCGACCGAAGCCACCGACAACGTGAAGTCGTCGATGCAGTGACCCGAAGCGCGCGGGGCGTCACTGACCCCCGCGCGCAAACCGGGCCTTCGGGGTGGCGCATGCTCCCCCGCCCGCGAAGGTCCTTCCCCCTTCTTCGGAGACCGACAATGACCAAAGTGATGAACGTCGCCATGATCGGCGGTGGGTTCATGGGCAAGGCGCACGCCATGGCCTATGCCTCGATGCCAATGTTCTTCTGGCCCGCCCCGGCCATCCCGCACCGCAAGGTCGTCGTCGATGTCACCGACGGGGCCGCCGAAGAAGCCCGCCGCCGCTTTGGCTTTGACGAGGCGTCCAGCGACTGGCGTTCGGTCGTCGCCCGGCCCGACATCGACGTGGTCGACATCTGCACGCCGAACAACGTCCACGCCGAGATCGCCATCGCCGCCGCCAAGGCGGGCAAGCACATCATCTGCGAAAAGCCCCTGGCCCGCACGGTCGAGGAAGCCCGCGCGATGGCCGAGGCGGTGAAGACCGCCGGGGTGATCCACATGGTCGCCTTCAACTACCGCCGCACGCCCGCCGTGGCGCTGGCCAAGAAATACATCGACGAAGGCCGCATCGGCCGCATCCTGAACTTCCGCGGCACCTATCTGCAGGACTGGTCGGCGGATGAAAACGGCCCCCTGTCCTGGCGCTTCCAGAAGAAGATCGCCGGGTCCGGCACGGTGGGCGACATTGGCACCCATGTCGTTGACCTTGCGCATTACCTGGTCGGCCCGATTGCCGAGGTGATCGCGATGACCAAGACCTATGTCACCACGCGGCCCATCCAGCAGGGTGGCGTCGACAAGCTGGGCGCGTCCGAGAAATCGGGGGGTGCCGAACGCGCTCCGGTCGATGTGGACGACGAGGTCGTCTCGATGCTGAAGTTCGGCAACGGCGCCATCGGCAGCCTTGAGGCGACACGCAACGCCTGGGGCCGCAACAACTTCATCACGCTGGAGATTCACGGCACCAAGGGCTCGATCCACTTCAACTACGAACGCCGCGACGAGCTGCAGGTGATGTTCGCCGACGACCCCGCCGATGCGCGCGGCTTCCGCACCGTCTACACCGGCCCGGCGCACCCCTATGGCGGCGGTCTCTGGCCGATCCCGGGATTGGGCATCGGCTATTCCGAGACGAAGATCGTGGAATGCTTCGACCTCTTCACCGCCATCGCCACCGGCAAGCAGCCCAGCCCGAATTTCGAGGATGGTCTCTTGACCGAACTCGTCGCCGACGCCCTCCTGCGGTCCGGCGAAACCGGCAAGTGGGAGCGGGTGGAATGACCGCTCCCGCCCCAACTGCCGTGCGGATGACCGGGATTTCCAAATCCTTCGGCGGCATCCGGGCCCTGGACAGCGTCGACTTCGAGGTCCGCGCGGGCGAGGTCCATGCGCTTCTGGGCGGCAACGGGGCGGGGAAGTCGACCATACTCAAGGTCCTGAACGGCGTGCACGTGCCGGATGAAGGCGAGATCGAGGTGGGCGGCCAAAGGCTTGCCGCCCACACGCCCGAAGCAGCGCGGGCGGCGGGCATCGCGATGAACTTTCAGGAAATGTCGCTGATCCCGACGCTGACCGTGGCGCAGAACGTGTTCCTGACCCGTGAGGCACGCAACGCGCGTGGGATGATCGACGACGAAGACTCTGTCCACCGCGCCGAGACGATCTTCCAGATGCTTGAGGTCGAGGTGAACCCGCGCGCCTTGGTCGGTGATCTGGGGGCCGGGCAGAAGCAGCTGACCGAGATTGCCAAGGCCATCAGCCAGGACGCCCGCGTGCTGATCCTCGATGAACCCTCGACGGCGCTTGCGGTGTCGGATGTGGAGCGGCTCTTCGTCTTTCTGCGCAAGCTGACGGAGAAGGGCGTGGCGATCATCTATGTCAGCCACCGAATGGACGAAATCGCCCGCATCGCCGACCGCGCCACGATCCTGCGCGACGGCAAGCATGTCATTACCGCTCCGATGGCGGACCTGCCCCTGGACGTGATGATCGAACACATCGTCGGCAAGAAATCCAAGGGCCTGGCCGATGTCGCACGCGGCGATGCCTCGCGGGGCGAGGTGCTTTTGGAACTCACATCCGTGACCGGACCGCACAAGCCGGAAGACGTCAGCCTGACCCTCCATCGGGGCGAGGTCGTCGGTCTGGCCGGTCTTCTCGGCTCGGGCCGGTCGGCCCTGGCGCGGGTGATTGCCGGGATCGAACCTGCAGTGGCCGGCGAAATCCGCATCAGGGGGAAGAAGGTCACCATCCGCCGCCCCGCAGATGCGATTGCTCACGGGGTCGCGCTCGTGCCCGAGGCGCGAGCAACGCAAGGCATCATCCCGGCGCACAGTGTTGCCGACAACATGGCGATGGCGGTCATCGGCCGCCTCTCGCCCCGCGGGTTCGTCGACCGGAAGCGGGTGCGCGATCTGGCGGACCGGATGATCCAGCGCCTGTCGGTCAAGACAGCCAGCCGGGACCATGCCGTGTCCACCCTGTCGGGCGGCAACCAGCAGAAGGTGGTGATCGGCAAATGGCTCGCGACCGAGCCGGAGATCTTGATCCTCGACGAACCCACAGCGGGCATCGACATCGGGTCGAAGTCCGAGATCATCCGCTTGGTCCGCGACCTGGCGCAAGCAGGAAAAGGCGTGATCGTCATTTCCTCCGAACTGTCGGAACTCCTTACCGCCTGCGACCGCATCCTGGTGATGGCCGACGGCCGCGCGCATCAGATGCTGGACCGCGCCGATCTGGACGATCCCTCCGAGACCGACCCCGAACATGCCCTGCAAGCCGCCGAGCGCCGGTTGCAGATCGAAATCCAGAAAGCCCTCAGCATCAAGGAGCCCAGCCATGTCTAAGGCAGCAACCGCCCCCCGCTCCGACCTCGCCGGGGGCTTCTTCGCCAACTGGCGGCAGAACATCATCTACATCGGCTTTGTGGTGATCTTCGTGGTCTTCGCGCTGACGCTGAACGACAAGGGGTTCCTGAACCCCAACAACCTGCTCAACATCATCCGCCAGACGGCAATGATCGCGGTGATGGCCGTCGCGATGACCTTTGTCCTGTCGGCGGGCGAGATCGACCTGTCGGTCGGCGCGGTCGCGGGGCTTGCCACCGTGACGGTCGCGATGGCGATTGCCGTAGCGGGGCCGGTGGGTGGCCTACTTGCCGGTCTGGCCACCGGGCTGGCGGTCGGCATGTTCAACGGCTGGCTGACCACGAAGATCGGCATTCCGTCCTTCCTGACGACGCTTGCGATGATGGGCATCGCCAAAGGCGTGGCGATGTGGATCTCGGACACTGCCGCCGTTCCGATCCTGTCCCCATCCTACTCCTGGATCTTCGGCGGCGGGTCGGTCGGCCCGATCCCGGTGCTGATGTTCTGGATGGCCCTGATCGCGGGTGTCGGACACATCGCACTCCGCCGGTCCGGCTTTGGCCGCCGGGTGCTGGCGACGGGCGGCGGGGAAACCGCAGCGCGCTATTCCGGCATCGACACGGCTTCGATCAAGTTCCGCGTCCTCGTCCTCTCCTCCTGCGCGGCCGCCCTTGCCGGGATGCTCTACGCCGGGCGCCTGCAATCGGGCCGCTTCCAGCTGGGCGAAGGGGACGAGCTTTCCGTCATCGCCGCCGCCGTCCTGGGGGGCACCAGCCTGTTCGGCGGCAAGGGCACGGTCATCGGCACCATCGTCGGCGCCCTGATGATCGGGCTGATCAACAACGGGTTGATCCTCATGGGGCTGGAGTTCAGCCAGCAACTTATCGCGCGGGGCGGGATCATCATCCTGGCCGTCGCCCTCAGCCAGAAACGGACCTGACATGTACACGATCATCGGCACCGTCACCGCCCGGCCCGAAACGCGGGAAGAGCTTGCAACGCTTCTCGCCGCACAGGTAGCGCCCACCCGGGCCGAAGAGGGCTGCATCAACTACGACTTCCACGTCGATGCGACCAACCCTTGCGTCTTCGTCTTCTACGAAAACTGGACCAGCCGCGCCGCACTCGACGCGCATCTTGCTATGCCGCACCTGCAGCCGCTGTTCTCGCAACTGGACCGGTTGCTGGCCTGTCAGGTCGAGATCAGGCCACTGACCATGTTGTCCAAGCGCGCCGGATAACCGCGCTCCACCCCGTTTCCGAACCCGATGCCTGGTCGGTTCGCGCACGTTACGGACCGCCTGCCCGGTGCGCCTCGCCTACGCAGCCGATCCACCCGAGACATGGCGGGCGGCGGCGTCCGAGGCAGTGCGGCATGCTTCTTCGAGCGACTGTCCTGTCACCAGGGCTGCGGCCAGGGTCCCGGTGAAGCAGTCGCCCGCGCCGTGGGTGCTGAGGACAGTGACCTTGCGCGCGGGAATCGTCACCTGGGCACCCACCCGGCTACAAACGGCAAGCCCATGCGCTCCGGCGGTGACCACCACGCTGTCGTACTGCGCGGCCAGGTAGCCGGCGGCGGCCAGGGCGGATGGTAGGTCGGTCACCGGGCCCGCGCCCAGCATCTCGGCCTCGACCGCGTTCACGATCAGGACATCGACCGCAGACCCCAGGTCCGGCGACACCTCGCGCGCCGGGGCCGCGTTCAGGATGACCGGCACGCCACGTGCCCGCGCGCTGCGCGCGGCGGCAAGGTTGACCCCGGCCGGAACCTCGTTCTGCAGGACCAGGGCGCGCACGTCTTCCCAGACCAGGGGATCGTCCAGGTCGCGCGGGTCGATCAGCAGGTTGGCACCCGAGACGATGGTCGCGGCATAGTCGCCCGCGCTGTCCTGGATCGCCACGCTCATCCCCGAGCCGACCCCGTCGATCCGGCGGACAAACCGGTGGTCGACGCCGCCCCTGTCCAGCGCCGCCAGCAGGAAATCCCCGAAGGCATCCTGCCCCACGGCCCCCAGCATCCGGGCCCGCACCCCAGCCGTCTGCGCCGCGACGGCCTGGTTGCCGCCCTTGCCGCCGAACTTGGGATACCAGCGCGAACCGACCGCGGTTTCGTCCGCGCGGGGCAGATGGTCCGCCTCGACCATGATGTCATGGTGAAGCGAGCCGACGACCAGAACCACGGGTTGCTGCAGCACAACTATCCTCTTCTCTTCGCCTGGGCCGCCCGCAAGGCACGGGCGGTGCACACTATTGCGACAAGCTTGCGCCTATGAATGGCACGGCCGTACGGCCTGTCCCGAAGTTGCGCCCCGACCGACGGCAATCCCATCCGCATTTCCTCCTGGCACGCCGGCATGTCCGCTCATGGTCGCCGCACAGCCGACCCTACCGCCGGAAAGCCCCCGGTTGAAGCCCCGGCCGCGACACTTGCAGCCGCGCCCGACATCGTGTCCCCTGCGCCAACCTTGCTACGGGACCCGACCAGATGACACCCAGATACGCGCAGCGGATGGCCAAGGTGCAGCCATCAGCCATCGGAGAGCTTCTGGCACTTGGTGCCGACCCGTCGATCATCTCGTTCGGCGGGGGCTATCCGGACGCCACGCTGTTCCCAGCAACCCAGCTGGACGCGGTCTTCCACGAGGTCCTTCGCCAGCCCGGCGGAGCGGCGATGCAATACGCCCCCTCCAACGGCCTGCCCCGTCTGCGTGACCAGATCGCCGGCCTGATGACGGCGGACGGTGTGCCCTGCACGGCCGACGACGTGCTGATCCTGCAAGGCTCGCAGCAGGGCCTCGACTTCGCCGCGCGGATGCTGATCGACCCCGGCGACGTGATCGTGACCGAAGACCCGACCTTCCTGGGCGCGCTCATCGCCTTCCAGCCCAGCCAGCCGGACTATGCCGTCGTGCCGGTCGATGCCGAGGGGATGCGCACCGACATCCTTGCCGCGACGCTGGCAGCAAACCCCCGGGCGCGGATGATCTACACGGTGCCGGATTTCCAGAACCCCACCGGCGTGACCCTGTCCCTCGCCCGGCGCAAAGAGCTGATCGCACTGGCCAACCGCCATGACCTGATCGTGCTGGAAGACACGCCCTACCGCCACATCCGCTTTGCCGGCGAAAGCCTGCCCACCCTCAAGTCTCTTGATACCGAGGGGCGGGTGATCCACCTCGGCAGTTTCTCCAAGGTGCTGGTCCCCGGCCTGCGCATCGGCTGGGCGGTGGCCAGCCCCGATCTTCTGGCACGGATGGGGCTCTTGAAGGTCGCTGCCGACACGCAGACCTCGACGCTGAACATGGCGGCGGCCAGCCTGTTCCTCGACCGCTATGACCTTGCCGCGCATATCGTCACGCTGCGGCAAGCCTATGCCCGAAAGAAAGAGGCGATGCTGGACGCGATCCGCCAGTATCTGCCGCAGGACATCACCGCCACCGATCCCGAAGGCGGGCTCTTCACCTGGCTGACCTTCGACGAAGGCTTCGATGCGACCGCCTTCATGCGCGACGTGGCCTTGCCCAAGGCCCGGGTGGCCTATGTTCCGGGCGAAAGCTTCTTTCCCCTGACCCCGCGCCCCAACCATGCCCGGCTGAACTATTCCGCCCCGTCCGAGGCGATGATCCGCACCGGCATCGCCGCCCTGGGCCACGCGCTCCACGCCCACCGTTCTCTCCGATAGCGAAGGCCCCATGCCCGTCACCCTGCACACCCCGCCCGCCTCCGACCTGACCGAAGCCGAGATCGACCGCTGGCGCACAGTGCCCGTGGCCGTCGCCGTCGACCTTGTCCGCGAGGCCGGTCAGATCGATCCGGCGATAAGGCCGCTTTGCCCTGCAGGCAAGCAGCCACGCCTCTTCGGCCTGGCCGTCACCGTCCAGTGCGAGGCCCCGGATTTCGGCGCCGTCCTGCAGGCGCTGGACGTCATCGTGCGCGGGCAAGTGCTGGTGATCGCCGCCAATGGCTACCGCGAGGCTGCAATGATCGGCGACATCCTGTCAGGCCATCTGCGCGCCAAGGGGGTCGCTGGGGTGGTCTGCGACGGCGCCGTGCGCGACACCGGCACCCTGGGCGGCTGGGACGATTTCCCGGTCTTCTCTCGCTGGATCAACCCGCGCGGTCCGACCGGGGCCGACCGTGGCGCGGTCAACCTGCCCGTGCTGGTCGGCGGGCTTAACATCGCGCCCGGCGACCTGGTGATCGGCGACGACGACGGCCTGGTGTCGCTGACCCCGCTCCACGTCCGGACCCTCATCGCCGATGCCGAGGCCAAACTTCTGCGCGAAACGCAGTGGATCGACGCGCTCGCCGCAGGCAGACCGGCGGCCGAGGTTTTCGGCCTCGCTCCCGCGCTTCGTGGCTGAGGCAGGGCCGGCCGCTTTCTGATCAATGCAGGATTGGTGCGGCGTTTGGACCGGACCAGAGAAACTTCGATGTGCCGCTTTCAGCGGCAGATCGATTGATATCCGCACATTCCGCGCAAGGCTGCCACGGACCGCGTGGAATGCAGTTGACAGAATCGGTAGGGCAGACACTCATTCTCGAACCAAGTTCAGATTGGTTCGCCCATGCCGATACCCCGCCGCAACCCGGTCGTGACCGACAGCGCCAACGTGGTGCGGGCGCGGCTCTTGGCGATGATCGAAGGCGACGGGCTTCCCGCCGACGGCCGGCTTCCGACCGAGAGAGAGCTTTCGGACAGCATGGGCATCGGGCGTCGTGCCGTCCGCAGCGCGCTGGAAAGCCTGCTGGCCGAGGGGCTGATCTGGCGCAAGCAGGGCAAGGGCACCTTCGCAGGCCAGCCCCCGGACAAGACACAGATCCTGGCCGCCGAAATCGTGGGCGAAACCAACGTCGCCGAGGTCATGGAAGCGCGTCTTTGCGTAGAGCCGGTCCTTGCAGCGATGGCCGCGCGCCACGCGCTACCGGACGACATCGACCGGATGCGCAACCTCGCGCTTCGCATCGTCCAGGCAGGCGACCCGGACTCCATCGAGCTTTGGGACGGCGCGCTTCACCGCCTGATCGCCCGGACGGCGCGGAACAAGCCGCTCCTCACCGCCTTCTCCATGATCGACGAGATCCGCGGCAATCCGGGCTGGCGCGGCGTCCGGCAGAAGGCGCGTTCGATGCGGTCGATACAGGACCGCAACGACGAACATGTCGAGATCATCAACCGGATCGAGGCGGGCGATGCCCCCGGCGCCGAAGCCGCGATGCGCAAGCACCTGACCATCCTCGCGGACAACCTGAACCGCATCCTTGCCCCGGACGGAGACCCAAAGTGACCGAGATCACTATCGAGACGATTGCGGCTGCAGAACGGTTGATGGGGGTGGACTACACGCCCGCCGAACGCCAACTGATGCTGGACAACCTCGAAGGCCAGATCGCCTCGGCCCTGGCGCGGCGGGCGGTGCCGATGGCGAACCATGTACCGATGGCCCTGCGCTTTGACCCGCGCCTGCCGGATTTCGCCATGCCGCACGGGACGGATGCGCTGAAGCTCTCGCCCGTGAGCGCCCCGCTGCCCAAGTCCGACGAGGACATCGCTTTCGCCCCGGTCACCCACCTGGCGACCTGGATCAGAACCGGCACGCTGACCTCCCGCCGCCTGACCCAGATCTACCTCGACCGGATCGCCGCCCTGGACCCAAAACTCGAATGCTGGGCGCAGGTCACGCCTGACCTCGCTCTGGCCGAAGCCGACGCCGCCGACGCACTGACCCGGGGCGGGGTGAACCTTGGCCCGCTGCACGGCATCCCTTACGGCCTGAAGGACCTTTTCGACGCCAAGGGCACCATCACCGGCTGGGGGGCCGAACCTTTCCGCAACCGCATTGCCGACAGCGACGCTACCATCGTGAGGAAACTCCGCGCGGCGGGGGCGGTGCTTCTGGGCAAGACCACAGTGGGGGCGCTGGCCTACAACGACATCTGGTACGGCGGCGTCACCCGCAACCCGTGGAACCTGAACGAAGGCTCGTCCGGCTCTTCCGCCGGTTCGGCCAGCGCCACGGCGGCAGCCCTCTGCGCCTTCGCCATCGGGACCGAGACGCTGGGATCGATCACCTCGCCCAGCCAGCGTTGCGGCACCACCGGCCTGCGCCCGACCTTCGGGCGGGTCAGCCGGGCGGGGGGCATGGCGCTGTGCAACAGCCTCGACAAGGTCGGCCCGATCTGCCGGTCCGTGGAAGACACCGCCATCGTCCTTGCCGCCCTGAACGGCGCCGACCCGGCCGACCGCTCCACCATCGCCGCCCCCTTCGTCTTCGACGCCGCTGCCGAGCGGAAACACCTGACCGTCGGCTACCTGCCAGACGCCTTCGGCGAGGGCGCCACAGCGGTTGACCATGCCGCCCTTGCCGCGATGCGCAAGCTGGGCGTGAAGGTCGTGGAGGCCACGCTCCCCGACCTGCCCTATGGCGCCCTGATGAACATCCTCTTCGCCGAGGCCGCAGCCAGCTTCGAGGACCTCACCCTGTCCAACCAGGACGACACCCTCACCTGGCAGGACGCCGCCGCCTGGCCCAACGCGATGCGCAAGGCCCGCTTCCTTTCCGCCGTGGACCATGTCCAACTGGACCGCCTGCGCTACCTGGTGATGCAGGCGCTCGACGGCCTCTTCCGACAGTGCGACGTCCTCATCGGCCCCTTCATGACCGGGCCGATGCTGATCGCATCGAACTTCACCGGACATCCCTGCCTGCACCTGCGGGCCGGGTTTGAGGACCTCGGCACCCGCAGCCCGGCCTCGCTCGCCTCGGGCAAGCTGACCACGGGCGAGGCCGCCGGGGGCAAGACCTACACCGTGCCGCAGGGCATCTCGCTCTGGGGCCGGCTTTACGACGAGGGACCGATCCTGCGCCTGGGACTGGCGCTGGAAGCAGCACTGGACGTGGCCGGAAAACGGCCCGGCCTGCCGGAGTAACGAACCGACCCGCAGTCCATGCGGGCAAAGAATAGGGGCCGTGGAACCGGCCCTCCACCAAAGTCCGCACCCGCGGCCAACCAACAGGGAAAACGACATGAAGCGCAGGGAATTCCTTCTGAACTCGACGGCGGTGATGGGTGGCAGCGTGCTGATGGGCGGCTTCGCCCTGCCCGCACTTGCCCAGGACACGCCGGTCAAGGGCGGCACGCTGATCTGGGGCCATTCCGAGACGACGCAGAACCTCGACATGCACCAGACCGGCACGGCCTCCTCGGGCCGGGTACTGCAGAACATCCATTCATCCATCGTGACGGTGGACGCGAACCTCAAGGTCATCCCCGGCCTTGCCGAAAGCTTCGAGGTCGCCGAGGACGGGCTGACCTACACCTTCAAGCTGCGCCCGAACGTCAAGTTCCACAACGGGGCGACCATGACCAGCGCGGACGTGAAATACAGTTTTGAACGCTGCAAGGACCCGGCCACCGGGGCCGTCAACTTCGAAGTCTTCAACAACGTCGCCGCGATCGAGACCCCCGACGACCTGACCGTCGTCATCAAGATGAGCGCGGTGAACGCCCCCTTCCTGTCGCGCCTCGCCGAAAACGGCGCGGGCGTCGTGATGCCGGTCGACTCCGGTCCGACCCAGGGCACCAACCCGATGGGCGCCGGTCCCTTCAAGTTCGACAGCTACGAGGTCGGCACCGTCGTCAAGATGTCGCGCTTCGACGACTATTGGGAAGGCCCCGCCCACCTTGACGCCGTGGAAGCGCGCGAGATCACCGAGCCCACAACGCGCCTGACCGGCCTGCGCACGGGCGAACTTCACATGATCAACGACATCCCGCTGGACCGCGTTGGTGAAATCGAAGCCGACGCCGGGCTCCAGGTGAAGAAGTGGTTCCCGCTGAACTTCGACTTCATCAACATGAACCACACGTTCGAGCCTTTCCAGGACAAGCGCGTCCGCGTGGCCTTCGACATGATCATCGACAAGGAAGCCCTGATGCAGGGCGCGCTCTGGGGCCAGGGGGCCACGACCGCCTCGCCCAGCTTCCCGACGGACGCCGCCTACAATAAGGACCTCGTCCAGCGCCCGCAGGACATCGAAGGCGCCAAGGCCCTGCTGGCCGAGGCAGGCTATCCCGAAGGCAGCCTGAACATCGTCTTCAAGGCGACGACCAACTACCCCTACCACATCGAGACCGCGCAGATCCTTGTGGAATGGTTCAAGATGGCCGGCGTCAACCTGACCATCGAGCAGCTGACCTGGGCCGACTGGCTGTCGCAGTGCTGGGTCGACAAGGACTACCAGATGACGATGATGAACTTCTTCACGCTCTGGGAATCCGATTTCCTCTACTACTCGGTCTGGAACTCGAAGGGTGCGTTCAACTATCGCGCCATCAACGATCCCATCATCGACGAGCTGACGGAAAAGGCCCGCATCACGGTAGACGACGCCGCGCGCGCCGAGGTCTACAAGGCCGTGCAGAAGCAGATCTGGGACGAGGCGCACGACATCGTGCTCTGGTTCCGCAACGGCACCATCGGCGCGCAACCGAAGGTGATGGGGCTTGATACCGTCGTGCATCCGAACGGCTCGAACCTCAACTTCCACAAGGTCTGGCTCGCGGCCTGATGATCCTCCGGCGGGCCGCATCCCGGCCCGCCGATCCCCCTTCGGGTGCCACGCAATGACCTATGTGCTGAACCGACTTCTGTCGGTGATCCTGACGCTGTTCCTGATCACGCTGGTGACCTTCGCCGTCACCAACATCCTGCCCGGCGACGTGGCGATGATGATCATGGGCACCCAGTCGAACCCCGAGGCGCTGGAGGGCCTGCGCCAGTCCCTTGGCCTGAACGACCCGCTTCTGGTGCAGTACGGCAACTGGATCGGCGGGCTTCTGACCGGGGACTGGGGCACCTCGCTCATCTTCAAGAAACCCATTGCCGAGCTTCTGGCGCAGAAGGCCGTGGCCTCGGCCATCATCGTCGTGATGTCGATGACCATCGCGCTGTGCCTGGCTGTCCCCCTGGGCGTATGGGCCGCCGTCCACCGCGACCGCTGGCAGGACACCGTCAGCTCCTCCACCTCCCTCCTCGGCGTCTCGCTTCCGGATTTCTTCTGGGGGATCGTGATGATCCTCGTCTTCGCCCGCTGGCTGGGCTGGTTCCCCTCCTCCGGCATCGTCGAGCCGTCCGAGGATTTCCTGGCGTCCCTCTACTACGCCTTCCTCCCCTCTCTTGCCCTCGGCCTCGGCCTCATGGCGCACCTGACGCGGATGACACGGTCCACCATGACCGGCATCCTCGGCCAGGAATTCATCCGCGTCGCCCGTGCCAAGGGCCTGACCGAGCGTACCGTCATCTGGCGCTATGCGCTGGCCAACGCCATCGGGCCGGTCATCACCATCGCGGGGTTGCAGATCGGCTACCTCTTCGGGTCCATCATCGTGATGGAAAGCCTCTTCGGCTATACCGGCATGGGCTGGCTGACCTATCAGGCACTCCTTAACCGCGACCTGCCCCTGATCCAGGCCACCGTCTTCGTCATCGCCGCCGTGGTGATGATCACCAACCTCCTCGTCGATCTCCTCTACGTCCTGATCGACCCGCGCGTGAAGCTGGGGTGAGGGGATGAAGCGCTTCAAGACCACAAAGGGCCTGATCGGGATCGTCCTTCTGACGCTGATCGCGCTGATCGCCATCGTTGGCCCGATGGTCATCCCGCCCGATGCCGCGACCAAGATGGACATGCTGGCCCGCCGCTCGCCGCCGACCTGGACCCACCTCCTCGGCACCGACCAGCTGGGCCGCGACATGCTCTACCGCGTGATCCTCGGCGCCCGCACCTCGCTGGAAATCGCCGTCACCGCCGTCCTGATGAGCATCGTCCTCGGCCTGCCCCTCGGCCTCGTCTCCGGCTACTTCGGCGGCTGGATCGACAACGTGCTGATGCGCCTTGTCGACACCCTCCTCGCCTTCCCGGCCCTCCTCCTTGCCCTCACCATCAGCGCGGTCCTCGGCCCCAACGTCCAGAACACCATCATCGCCATCGGCATCGCCTTCACCCCCTACCTTGCCCGCATCATAAGGGGAGAGGCGCTGAAGGTCGCGCAGATGCCCTATGTCGAGGCCGCCCGCGCCTCGGGCACGACCGACGGAATGATCATGCTGCGCCATGTCCTGCCGAACATCATGCCCGCTGTCATCGTCCAGGCCACCATCTCCCTCGCCTTCGCCATCCTGGCCGAGGCCGGGCTGTCCTTCCTCGGCCTCGGAACCCAGCCCCCCGCCGCAAGTTGGGGCCTGATGATCCAGGCCAGCCGCGACCAGCTGGACGTGGCGCCCTGGACAGCGCTCGTCCCCGGAGCGGCGGTTGCGCTGACGGTCCTTGGCCTGAACATGTTCGGCGATGTCCTGCGCGACATCCTCGACCCGAAGTCGAAATAGGGGGCGGCAATGAAGGATATCGTTTCGGTCGATCACCTGAGGGTCGAATTCGCCACCGACAGCGGCCCCGTCGTGGGGGTCGAGGATGTCTCCTTCACCATCGCACCCGGAGAGACCGTCTGCGTCGTCGGTGAAAGTGGGTCGGGGAAGTCCGTCACCTCCCTCTCCCTCATGCGCCTCGTCGAATTCGGCGGCGGCACCATCGCCGCAGGCCAACTCCGCTTCCGCCGGTCAGACGGCACGGAACTCGACGTCGCAGCCGCCTCTCCGTCCGTGATGGGCAGCGTGCGCGGCAACGAGATCGGGATGATCTTCCAGGAACCGATGACGGCACTGAACCCCGTCTTCACCATCGAACGCCAGCTGACCGACGGCCTGATGCTGCACAAGGGCCTGTCCCAATCCCAGGCCAGCGCCCGCGCGCTGGAGTTGCTGAAAAGCGTCCGCATCCCCGAACCCGAACGCCGCTTGAAGCAATACCCGCACGAGCTTTCCGGCGGCATGCGCCAGCGTGTCGTGATCGCAATGGCGATGGCCTGCGAGCCGAAGCTCCTCATCGCCGACGAACCCACCACCGCCCTCGACGTCACGATACAGGCCGAGATCCTCGCCCTCATCAACCGGCTGAAGCGCGAAAACGGGATGGCGGTCCTCTTCATTACCCACGACATGGCCGTCGTCGCCCAGATGGCCGACCGCGTCGTCGTCATGTACCGCGGCAAGATCGTCGAGACGGGCACCGTCGACCAGATCTTCACCGCGCCGAAAGAAGACTACACCAAGGCCCTCCTCGCCGCCGTCCCGAAACTGGGCGAGATGAAAGGCAAGCCCGCCCCAGAACGCATGCGCCTGATCGGGGATGAGGCCGCCCGCGCCGCCCGTGTGACCCCGGTGGCGCGGAAGAAGGAAGTGCTTCTCGACGTCCGCCACCTCACCACCCGCTTCCCCGTCAAGGGTGGCATCCTGCGCCGCACCAAGGCCCAGGTCCACGCGGTGGAGGACGTCAGCTTCACCCTCAACGTCGGCGAAACCCTCGCCCTCGTCGGCGAATCCGGCTGCGGCAAGTCCTCTTGCGGCCGGTCCATCCTGCGCCTCGTCAAACCCACAAGCGGAGAGGTCTGGATCGGCGGCCGCGACATCGGTGCGCTGAACCACCACGACCTAAGACGCGCGCGCGCCGACATGCAGATGGTCTTCCAGGACCCCTTCGCCAGCCTAAACCCCTACCGCCGCCTCAAGGACCAGGTGGCCGAGCCCATCGTCAACTTCGGCCTCGCCTCCGGCGCAGAACTGAAAGCCCGCGTCGAACAGCTCTTCGACCGCGTCAACATCCCCCGCGGCTTCATGAAACGCTTCCCGCACGAGTTGTCCGGCGGCCAACGCCAGCGCGTCGCCATCGCCCGCGCTTTGGCCGTGAACCCCAAGCTCATCGTCGCGGACGAGGCCGTCTCCGCCCTCGACGTCTCGGTCCAGGCGCAGGTCCTGAACCTGATGATGGAGCTGCAAGAGGACCTCGGCCTCTCCTACCTCTTCATCTCCCACGACATGGCCGTCGTCGAACGCATCGCGCATCAGGTGGGCGTGATGTATCTGGGCAGGATCGTCGAAATCGGCCCCCGCGCGGCGATCTTCGAAAGCCCCGCGCACAGCTACACCAAGCAGCTGCTGTCCGCCGTCCCCATCGCCGACCCCACCAAACGCCGCTTCGCCGATGACCTATCGTTCAAGCCGATCAAGTCGCCGATCTTTCCGCTGGGGCATGAGCCCGCCCCATCGGTCTATACCGAAGTGGCCCCCGGCCATTTCGTCCTGCAGGACTAGGGAGGACCCCATGCCGATCAAGAACCGTCTGGCCGAGATGCAGGCCGAAATCACCGCCTGGCGCCGTGACCTGCACGAGAACCCGGAACTCATGTACGACGTCCACCGCACCGCCGCCACGGTCGCCGACCGCCTGCGCGAATTCGGCTGCGACGAGGTCGTGACCGGTATCGGCCGCACCGGAGTCGTGGGCGTGATCAAGGGCAAGACCGACACGCGCGGGCACGTCGTGGGCCTCCGCGCCGACATGGACGCCCTGCCGATCCTGGAAGCCACCAACCTGCCCTATGCGTCCAAAACGCCCGGCAAGATGCACGCCTGCGGCCATGACGGCCACACGGCCATGCTGCTCGGGGCCGCGAAATACCTCTGCGAAACCCGCAACTTCGACGGCAGCGTCGCCGTGATCTTTCAGCCCGCTGAAGAAGGTGGCGCGGGTGGCGAGGCGATGGTCAAGGACGGGTTGATCGAACGGTTCGGTATCAAGGAGGTCTACGGGATGCACAACTCCCCCGGCCTGCCCGTCGGCCAGTTCTCGATCAAGCCCGGCCCGTTCTACGCCGCCACCGACAACTTCACCGTCCACCTGCGCGGCCAGGGCGGCCACGCGGCCTGTCCGCACCGCACCGTCGACACCACCGTCATGGCCTGCCAGACCGTGATGGCACTCCAGACCATCGTCTCGCGCAACTCCGACCCCCTTGAATCCATCGTCGTCTCCGTCACCTCGATGAAGACCGAGTCCGAGGCCTGGAACGTCATCCCCGAACGCGTCGAGCTGCGCGGCACCGTCCGCACCTTCGACGCCGGCGTCCGCAAACTGGCCGAGGAACGCTTCCGCGCGCTGGTCGAAGGCACCGTCGCAGGCTTCGGCGGATCGGTGGAGATCGATTGGAAACCAGGCTACCCCGCCATGGTCAACGCCGAACGGGAAACCGACTTCGCCGCCCAAGTCGCCGAAAAGATCGGCGGTTCGGGATCGGTCGACGCGAACTGCCCCGCGATCATGGGCGGCGAGGATTTCGCCTACATGCTGCAGGCCGTCCCCGGCGCTTATATCCAGGTCGGCAACGGCGACACGGCGGAAGTCCATCACCCCGAATACAACTTCAACGACGAAGCGATCCCCTTCGGCGCGTCCTATTGGGCCGAACTCGTCGAAACCCGCATGCCTGCGGCCTGAAAGGAAAGCACATGGACTGGTCCGAATACCTCGACGCGCATCAGCCGCGCTTCGTGGATGAACTCGTCGATTTCGTCCGCATCCCCTCGGTCTCTGCCGCGCCTGCCCACATCCCCGACGTGGTGGCCGCTGGAAACTGGGTCGTCGACCGCCTCAAGGCCGCCGGGATGGAAAACGTCCGCATGATGCCCACCGACGGCCACCCGGTCGTCTATGCCGACTGGCTGCACGCGCCGGGCAAGCCCACCATCCTGATCTACGGCCACTTCGACGTCCAACCGGCGGAACCCTTCGACCTCTGGCAGACTCCGCCCTTCGAACCGGAAATCCGCGACAACAAGCTCTGGGGCCGGGGGGCCTCGGACGACAAGGGCGGGATGCTGATCCCGATCCTTTCGGTCGAGGCGATGCTGAAGACGAAGGGAAAGCTCCCCGTCAACGTGAAGATGTTCTTCGAAGGACAAGAGGAGATCGGCTCCCCCCACCTCCCCCCGTTCATCAAGGCGAACGGTTCGATGCTGAAGGCCGACATGATCTTCTCTGCCGACGGCAGCCAGTGGGGCGAGGACCAGCCGAACCTGATCACCGGCCTGAAAGGGCTGGTGGCCGCCGAGATCACCGTCTCGGGCGCGAAGGGTGACCAGCACTCCGGCCAGCAGGGCGGCGGGATCGCCAACCCGATCCAGGGCCTGGCGCAGATCATCGCCTCGATGAAGGGCGCGAACGGAAAAATCACCGTCCCCGGCTTCTACGACGACGTCATCGACCTCACGGTCGAAGACCGCGCCGCCTTCGCCCGCATCCCCTTCGACGAGGCCGCCTATATCGCAGACCTGGGCGTCCCCGACACCTTCGGCGAGGAAGGCTACACCACCCGCGAACGGCTCTGGGGGCGACCAACGTTGGAGATGAACGGCATCTGGGGCGGCTGGCAGGGCAGCGGCATCAAGACCGTCCTTCCCGCCGAGGCGCATGCCAAGATCACCTGCCGCCTTGTCGCCAACCAGAAGCCCGACGCGATCTTCGACCTCCTCCGCGCCCATATCGAGGCGGCCTGCCCCAAGGGCCTGCGCGTCAGCGTCACACGCCTTGCAGGCAGCGCCGACCCCTTCCTCGTCCCCCCCGGCCACAACGCCAGCACGGCGGCGGCACAGGTCCTGACCGATGTCTACGGCAAGGCCCCCTACATCACCCGCACCGGCGGCTCGATCCCCGTGATGACCATGCTTCTGAACGAGCTTGGCGTCCACGCCACCGTCTTCGCTTTCGGGATGAACGACGAAAACCTCCACGCCCCGAACGAATTCTTCCGCCTCTCGAACTTCCGCACCGGCCAGACCGCCTACTGCAAGCTGATGGAGCGTCTGGGCTGATCCACAACCCGCTGGCGGCGGGGCGGCGGCGCGACTAGGCTGCGCCACGGGCCCTGATCCCGCCGCGCAGGAGGAACCGTGATGAACCGGATGGATGGCAAGATTTGCGTCGTGGCGGGGGCCACGCAGGGCCTCGGCGCGGCAATCGCCCGCCGCCTGGCAGCAGCAGGGGCCAGCGGAATCATCATCACCGGACGCAATGCCGACCGGGGCACCTCGGTCGCGCGCGGCATCCGCGACGCGCATGGTAACCATACCGAATTCCTGCAGGCCGACTTCGCCAACGTCGACGACTGCCGCCATGTCATCGCCGAGACCGACCGCCGCTTCGGACGCCTCGACGTCCTGGTGAACGCCGGGGCCTCGACCGCACGCGGCACGATCCTCGACACTACGCCCGAGGCCTTCGACGATATGTTCGCCACCAACGTCCGCGGCCCCTACTTCCTGATGCAGGATGCGATCCGCCTGATGATCGCCAAGAACATCCAGGGCGCGATCTGCAACATCGGCTCGATCTCGGCCCTGGCAGGGCAACCCTTCATCAACGCCTACTGTGCTTCGAAAGGCGCACTGACGACGCTCACCACGAACACGGCGTTCAGCGTCATGGGCAACCGCATCCGGGTCAACCAGCTGAACGTGGGCTGGATGGCCTCGGATCATGAACGCGAAATCCAGGCCGCAAACGGCGATCCCGAGTGGGAGGCGAAAGCCGCCGCCGCCCTGCCCTTCGGACGCCTCGTCGACCCCGATGAGGCCGCCCGAGCAGTCAACTTCCTCGTCTCGGACGACGCCGGGCTGATGACCGGGGCCATCGTCAACTTCGACCAGTCCGTCTGGGGCGCAGTGGCGGGCGGGATGCCGGTGCCCAACGGCCCGATGCAGCTGCCCTGACGTCAGTCGGGGTGCCGCAGCCACCTCAGCAGCTTCTGCAAGGCGCGGCTTGGCGGGCGGATCTGGGGCCAGACGATGTGATAGGCCCCGTCGACCTCGGTATAGCCTGCGACCGCCGGGCGCAGCCGACCTGCCCGGAACTCGGCCTCGGCCAGGAAGGCGGGCAGAAGCGCCACGCCAAAGCCCAGCGCCGCCGCCTCGGCCATCTGGCCGAACTGATCGAACAGCATTCCCCGCAAATGCCCCACCGGACAGCCCTGCCGGGCAAACCAGTCCTCCCAGGCGCCGGGCCGGGTTTCCAGGTGCAAGAGCGGCAGGGCAAGCAGGTCCTGCGCCTTTAGCGGACCTGCCGCCAAGTCCGGCGCGCAGGCCGGGATCACCCGCTCGCGCCCCAGTTCCAGATGCGTCGCCCCCGGCCAGTCCGCCCCGCCAAAATGGATCGCCGCGTCGAAGGGCTCACGCGTGAAGTCGAAGGGCGACAGCCGCGTCCCGAAGTTCAGCGTGATGTCCGGGTTTTCCGCCGCGAACCGCCGCAGGCGTGGCAGCAGCCAGTGCGTCCCGAAGGCGGGCAGGACGGCGATGTTCAGGCTCGACTGTTCCCCCGCTGCCCGGATCTTCAGGCTGGCCCGCGCCAGGTCCTGCAAGTAGTCCCGGATCGACGCGGCGTAGTCCACCCCCGCCGGGGTCAGTGCCAGCCCCTTCCCCTCGCGGCGCAGAAGCGTCACCCCGATCTGGTCCTGCAGTGTCTTCAACTGCCGACTGACCGCCGAATGGGTCAGCGCCAGCTCTTCCGCCGCCGCCGTGGCACTGCCTAGCCGCTCCACCGCCTCCAGCGCCAACAATGAACTGATCGAGGGCAGGAACCGGCGCGGCGCAATCATGTGAGTTTTTCTCCAAAGTAGTGACCAACATGTCGCTCATTTTCAGGCGAAAGACCAGCTAGACTGGAGCCGGATGGCAAAAGCGAGACCATGATGACCGCAGACTTCACCCGCGCAGACCGCATCCGCGGGCTGGACGTGTCCGAGATCGTCCAGATCTCCGAAGAGGCTGCCGCGCTGAAAGCCGCCGGTCGCGACGTCGTCTCGCTGTCGACCGGAGAGCCGGATTTCCCCACCCCCGCCCATGTCATCGACGCCGCCCACCAGGCCGCGCTGCAGGGCCAGACCCGCTACACCGCCAACAGCGGCACCCCCGCCCTCCGCGCCGCCATCGCTGCAGATGCGGGCGTCACGGCCGCCGAAGTCATCGTCTCCACCGGCGCCAAGCAGGTGATCGCCAACGCGATGCTGGCGACCTTGAACCCCGGCGACGAGGTGGTGATGCCCGCCCCGTTCTGGACCAGCTACGCCGACATCGTCAGCATGGCGGGCGGTCGCCCGATCGTCATTCCCTGCCCGATGGAGACCGGCTTCAAGCTGTCCCCCGCCGCCTTGGAGGCCGCCATCACCCCCCGCACCCGCTGGCTGATGCTGAACTCCCCCTCGAACCCCTCGGGCGCCGTCTACTCCGCCGCAGAACTTCACGCGCTCGCAGAAGTGCTGGCCCGCCACCCGGACATCTGGGTCCTGTCAGACGAAATCTACCGCCACCTGGCCTACGTCCCCTTCACCCCCTTCACCACTGCCGCACCCGACCTCCGCGACCGTACCCTGACAGTTGACGGCGTGTCAAAAGCTTATGCCATGACCGGCTGGCGCATCGGTTGGGGCATCGGACCCAAGGTCCTTATCGGTGCGATGGGCACCGTCCAGGGCCAGGTGACTTCGGGGGCCTCCTCGGTCTCGCAAGCCGCCGCCCTTGCCGCACTGGACGGCGACCAGTCGCTCCTTGCGACCCGCCGCGCCGACTGGCAGGCCCGCCGCGACCGCGTTGTCTCGGCGCTGAACGCGATCCCCGGCATCGACTGCCCCACCACCCACGGAGCCTTTTACGTCTTCCCCCGCATCACCGCCGCGATGGCGGCCACCGGCCACCCCACCGACGCCGACTTCTGTCGCTGGCTCCTCCACGACCACGGCGTCGCCCTGGTCCCCGGTCGCGCCTTCGGCCTGCCCGGCCATCTGCGTCTCTCCTTCGCTTATTCCGACGCCGACCTGACCCGCGGCCTTTCCCGTATCGCCGCCGCACTGGAGCCCCGCTGATGGACCGCTGTGACATCGTCCACGAAAACTTCCTGTCCCGCGTCGCCGCCCGCGACCTGCCGCCGGGCAACCCGCCGCAGGGCCCGCTTGCCGATACCCTCGCCATCTCGCTTTTCCGCTCCGGCTGCCTCAGCCGCGCGCTTGACCGCCAAAGCCGCGCCATGCAGCGCGCGGGCCAGGGCTTCTACACCATCGGCTCCTCGGGCCACGAAGGCCTTGCCGCCGTCGCCGCCGCCCTTCGTCCCACCGACATCGCCTTCCTCCACTACCGCGACGCCGCCTTCCAGATCGCGCGCGCCGAGCAGGTCCCCGGCCAGACCATCGGACGCGACATGCTCCTCTCCTTCGCGTCGTCGGCCGAGGACCCGATCTCCGGCGGCCGGCACAAGGTCCTGGGCAGCCGCGCCCTCATGATCCCGCCCCAGACCTCCACCATCGCCAGCCACCTGCCCAAAGCCGTCGGCGCCGCCTATGCCATCGCCGCCGCCCGCCGTCGCCGGCCCGAGCACGCGATCCTCCCCGACGACGCCATCGCCTACTGCAGCTTCGGCGACGCCTCGGCCAACCACTCCACCGCCCAAGGCGCCTTCAACGCCGCGCAATGGACCAGCTACCAGTCGATCCCCCTGCCCCTCCTCTTCTGTTGCGAAGACAACGGCATCGGCATTTCCACCAAAACCCCCACCGGTTGGATCGCCGCCACCTTCTCCAACCGCCCCGGCCTGAAATACTTCGCCTGCGACGGCCTCGACCTCTACGACACCTACGCCACCGCG